>NZ_CP073105.1:1867466-2178711 GCF_018138085.1 Stutzerimonas stutzeri
GTACGCCCGGCCTGGAAAAAGTTCGAGGCGGAAATCGGCACCGACCTGATCGAGGCAGCCGAGGCGGCGAATCAGGCGCAATAAAATCCAGCGCTATGCGTCTCCTAGCTTTGGTGGGAGGCGCGCCCCGCGGCGAATGCGGAGGTTCTGCCTGCTCAAAAGGCAAAAGCTTCGCCCCGAGGGCGGGCTTCCTACAGAAGAGCCGAAGCGCCACCCGCGTCGTTTTTTGTGGGAGGCGCGCCCCGCGGCGAATGCGGAGGTTCTGCCTGCTCAAAAGGAAAAAGCTTCGCCCCGAGGGCGGGGCTCCTACAGAAGAGTCAAAGTGCCGCCCGCGCTGCTTCTGTGGGAGCCGCGACCCCGCGGCGAAAGCGATGGTTCTGTCAGCTCAAAAAGCCAAAGCTTCGCCCCGAGGGCGGGCCTCCTACAGAAGAGCCAAAGCGCCGCCCGCGCTGCTTCTGTGGGAGCCGCGACCCCGCGGCGAAAGCGATGGTTCTGTCAGCTCAAAAAGCCAAAGCCTCGCCCCGAGGTCGGGCCTCCTACAGAAGAGCCAAAGCGCCGCCCGCGTCGCTTTGTGGGAGGCGCGCCCCGCGGCGAATGCGGAGGTTCTGCCTGCTTAGAAGCCAAAGCTTCGCCCCGAGTCGGGGCTCCTACAGAAGAGCCAAAGCGCCGCCCGCACCGCTTCTGTGGAAGGCGACCCCGCGGCGAATGCTGAGGTTCTGTCAGCTCAAAAGCCAAAGCTTCGCCCCGAGGTCGGGGCTCCTACAGAAGAGCCAAAGCGCAGCCCGCGTCGCTTTTTGTGGGAGGCGCGCCCCGCGGCGAATGCGGAGGTTCTGCCTGCTTAGAAGCCAAAGCTTCGCCCCGAGGTCGGGCCTCCTACAGAAGAGCCAAAGCGCCGCTTCTGTGGGAGCCGCGACCCCGCGGCGAATGCGAAGGTTCTGCCTGCTCTAAAGCCAAAAGCTTCGCCCCGAGGTCGGGGCTCCTACATCCCCACGGCGAGTGCCGGCGTTGTCATATCAACGGCAACAGCTCAGCTCGCGGACGTGCCTCCCATTGCATGCCCTGAATCTGCGCCAGCCGCTCTAGCTCTTCGTTGATGGCGCGGCGGTCGCGCTGGTTTTCGACTTTTGCGTCGGCCTCGTCGCGCAGGGCGTGAATTTCCTCGTAAAGGGCGTCGAGCTGCCTATCGCTCGGTTCGCCATGCAGGGCATTCTTCATACAGCGCAGGAGCGTGATCAGCACTTGCGGATCATGGCCGGCGTAGATGCGGATCGGCGCGATTACGGTCTGTAGCAGGCGCCGCATATCCGGTTGCGGGTAGAACAGACGAGCTTGGCCGTCGATGCAGCCGATATCGAAAGACGGCACGCCCCCGAGCCGTTTCAGCAGAACGCCGATAAGGTTGATCGCCCGTATCGCCGTGCCAGGATCGTTGATCGCCGGGCTGATGGCCTTGACCGCAATTTCGGACATCTGCCGCATGCCGTAAGAGACGTTGGCACCGGCGAATTCCTTGTCATGGAAGTCGAAGCAATCGAGCACATCCGCCGCATCGTCTTCGCTCAGCGGCTCGCTGAACTTGATCAGGGGGTGGCCCTCGATCAGGAAGAACCCCGGCTCGACCTGTATCATGGCCAGCAGGCCACGCTTGCGCAGGATCTTGCCCAGGCGGCGTTCGTTCACTTCGCGTAGGTATCCGGGCCGGGCCGCGGGTACGCACCACCATTCGCCAGCCTCTGGCAGCCCGGCGATCCCGGCAATACGTCGGCGGCGATTTTCGAGCTTGGTCGATGCGCCGTTGTAGAGCTGGCTGAGGATCCAGTCGACCTGGATCGATTGCGACACCGAGCGAATGAAGACGACGAACAGCGCCATGCATGACATGCCGAACAGCAGCGCCAGCAGCAGGCCGAGCGCGGGGACGCTGGCCGGGTCGTTCTTGTTCAGCGTGCCGATCAGCAACAGGAAATAGACGATGCTGCCCAGGTAGATGCCAAGGGTCACCTGGTTTCGCGTGTCGCTGACCAGCCCCGGCAGCACCCGTGGTGACAGTCGGGCGGCAGCGCCGTTAAGCACGACCATCACCATGGAAAAGCTGAACACGGTGAGCGAAATGATGCCGGTGATGAGCGTGCCGAGAATTTCGCGGCTGTTGTCGGCATCGGTCAGGCCTGAGGGGAGCTTGTCGCGTAGCGCCGCCGCGGTGGCGGTCGATTCGAATGCCAGCACCAGCGCAGCCAGAGCCGCATAGGCGGCAGGAATCAGCACCGGATAAAGGGCGATGCTGCCCTTGACGCGTTTAACGACACGAAAGAATACGTTGGCTGGATCTGACATCCGCACACTCCGGCACGACGGGCGCACGCCCTGATCATCCTAGGACCACGAACGGCGCCGAAGTACGCCTCGGCCGAAGCGTCTATGCTCTAGAGGAAAGTTAGTTCTTGACGGCTTGCCAGCCAGCGGAACGCTTCGCCCCCGCGTTGCTCGAACTTGGAGTCGCCAGGCGCTCGGTGTGATACGCATGGACGCCTGTGGACAGGGTTATTCAAAAGATAAGAAGACCGACGATTGAGGTATTGCCAATGAGTGCTGCGTCCCTGTACCCCGTGAAACCGGAAGTTGCGGCTCGGTCGCTGACCGACGAGGCCGCCTACAAAGCCATGTATCAACAGTCGGTGGTCAATCCTGACGGCTTTTGGCGCGAGCAGGCGGAGCGTATCGACTGGATAAAACCATTTTCGCGGGTCAAGCAGACCTCCTTCGACGATCACCACGTCGATATCCGCTGGTTTGCCGATGGCACGCTGAACGTCTCGGCCAATTGCCTGGACCGTCACCTCGAAACACGGGGCGACGAGGTCGCGATCATCTGGGAAGGAGACGACCCCTCCGAACACCGCCACATCACCTATCGCGAGCTGCACCACGAAGTCAGCAAATTCGCCAATGCGTTGCGCGGGCAGGATGTGCATCGGGGCGATGTGGTCACCATCTATATGCCGATGATTCCCGAAGTGGCGGTCGCCATGCTGGCCTGTGCGCGTATCGGCGCCATCCATTCGGTGGTATTCGGCGGGTTTTCTCCCGAGGCGCTGGCCGGGCGGATCATCGACGGCAGCTCCAAGGTGGTGATCACCGCCGACGAAGGGTTGCGCGGTGGCAAGCGGATTCCATTGAAAGCCAACGTCGATGAGGCGCTGACCAACCCGCAAACCAGCTGCGTGCAGAAGATCATCGTGGTGCGTCGCACCGGCGGCGACATCCGTTGGCATCAGCATCGCGACATCTGGTACGACGACCTGATGCGAGTGGCCGGCGATGTCTGCGCGCCGAAGGAAATGGGGGCCGAGGAGCCTCTGTTCATCCTCTACACCTCCGGCTCCACCGGCAAACCGAAGGGCGTGATGCATACCACGGGCGGCTATCTGCTCTATGCCGCACTAACTCATGAGCGGGTCTTCGACTATCGGCCCGGAGAGATCTACTGGTGTACCGCTGACGTCGGCTGGATCACCGGTCACAGCTACATCATCTACGGCCCGCTGGCCAACGGCGCGACCACGCTGATGTTCGAGGGCGTACCGAACTATCCGGACGTCAAGCGAGTTGGCCAGATCGTCGACAAGCACAAGGTCAATATCCTTTACACCGCGCCCACCGCGATCCGCTCGATGATGGCCGAGGGGAGTGCGGCCATGGACGGTGCCGACGGTTCGAGCCTGCGCCTGCTCGGTTCGGTGGGCGAGCCGATCAACCCTGAAGCCTGGCACTGGTATTACGAGACGGTGGGCAAGTCACGTTGCCCGATCGTGGATACCTGGTGGCAGACCGAGACCGGCGGCATCCTCATCAGCCCGTTGCCGGGCGCGACAGCTTTGAAGCCCGGCTCCGCGACGCGGCCGTTCTTCGGCGTAGTGCCCGGCCTGGTGGACAACCTGGGCAACTTGCTGGAAGGCGCCACCGAGGGCAATCTGGTCATCCTCGATTCCTGGCCGGGGCAGATGCGCAGCATCTATCGCGACCACGACCGTTTCGTCGATACCTACTTCAAGACCTTCCGCGGCATGTACTTCACCGGCGACGGCGCACGCCGCGACGAGGACGGCTATTACTGGATCACCGGTCGGGTGGATGACGTGTTGAACGTGTCCGGCCACCGCATGGGCACCGCTGAAATCGAAAGCGCCATGGTGGCGCACCGCAAGGTGGCTGAAGCGGCGGTCGTGGGTGTGCCGCATCCGCTTAAGGGGCAGGGGATTTATGTATACGTGACGCTGCTGGCGGGTGAGGAGCCGTCCGAGCAGTTGCGTCAGGAGCTACAGCAGTGGGTGCGCAAGGAGATCGGGCCGATCGCCGTGCCGGATGTGATCCAGTGGGCGCCGGGCTTGCCGAAGACGCGTTCGGGCAAGATCATGCGCCGCATCCTGCGCAAGATCGCCACCGATGAATACGACGCTCTTGGCGATATCTCGACGCTGGCGGACCCGGGCGTGGTGCCGCAACTGATCGAAACCCACAAGCAGATGCGCTTGCGCTGAGCTGAGCGTTGGCAGCGCCGCCACGCCCGGCGGCGCTGCAATTAGTCAACCGTTCGGCAACGCGCTTTGCGCTTGCTGATTGGCGGCGGGCTTTTCCTTCGGCACACCTGCGACGCTCAGCTCTGGAAAGCTGCCGCCAATGAACTCGACACTACGGGTCGGGAGGGCGAACTGGACGCCCATCTCGCGAATGCCATCGAGCAGCTGCAGATTGATTTCCTGCTGGGTATCCATGTACGCGTTGTAGTCCGACACCTGCATGATGTAGACGACCTCGAAGGTGAGCTGGCTGTCGTCGAAGGCGAGAAAGTGGGCACGGTCGAACTTGGCGTTGTCCAGGCCCTCGATGATTCGCTTCACCAGCGCCGAGACCTCACGCACCTTGTCCGACGGGGTGTTGTAGGTGATACCGAACTTGAACACGATGCGTCGCGTGTTCATGCGCTTGTAGTTGTGCAGAATCTGCTTGAGCAGGTCAGCGTTGGAGCAGACGATCTGCTCGCCGCTCAGGGCCCGGATGCGTGTGGTCTTCAACCCGATGTGCTCGATGTTGCCGGCGACGTCACCGAACACGACGAAGTCGCCGATCTCGAACGGCTTGTCCACGCCGATGGACAGGGACGCGAAGACGTCGCTGAGCAATGTCTGCACCGCCAGTGCGATGGCGATACCGCCGACGCCGAGGCTGGCGACCATGGCGGTGATGTCCACGCCCAGGTTGGCGAGGATCGACAGCAGCATCATCGTCCAGATGACGATGCGGATCATGATGCCGATGATCGTCGTGGTGACCGGATTTCGCGCCTTGCCGTCGCGGTTCAGGCTTTCCATCCACAGGCGAACGGCGGTATCCATCCACAACGCGATCTGGAAGGCGAGGGCGATGAACCAGCCATGGGCCATCGCCGATTCCCAGCGATCCGGCAGTTCGACGACCTTCAGTGCGATCAGCAGCGACAGCGCAATGAGTAACAGGTGGCTGGTGCGGCTGAGCATCTCCGCCGCGATGCCCACGAATCCGCTCCTCGAGCCCTTGGCCATCTTTCGCAGGCGATTAGTGATGATCCGTAAGACGGCCTGCAGGATCAGATAGCTGACGACCGTGACGCCAGCGATTATGGCGATGTTGATCCAAAGCCGTTCATTCAACATCACGTCCCAATTCATCAACTGGATTCCTCCGGAGTACGCGCGACCAAGCGCTTGAGCAGTGGCTCCCTTTTCGGTAGCCGCTGTTGCGCATTAGTTCCCGTGATAGCGAAGGGCTGTTGAGATGGATGAAGTGTTTGCGCAGATGGAGACGTGGGCGTTGCGGAGTCAGCGAGACGGGACGACGTCTTTCAGATCTTCATAGCCACCGGCATTGATGACCTGGCGATAGCCCAGCTCCCGCAGCAAGTCCTGCGCGGCGGACGAGCGCCGACCGCTGCGGCAATAGACCACCACTGGCGCGTTCTTGTCGGGCGCGACGCTGGCGATACGTGCGGCGAGGTCCTTGGTTTCGATGCGCGTAGCGCCGGGCAGGGCGCCTTCGGCGTATTCCTGAGCGGTGCGCACATCGAGCAGAACGACATCATCGCGCTGCAGCGCCGACAACGCGGCGGGCTGGTCGACCTGACCGCCCAATACCGGGCCGGCCAACGTCATCAGCAACCAAAACACTCGACGCATAGGGTGTCTCCGTGGCTCGACGCCGACAGATCAGCTGATCAAGCGAGTCAGGTTCGGCAGGATCAAAATGACCGCAGTAGCCAGCAAAATGAATGTCGCCTGCCTGATTTTCTTTTGTTTGAACATGGTAGCGGCCTTTTCTTGTTCTGACGCCGAGCCCTCCGTTTGACTGGATGAGTCATCGCGCCTTGCCGATTAGGGGGTGCGCCTCGACAGATGATGCGCAGTGAAGTGCCCTGGCGAGTAGCAGAGGTCTGGTCCGCTTTCCAGACATGCTCGGCCCGCGAGCCGATTTCTGAACAGAGCGTTGGCTTAGCTCAAGCAATATATGGGCCAGAGATTCGGTGAGAACGCTTACGTCCCTTCAGGACGAAGCTTTTAGCCTTTCTGTGGGAGCCCCGCCTTCGGGGGCGAAGCTTTTGCTTTTGAGCGGGCAGAATGCGCTCATTCACCGCGGGCCGCGGCTCCCACAACAAAAGCGGTGCGGGTGGCGCTTCGGCTCTTTCTTTGTAGGAGCCCCGACCCCGGGGCGAAGCTTTTGCTTTTGAGCGGGCAGAACGGCGCATTCGCCGCGGGGTCGCGGCTCCCACAGGAAAAGCGGTGCGGGTGGCGCTTCGGCGCTTTGGCACTTCTGTGGGAGCCCCGCCCTCGGAGCGAAGCTCTGCTTTTCGATAGACAGGCGCGCTATTCGCCGTGGCACGAATCTGTCTACGCGAGCGCTCGGCTCGGTCCCGACCGCTCGTCAGACCACCGCTATTGCGGGATTTATGGGCGGACAATCAGTTCCCGCGTAGTGGCGCTCGCTCAAAGGATGGAGCGAATGGAAACGTCGCCCGACCAGGCTGCGTCAGCGGCGGGTGAAATCGGAACATTTCGAGTAACGGGACGAACGTGTTGTGCTCAGAACCAGGGCGGGCGCCGAGGCAGGCGTAAGCCCGTACCGCCAAAGCCAATAGCCAGAAACAACAAAGCCCCGATAAACGGGGCTTCGTGTGGGATCTGGCGGTGAGGGAGGGATTCGAACCCTCGATACGATTTCTCGTATACACACTTTCCAGGCGTGCTCCTTCAACCGCTCGGACACCTCACCGGATCTCGCCGGAGGTTTGAAGTCCGTCGAGGCGCGCTAATGTAGCCGAAGAGCCTGCCTATGGCAAAAAGTTTTTTTAGTTTTTTCATGCGGTTAAGGCACCGTTAGAAAACTGGCTGAGTGGCGCTGGCAATGAACCTATCGTTGCTCTAGCGTTCGAACGCCTATGGCATTGGTGCCCGAGCCAGCGCAGTTACCTTTTGTGAATATGTAAAGCCGGGAAATGGCTTGATGAAGTTATTCAAAAGCAAGCGTAAGCGGCCGGACGTGGTGGAGGTCGCCACGAAACGGCGTCTGCACGTCAGTCATCTGGAACTCGGCATGTATATCTGCGAGCTGGACCGGCCATGGCGTCAGACCGACTTTTTGTTTCAGGGCTTCCCGCTGCTCAAGCTCGAGCACATCCAGGCGGTGCGCGAGCGCTGCGATTATGTCTTCGTCGATGATACCCGCCGCGTGCTGCTCGACCAGGGGCAGGTCATCGTGCCCACGGCGACGCCGCTGCGCGTGACGCGCACGATGACACGCATCCCGCTTGCACTCGAAGTCCAGGAAGCGCAGGAAGCCTATCGCAGCAGCGCGCTGGTGCTTGACCAGGTGCTGTCGGACGTCCAGCTCGGGCGGCCGATCGATACCAAGGCCTGCCAGGCGTTGGTCAAGCGGAACCTGGAAAGCATGTTGCGCAACGAGAGCGCCATGCTCTGGCTGGCGCGCTTGAAGTCACAGGATCTGTACACCAGCCTGCATTGCCTGTCCGTTTCCATCCTGGCGATGGGCTTCGGTACGCATCTCGGCCTGCCCGACGAGAAGATCGAACTGCTCGGGCTTGCCGGGTTATTGCACGACGTCGGCAAGATGAAGATCGACCCCGCCATCCTCAATAAGCCGGGCAAGCTGACTCAGGAAGAGTTCGAGCACATCAAGCTACACCCGCGTTTTGGCTACGAGGCGCTGTGCAGCCAGGACGACATCCCCCCCGCTGCGGTGCAGGCGGCACATGGACATCATGAGCGGCTGGACGGCAGGGGTTACCCTCAAGGGCTCGATGGCTATCAGATACCCTTCATCACCCGGGTGGTCACCATCGTCGATGCCTTCGATGCGATCACCAGCCACCGTGCCTATGACGATGCGCGGCCGATACAGACGGCGTACGACGTGCTGCGTAGCGGTGCGGACAAGCAGTTCGACGGGGCGCTGGTACATGAATTCATCCGCTGGCTCGGTGTCTTTCCGGTGGGCACGCTGGTGGAGCTGCATACCGGCGAAGTCGCCCTGGTGCTGGAGAAGCATCCCCAGCTGCATCTGCGACCGAAAGTGGTGGTGCTACGCGACGCGAACAAGGCGCCCTGCGAGCCGCGCTACCTGGACCTCTCTCAGCTGACCGTCGACGTCGAGGGCACGCCCTATCGAATCAGCCTCGGTATCTCCGACGGTTCCTACGGCCTGTATATCGCCGATCCCCAGTTGCAGTCGATCCTGCATCCCGAGCTGTTGGCGGTGCTCGAGCTCGAGCCGGAACAACCTGAAGCCTGAAGGCAACTTGCGCCCTGGCCTGGCGCATCATTCGCCTGTAACTCATGACTCGCCAGTCAGTCACGACGCTTTACCTGGAGAGGCGTGCTGGGTAACGTCTGCGCACTTCTAACAAGGAATATTCGTCATGAGTGATCTGGTTTGCTACGAACTCGAAGACGGCATCGCCACCCTGACCCTGAACAATGGCAAGGTCAACGCGCTGTCTCCCGCTATGTTCGATGCGCTCAACGCCGCCTTCGATCGTGCCGAGCAGGATCGCGCCGTCGTGATTCTCACCGGCCAGCCGGGGATTCTCTCCGGTGGCTACGACCTCAAGGTGATGACCTCGAGTCCGGAGAACGCCATAGCGCTGGTAACGGTTGGCTCGACGTTCACTCGACGGATGCTCGCCCATCCCTTCCCGATCATCGTCGCGTGCCCGGGGCATGCCATCGCCAAGGGCGCCTTCCTGCTGCTCTCAGCCGACTACCGCATCGGTGTGGAGGGGGCGTTCAACATCGGCCTCAACGAGGTCCAGATCGGCATGACCATGCACCATTCCGGTATCGAAGTGGCGCGGGATCGCCTGACCAAGCCCGCTTTCCATCGCTCGGTAATCAATGGCGAGATCTTCAATCCGCAGGCGGCGCTGGAAGCGGGCTTCCTGGACAAGATCGTCCCGGCCGGCGAGTTGATGGACGTGGCCAAGGCAACGGCGGCCCAGTTGAAGAAGATCAACATGACGGCTCACAAGAATACCAAGCTCAAGGCGCGTAAAACCTTGCTCGAGACGCTGGACCGGGCCATCGAGCTGGACCAGCAGCATTCCATCGTGCCTTGAAGAGAATTTTCGCCGGACCGCCCATTCCCGGCGGGCCTGCGTTTAAACTGAGCCTGCAACGCCCCGCCACGGTGGGGCGTTTTTCATTCCATGAGTGCCGTATCGCAGGAGAGTCCTGATGTCCGCCCCGCACACCCCGGTAGAACGCGCCGATTTCGACCAGGTTATCGTTCCCACTTTCGCTCCCGCCGCTTTCATACCTGTGCGCGGCGAGGGCTCGCGAGTCTGGGATCAGAGCGGGCGAGAGCTCATCGACTTTACCGGCGGCATTGCCGTCAACGTGCTTGGGCACGCCCATCCGGCGCTGGTGGCGTCACTTACCGAGCAGGCCGGCAAGCTCTGGCACATTTCTAATATCTTCACCAACGAGCCCGCGCTGCGCCTGGCGAAGAAGCTCACCGCGGCGACCTTTGCCGATCGCGCATTTTTCTGCAATTCGGGTGCTGAAGCCAACGAGGCGGCTTTCAAGCTCGCCCGTCGCTACGCCCATGACAAGCATGGCGCGCAGAAGCACGAAATCATTTCCGCGGTGAACAGCTTCCATGGACGGACCCTGTTCACCGTGACGGTGGGTGGCCAGCCGAAGTATTCCGACGGCTTCGGACCGAAGATAGAGGGCATCAGCCACGTTCCCTACAACGACCTCGATGCGCTCGCCGCAACCATTTCGGACAAAACCTGTGCCGTGGTGCTGGAGCCGATCCAGGGCGAGAGCGGCGTGCTGCCCGCCGATCAGGCTTATTTGGAGGGCGCGCGCAAACTCTGCGATCAGCACGGCGCGCTGCTGATCCTGGACGAGGTGCAAACCGGAATGGGGCGCACCGGTGAGCTTTACGCCTACATGAACTATGGCGTCACGCCGGACATCCTGACCAACGCCAAGAGCCTGGGCGGTGGGTTCCCGATCGGCTTGATGCTGACCACCAACGAAATCGCCGCGCATTTCAGCGTCGGGACCCATGGCACGACCTACGGCGGGAATCCGCTGGCCTGTGCGGTGGCCGAGGCGGTGGTCGATATCGTCAATACGCCGGAAGTGCTCGCTGGGGTCAAGGCGCGCCATGAGCGCTTCAAACAAGGCCTACTTGAGATTGGCCAGCGTCACGGACTGTTCAGCCAGGTGCGCGGCATGGGCTTGCTGATTGGTTGCGTGCTGAATGACGCCTGGAAAGGCCGTGCGCGGGAAATCTTCGATGCCGCCGAGCGCGAGGCGCTGATGATCCTGCAGGCCGGTCCCGACGTGATCCGCCTGGCGCCGAGCCTGATCATCGAAGAGGCGGACATCGTCGAAGGTCTCGCCCGTTTCGAGCGCGCTGCAGCAAAACTGACTCAGGCCTGAGCCCGGCCTTACCTACGGCGGGACGCCATCCGTCCCGTCTTTGTCCCTTTATCGAGAGTGTGACCATGAGCGATAGCCTGCAACTGATCCTTGAAGATGTAGACGGCACCCAGCTGGAGACCTCCTGCACCCGCTTTGCCGTGATGTGGCAGGGGCGGGAAGTCTGGATTCAGCAGGTCGGCAACAACCAGCTGATGATTGGCGTGGATGTCGAAGACGGCGATACCGAGTACGCCAACCTGCTGCTGCGTCCGCTGGCGACCAATCTGGTCAGCTTGGAATTGGAGATGGAACCGGTCGAACCCGCCGAAGACGACCATGTACATGGCCCCGACTGTAATCACGACCATTGATGACACCGCCACGCTGGCTCTCGGCCGGCTGCTGGAACTGACGCTGGCCGGGCGGGAGCCCGAGCAGAAAGAGCAGCTCACGGCTGAGGGCGTCAGGCTGCAATGGCTGGGTGAGGGCGCGCTCGAAGTCACGCCGGCGCCTGGCCGGGATGCAGGGCTGGACCTGGTGTTGTCGGCTGGCGTGCACGGTTGTGAGCTTGTCCCGATCAGGCTGCTCGACGACTTGATACGAGCGATCGGGCGCAGCGAGATCCGCCCCCGTGCGCGGCTGTTATTGCTGTTCTGCAACCCACCGGCCATGCGCCAGGGCGTGCGGCGGATCGGCCAGGACCTGAATCGGCTGTTTTGCGGCAAGCATGCGGGGGTTGTTAGCGACGAGGCTCGCCGTGCCGCTCGACTCGAAGCCTGGATCGCGGAATTCTTTCGCGATTCAGGTCGTCGCCGTTGGCACTACGACCTGCATTCGGCCATGCGCGCATCGAAGTTGCAGCAGTTCGCCGTCTGCCCCTGGATGCCGGATCGGGAAGCGTCTTCCGAAAGCCTGATGCGGTTGCGGCACGCGGCGGTGGACGCGGTGCTATTGCAGGAAAAGCCTTCCGCGACCTTCAGCGCCCATACCGCAACTCGCCACGGCGCAGAGGCGTTCACGCTGGAAATGGCCGAAGCGCCTGACGGGACATGGCCGAAGTGTCTCGACGATTTTCTCCAGGCGGCCCGTCAGTGGATCGAAGTGGACTCGCCTGCGCAAATGAAGCCGGTGCGACCGCTGAGAACGTTCCGGTTGGCGCGGGAAATCATCAAACGTAGCGAAGCGTTCGTCCTGCGCCTGCCTGCCGACATCGAAAATTTCACCGCATTGCCACCTGGAACGCTGCTGGCGGAAGACGAGGGCGGGGTTCGCTGGATCGCCGAGGAGCCAGACGCGCATATCCTGTTTCCGCTCGCCGACGTCGCGATTGGCGAGCGCGCCGGACTGATCGTGGTGCCGCGCGACTGAGTGACTCGGACGCCTGTATTCGCCGCGAGGCGCGCCTCCCACAAATGAGCGCGGTGCACTGTTTTCGTGGGAGGCCCGACCTCGGGGCGAAGCTTTTGCTTATGAGCTGGCAGAACATCCGCATTCGCCGCGGGTCGCGCCTCCCACAAAAAAGCGGTGCGAGTGGCGCTTTTGGCTCTTCTGTAGGAGGCCCGACCTCGGGGCGAAGCTTTTGCTTTTTGAGCGGGCGGGAAGTCCCTGTCCGCCGCAGGTCGCGGCTCCCACAAAAAAAAGCGGTGCGGATGGCGCTTTGGCGCTTCTGTGGGAGGCCCGACATCGGGGCGAAGCTCTTGCTTTTGAGCTGGCAGCACATCCGCATTCGCCGCGGGGCGCGCCTCCCACAAAAAAGCGGTGCGGCTGAGGCTTTGGCTCTCTTGTAGGAGGCCCGACCTCGGGGCGAAGCTTTGCTTATGAGCGGGCAGAACCCCCGCATTCGCCGCGGGTCGCGGCTCCCACAAAAAAAGCGGTGCGGCTGACGCTTTGGCTCTTCCTGTAGGAGGCCCGACCCGGGACGAAGCTTTGCTTTTGAGTGGCAGCACATCCCGCATTCGCCGCGGGTCGCGGCTCCCACAAAAAAAGCGGTGCGAGTGGCGCTTTGGCGCTTCTGTAGGAGGCCCGACCGGGGGCGAAGCTTTTGCTTTTGAGCTGGCAGGACATCCGCATTCGCCGGGCGCGCCTCCTACAAAAAGCGAAGCTGCGCCAGTGTTGCTATGGCCGATCAGACGCCAGCCGGCGGGTTCTCGAGCGAGTCGTTACCTGTCACCGCAGCCGTGCCAGTGGCGGCCTGGGCGTTGGCTTTCATTCGCGCCTCGTCAGCCTCATTGCGTTCGAGCGGCATACTGCGGGAGTTGCCTTCGGCCATCCTGGCATGCTCGCTCACTTCGCAAAGCACGCGCTTGGCTTCGCAGTGGCCGGTGAACCCGCGCGCCAGGGCCATTCCGCCCATTGCCAGTTGAACCAGCCCGCCTAAACCGCCCCGTCCTAGCCCTTTGCCAACGAAGTAAAGCCCGCCAATTACCGATGCGGCGCGCTCCCAGCCATGCACATTCTGCGGTGTCCTGTTCATGCCATATCACTCCAAACAGTGGTATGAGAAGTGACCGCGGCATGCAGGTGCCGTTCCGACCGCAAGTCGGCAGATGGCCCCGCGCCTGCCGGTACGTTGGCTGTGGACACCGCGGCCGGCTTATCGGTCAGCCAGGCCGAACACCTTGAGCACGAAGGCGTATTCCAGAGCAACGTCCTTGAGTGCCTGATAGCGACCGCTCATACCGCCATGCCCGGCGCCAAACTCGGTCTTGAGCAGCAGCAGGTTGTCGTCCGTCTTGCTGGCCCGCAGCTTGGCAACCCACTTTGCCGCCTCCCAATACTGCACGCGGCTATCATTATAGCCGGCCACGGCAAGGATGGGCGGGTAGGCCTGGGTCTGCACGTTTTCGTATGGCGCATAGGCCTTGATGCGTTCGTGCACCTCGGGTTGGTTCGGGTCACCCCACTCGTCGTACTCGGTCACGGTGAGCGGCAGGTCGGCGTTGAGCATGGTGTTCAACACATCGACGAAAGGCACTTCGGCGATCGCCGCACCAGACAGTTCCGGGCGCAGGTTGAGCACAGCACCGATCAGCAGGCCGCCTGCGCTGCCACCGCTGATGGCGAGTCGAGCCGGTTCGGTATAGCCATCGGCGATCAGCTGCTCGGCACAGGCGATGAAATCGCCGAAGGTGTTCGCCTTGTGCTGCAGCTTGCCGGCGCGGTACCAGGCCTCGCCAAGGTCACCGCCGCCGCGCACATGGGCGATCGCGAAGGTGAAACCGCGGTCGAGCAGCGATAGCCGCGCATGGGAAAACCATGGGTCGAGGCTGTGTCCGTACGCGCCATAACCGTACAGGTAGAGTGGCGCGGGCTTGCCGAACTGCTCGCGCCGGCCAACCAGGCTGATCGGCACCTGCGTGCCGTCCGCAGCGGTGGCCCAGATTCGGCGGCTCTCGTAGGCATCGGCATCGAAAGGCCCCTCGACCGGGGTCTCCTTGAGCACCTGTTGCTTGCCATTGGCGAGGTTCAGCTGACGAATCTGCGCCGGGCGGTTCAGGGCTTCATAGCGCAGCCGAATCACCGGACTGTCGAATTCGAGGGTGTTGTGCACGTGCAGACTGTAGGCCGCGTCGGGTAGCTGTAGCCGGTAGGGCTCGCCTGCCGAGGGCCTTACCTCGATGATCGGCAAGCCGGCCTCGCGCAGGCTCAGCGTAACTGCGCTGGCGTTCAGGCTGACGTCTTCGAGCATCACCTCATCTCGATGGCCGATCAGCTCCTGCCAGTGCTCGCGCTGTGGCGTGCGCTCCGGCGCCTGGTACAGGGCGAAGTTGATACCGGCCTGGTTGCTGCGGATCAGCCAGCTCCACTGGCCGTCGAGCAGGCCGTGGTCTGGGAAGTATTCATGATCGTCCTCACGTGGTGCGAGGCAGGTCCAGGCCCCTTCGGGCTGATCCGCTGACAGCACCCAGGCTTCGCTGGTGGTTTTGCTGTTGGACAGGATCACCAGCTGGCGCTCGGAACTGGCGCGGTAGCAGTGTACGAAGAAACGCCCGTCCGGGTCGTGATAGACCTCAGTGCGACCGCTTTCGCCGAGCCGGTGGCGGTAGATTTTGTGCGGGCGGTGGGTGTCGTCGAGTTCGCCGAAGAACAGCGTTTGATGATCGTTGGCCCAGGTCATGCTGCCGTCGCAATCGTCGAAGGGTAGGGCGACGACCTCGCCTGTATTCAGATCCTTGACGAACAATCGGTAGATTTCGTCGCCCTGGGTGTCGAGGCTGTAGGCCAGCTTGCTGTGGTCCTGGCTGACGCTGAACGCGCCCAGCGACAGGAAGCCGCCGGCCGCCAGCTCGTTGGGGTCGAGCAGCAGTTGCTCGGCCTGTTCATCGACCTTGAGCGAACCGTCGGCCGGTCGCGGGCAGCGGTAGTGGCGTGGATATTCATCGCCCGCCGTGGTGCGCTGGTAGTACAGCCATGGGCCCCAGGGCGAGGGCAGCGACAAGTCCGTTTCGCGGATGCGTCCCTTGATTTCCTGGAACAACGCTTCGCGTAGCCCGGCCTGCTCCGCCAGTTGACTGTTCAGGTAGGCGTTTTCCGCCTTCAAGTAGTCGAGCACCTCGGGCGCGTCGCGGTTCTCGAGCCACTTGTACGGATCCTGGCCTTGATCGGCGCGGGCAATGGGGGCAGCAGACATGCATGACTCCTGAAAAAGGCCGCGAGCTGGCGCAGCTGTACGGTTGTAGGCGGGCACGAGTGTACTAGTGCCTCACCCGTTTGTGACGGTGACACGCGGCCGGGGTTCATCGGCCGGTTTGCGCCGATCAGCCATGTGAATGGCTGACAATGCGGGGAAAACAGGCTTGGGCGGCTGCGACATGCCGGGTCTCGACTAGGCTTATCGATCGGATCGCAAACGAAGGTCGCCGCCTGGATTGGCCAGCCGATTGACATTGCAGCGCTTTTCCATGAAGGTGTGCTCACCCAAATCAAACGGGCGTATGAATCGAGCGTTTGCCACGCAAATGCCGTCAGCCCGGTTTATCGTGTCGGTGGGTGTCGTTTCACCGGGTGTCGCTACGCCAGTCGGTGACGGTCTCAGGATCGATGACGTGCGACACGTAACGTTCAGCTTCCATACCGTGGAGATCAGTTGATGATTTACGAAGGTAAAGCCATCACGGTTAAGGCTCTTGAGAGCGGCATCGTCGAATTGAATTTCGACCTCAAGGGTGAGTCCGTCAACAAGTTCAACCGCCTCACCCTCAACGATCTGCGCCAGGCCGTCGACGCCATCAAGGCCGATAGCTCGGTGAAGGGCGTTATCGTCACCAGCGGCAAGGACGTATTCATCGTCGGCGCCGACATCACCGAGTTCGTCGACAATTTCAAGCTGCCGGACGAAGAGCTGGTCGCCGGTAACCTCGAAGCGAACAAGATTTTCAGCGATTTCGAAGACCTGGGCGTACCCACGGTCGCCGTGATCAACGGCATCGCACTGGGCGGTGGTTTCGAAATGTGCATGGCGGCTGACTATCGCGTCATGTCGACCAATGCCAAGGTCGGTCTGCCGGAAGTCAAACTGGGTATCTACCCGGGCTTCGGCGGCACCGTTCGCCTGCCGCGTCTGATCGGCGTGGACAACGCTGTCGAGTGGATCGCCTCGGGCAAGGAAAACCGCGCAGAAGACGCCCTCAAGGTGCGTGCGGTCGATGCTGTGGTGGCCCCTGAGAAGCTGCAGGCCGCTGCGCTGGATCTGATCAAGCGCGCCATTTCCGGTGAGCTGGACTACAAGGCCAAGCGTCAGCCGAAGCTGGACAAGCTCAAGCTCAACGCCATCGAGCAGATGATGGCCTTCGAAACCTCCAAGGGTTTCGTGGCCGGTCAGGCCGGCCCGAACTATCCGGCTCCGGTCGAGGCGATCAAGACCATTCAGAAAGCCGCCAACTTCGGCCGCGACAAGGCCATCGAAGTCGAGGCCGCCGGCTTCGTCAAGCTGGCCAAGACCTCTGTGGCGCAGAGCCTGGTCGGTCTGTTCCTGAGCGATCAGGAGCTGAAGAAAAAAGCCAAGGCCTACGACAAGCAGGCCCGTGACGTGAAGCTGGCTGCCGTACTGGGCGCTGGCATCATGGGTGGCGGCATCGCCTATCAGTCGGCTGTCAAAGGCACGCCGATCCTGATGAAGGATATCCGCGAGGAAGGCATTCAGATGGGCCTGGACGAGGCCTCCAAGCTGCTCGGCAAGCGTGTCGAGAAAGGTCGCCTGACTCCGGCCAAGATGGCCGAAGCGCTCAACGCGATCCGTCCGACCATGTCCTACGGCGATTTCGGTCACGTCGACATCGTCGTCGAAGCCGTAGTCGAGAACCCGAAGGTCAAGCACGCCGTGCTGGCCGAGGTGGAAGGGCACGTTCGCGAAGACGCGATCATCGCTTCCAACACCTCCACCATCTCCATCAGCTACCTGGCTCAGGCACTCAAGCGTCCGGAAAACTTCTGCGGCATGCACTTCTTCAACCCGGTGCACATGATGCCGCTGGTGGAAGTCATCCGTGGCGAGAAAACCAGCGAAACCGCGATCGCCACCACCGTCGCCTACGCCAAGAAAATGGGCAAGAGCCCGGTCGTGGTCAACGATTGCCCGGGCTTCCTGGTCAACCGCGTGCTGTTCCCGTACTTCGGCGGCTTTGCCCGCGCCATCGCCCACGGTGTCGACTTCGTTCGCGCCGACAAGGTCATGGAGAAGTTCGGCTGGCCGATGGGCCCGGCCTACCTGATGGACGTCGTCGGCATGGACACCGGCCACCATGGCCGTGACGTGATGGCCGAAGGCTTCCCGGACCGCATGAAGGACGACAGCAAGACCGCCGTCGACGTCATGTACGAGGCCAACCGCCTCGGTCAGAAGAACGGCAAGGGCTTCTACGCCTACGAGATGGACAAGAAGGGCAAGCCGAAGAAGGTGGTCGATCCCCAGGCTTACGAGCTGCTCAAGCCGATCGTCAGCGAAACCCGCGAGCTGTCCGACGAGGACATCATCAACTACATGATGATCCCGCTGTGCCTGGAAACCGTTCGCTGCCTGGAAGACAACATCGTCGAGACCGCTGCCGAGGCCGACATGGGCCTGATCTACGGCATCGGCTTCCCACCCTTCCGTGGTGGTGCACTGCGCTACATCGATTCGATCGGTGTTGCCGAGTTCGTGGCGCTGGCCGACAAGTATGCCGACCTGGGTCCGCTGTACCACCCGACTGCGAAGCTGCGTGAAATGGCTGCAAGCGGCCAGTGCTTCTACGGTTAATCGAGGAATAACGAGATATGAGCCTTAATCCGAGAGACGTCGTCATTGTCGACTTCGGCCGTACCCCGATGGGTCGTTCCAAGGGCGGCATGCACCGCAACACCCGCGCCGAGACCATGTCCGCGCACCTGATCGATGGCTTGTTGGCACGTAACCCCAAGGTCGATCCGGCCGAAGTGGAGGATGTGATCTGGGGCTGCGTCAACCAGACCCTGGAACAGGGTTGGAACGTTGCCCGCATGGCTTCGCTGCTGACGCGCATCCCGCACACCAGCGCCGCACAGACCGTCAGCCGCCTGTGCGGCTCGTCGATGAGCGCGCTGCATACGGCCGCCCAGGCGATCATGACCGGTAATGGTGATGTCTTCGTCGTCGGTGGTGTCGAGCACATGGGCCACGTGGGCATGATGCACGGTGTCGACCCGAACCCGCAGCTGTCGCTCTACGCCGCCAAGGCGTCCGGCATGATGGGCCTGACCGCCGAGATGCTGGGCAAGATGCACGGCATCACGCGCGAGCAGCAGGATGCCTTCGGTGAGCGCTCGCATCGCCTGGCGCATCAGGCGACCGTCGATGGCCTGTTCAAGGATGAAATCATCCCGATGGAAGGCTACGACGAGAACGGTTTCCTCAAGGTCTTCGACTACGATGAAACCATTCGTCCGGAAACCACGCTCGAGAGCCTGGCCGCGCTCAAGCCTGCTTTCAACCCGAAGGGCGGCACCGTAACAGCGGGCACTTCCTCGCAGATCACCGACGGCGCCTCGTGCATGATCGTCATGTCCGCGCAGCGCGCGCAGGACCTGGGCATCCAGCCGATGGCCGTGATCCGCTCCATGGCGCTGGCCGGTGTCGATCCGGCGATCATGGGCTACGGTCCGGTGCCGGCTACGCAGAAGGCGCTCAAGCGCGCCGGTCTGACTATGGACGACATCGACTACGTCGAGCTCAACGAAGCCTTCGCGGCCCAGGCACTGCCTGTGCTCAAGGACCTGAAGCTGCTCGACAAGATGGAGCAGAAGGTCAACCTGCATGGCGGTGCTATCGCGTTGGGTCATCCGTTCGGTTGCTCCGGAGCCCGTATTTCCGGCACCCTGCTGAACGTGATGAAGCAGAAGGGCGGTACCCTCGGCGTGGCCACCATGTGTATCGGCCTGGGCCAAGGTATCACCACGGTGTTCGAACGCGTCTAAGCTGTGCGGTAACACGAAAACCGGGGCCTCGTGCCCCGGTTTTCATTTAGTGGATGCTTTTTGCAGAGGCAGTCGAGATGCAGGTCACGCCAGGCCGTTATCGTCATTACAAGGGTCCCGAGTATCGGGTATATGCAGTCGCTCGGCACTCCGAGACGGAGGAGCCGGTGGTCTTCTATCAGGCGCTGTATGGGGATTTCGGTCTTTGGGTGCGTCCGCTTTCGATGTTTACCGAAACGGTGGAAGTCGACGGTGAAACGCTTCCCCGTTTTGCCCTGATCGAGGCCGAGCCCAGTCGTTTCTGACGCTCGAACGGACTCGCTGGCTTAACCCTCACGCTTGACCTCGGCTCTGTCACCACTATATATAGCGGTGCTTTCGGACCGAGCCGACGTAAATTCGCTTGGTTCCAAGCGGTAAAGACCGCTGCCGGGCAAGCAGATTGCCGAGCGAATGGCAGTGGATACGAAAGATTTCGGAGCAATTGAATGCTCTTGCAGTCCGTGAAAAGACTGCTTCGCTTCTTTCTGGCAGGCTGGGCGCTTTTCAGCACTTGGCTCATGCCGGTTCAATATTTTCAGTTCACCTCTCGATTCAGGAACTCTCCTCTCCATGGGTAAATCGCTGGTCATCGTGGAATCACCGGCCAAGGCCAAGACAATCAACAAGTATTTGGGCAACCAGTACGTGGTGAAGTCGAGTATCGGCCATATCCGCGACCTTCCCACCAGCGGCTCTGCCAACAAGGAGCCCGTCAAGCGCGGCAAGGCGGCCGCCGCCGAGGCGCCGGCGTTGTCGCCGAAGGAAAAGGCCAAGCGCCAGCTGTTCGCGCGCATGGGCATCGACCCCGAACATGGCTGGAAGGCCAAGTACGAGATCCTGCCCGGTAAGGAGAAGGTGATCGAGGAGCTTCGCCGCCTGGCCAAAGAAGCCGACACCATCTATCTCGCGACCGACTTGGATAGAGAAGGGGAGGCCATCGCCTGGCACCTGCGCGAGTCCATCGGTGGCGATGACAGCCGCTACAAGCGCGTGGTGTTCAACGAGATCACGAAGAAGGCGATTCAGGAAGCGTTCTCCAAGCCGGGCGATCTGGACATTAACCGGGTCAACGCGCAGCAGGCGCGGCGTTTTCTCGATCGTGTAGTCGGTTACATGGTCTCGCCGTTGCTATGGTCGAAGATCGCCCGCGGTCTGTCCGCCGGTCGCGTCCAGTCGGTTGCGGTAAAGCTGGTCGTCGAGCGTGAGCGAGAAATCCGCGCCTTCGTGCCAGAGGAGTATTGGGAGGTCCATGCCGATCTCGCCACGGGCGACAACGCCAAGGTCCGGTTCGAGGTCGCTCGCGAAAATGGCGAGGCGTTCAAGCCATTGAACGAAAGCCATGCCATGGCTGCGCTGGAGCATCTGAAGGGTGCGAACTACAGCGTCGCCAAGCGCGAAGACAAGCCGACCAGCAGCAAGCCTTCGGCGCCGTTCATCACCTCGACCCTGCAACAGGCGGCGAGCAACCGACTCGGTTTCGGCGTGAAGAAAACCATGATGATGGCGCAGCGGCTCTACGAAGCCGGCTACATCACCTATATGCGTACCGATTCGACCAATCTCTCGGCCGACGCGCTGAACATGGTGCGCGACTTCATCGAGGACGAGTTCGGCAACAAGTACCTGCCGGAGAAGCCGAACTTCTATTCCAGCAAGGAAGGCGCGCAGGAGGCCCACGAAGCGATTCGCCCCTCCGACGTCAACCTGCGTCCCGCTCAGCTATCGGGCATGGAGCGCGATGCCGAGCGCCTTTACGACCTGATCTGGCGCCAGTTCGTGGCGTGCCAGATGCCTCCAGCCCAGTACCTGTCAACCAGCGTTACCGTCACCGCCGGCAACTTCGAGCTGCGTGCCAAGGGGCGGATCCTGAAATTCGACGGTTACACCAAAGTCATGCCGCAGCAGAGCAAGAGCGGTGAAGACGATGTGCTGCCGGAGATGAACAAGGGCGAGGCGATGAAGCTGATCAAGCTCGATCCGAGCCAGCATTTCACCAAGCCGCCGGCGCGCTACTCCGAAGCGAGCCTGGTCAAGGAAATGGAAAAGCGCGGGATTGGTCGTCCATCGACCTACGCGGCGATCATTTCGACCATTCAGGATCGCGGCTACGTGTCGCTGCACAACCGCCGGTTCTATTCCGAGAAAATGGGCGACATCGTGACCGAGCGCCTTTCGGAGAGCTTCAACAACCTGATGGATTACGGATTCACCGCCGGCATGGAGGAGAATCTCGACGATGTCGCCCAAGGCGAGCGTGAGTGGAAGCATCTGCTCGACGAGTTCTACGGTGACTTCCGCAAGAAGCTCGAGGTGGCCGAAGCCAGCGAGAATGGCATGCGCGCCAACCAGCCCACGCTGACCGACATTCCCTGCAAGGTCTGCGGCCGGCCGATGATGATTCGCACCGCGTCCACCGGTGTGTTCCTCGGTTGCTCCGGCTACAGCCTGCCGCCGAAAGAGCGCTGCAAATCCACCGTCAACCTGATTCCGGGCGACGAGATTGCCGCCGACGACGAGGGTGAGTCCGAGTCTCGCGTGCTGCTTGGCAAACACCGCTGCCCGATCTGCAGCACGGCCATGGACGCCTATCTGCTCGACGAGACCCACAAGCTGCATATCTGTGGCAACAATCCCGATTGCAGTGGCTACGAGATCGAAGAAGGCCAATACCGTATCAAGGGTTATGAAGGGCCGAGCCTTGAGTGCGACAAGTGTGGCAGCGAGATGCAGCTGAAGACTGGTCGTTTCGGCAAGTTTTTCGGCTGTACCAACGCCGACTGCAAGAACACTCGCAAGCTGCTGCGCAACGGCGAGGCGGCGCCGCCGAAGATGGATGCGGTGAAGATGCCCGAGCTCAAGTGCGAAAAGGTCGACGATACGTACGTGTTGCGTGACGGTGCATCCGGGCTGTTCCTGGCTGCCAGCCAGTTCCCGAAAAACCGCGAAACCCGCGCACCGCTGGTGCAGGAGCTGATCCCGCACAAGGATGAAATCGATCCGAAGTATCATTTCTTGCTGAGCGCGCCGCAGAAGGACCCGGAGGGCCGCCCAGCCGTGATCCGCTTCAGCCGCAAGACCAAGGAGCAATATGTGCAAACCGAGGTCAACGGCAAGCCGACCGGCTGGAAAGCCTTCTTCGACGGCGGAAAATGGAAGGTGGAAGACAAGAGCACCAAGTAGGCTAAAAGCCGATAAGGGCGCTTTGGGCTGAAGGCCGGACGTGTGTCGACTTCAGCTCCACCTCCCGGATTCAGGTGTTCGAATTGCGATTTCTGCGTCTGTCGCCATACTTTCCAGCTTCAGCTCATCTACGAGGTCCACCCGCCATGGCTCATGAGCTCTACACCCGTACCAATCAGAAGATCTATTTCGCCGGGCTTGCGCTCGAGAATTGGCGGCGGGCCGAAGAAAAGGGGGCGATGAACGCACCCGGCCTGATCCAGGCCGAGCGGGAAGCCAGCCTGTTCCATCTCTACGGCGCGCTGCTGGGTTTATGCCACGAGATTGCTGGCTACTACCGGTTGCCCGGCGCTACCGCGCCCCGGGTGGAGATGCTGCTGGTGCGTTCGCCGAACAGCGTATCGCCGAGCCCGGAGTTGGCCGAGCTGACCGAGTTGGCCGAACACGGCGAGACCTGGCTCGCCCAGTTGCTGAAGGCCCATGCCGCTTTGTTCGAGCCGCCACGTGCGCCAGCCAAAACCAAGACCGACCCGACCATGCCGCTGATCGAGGCGGTTAGCGTGGAGGAGGACGTACCGCCACTGGGGCGCGACGAGGTGGAAACCTGGCGAGGCAATCTGAAGGAACTGGCCTTGCGCTTTCGCGAGTCGCTTACCGAGTGGTAGGTAACGACGCGAATCAAGAGACTCGGTTTCGCGTCACGTCCGATGCTTGTATCGCAGCACCAAGGCGATGCCGCCGAGGATCGCAACCCCGGCCAGCATCAGTCTGCCCGTCAGACTTTCACCCAGTAGCACGCTTCCTGCCAGCGCCGTGAGGAGCGGAACGCTCAGCTGCACGCTGGCCGCTTGTATCGCGGCCAGCCCAGGCATCGCCGCATACCAGATGGCGTAGCCGATACCGGAGGTAAGCCCTCCAGATAACAGCGCATACACCACGCCGGCGCTGTCCCATTCGAGCGAGCCCAGTGCCACCAGGCACAGCACTGCGACGATGGGCAGAGTGCGGATGAAATTGCCGGCCGTGGCGGCGAGCGGGTCGGGCGTACCTTTTCCCAGTAGCGAATACGCGCCCCACGCCATGCCCGCCAGCACCATCAGACATGATGCCGATAACGACGGGGTGCTCGTGCCGGGGAGAAGCAGGGCGACCAGTCCGGCCGCCGCCAGCACCAATCCGACTACCTGCAAGCGATGCAAGCGCTCCCCCCTGAGCAGCCCCCAGGTGATCATGCTCAATTGCACGGCGCCGAACAGCAATAGCGCACCGGCGCCCGCATCAAGGTGCAGGTAGGCGTAAGAGAACGCTGCGGCATAGATAAACAGCGAAAAGGCGCCGGCCCAGTTGCCCGGCACCGTGGCGGCACGCTTGCGTGTGTGCAGCAGCAGCCACAACACCAGAGCACCGGCGAATAGGCGCAGCGCGGTGAAGCTGGCCGGGTCGATCTGGCTGTCTCGCAGCGCCGCGCGGCATAGCAGTGAATTGCCCGCGAAGGCGAGCATGGCCAACGCCGTTAACAGCAGGGTTCTAGCGGTCATTGTGGCGCCCGATCGGGGATAGAGCTTGCATCGTACTGTGGCATCACTGCCGGCTGCCACTGTCCGCAGGAGAGTGACGCAGCTCCTGGCCCGCAGACACCAAAGCTGCCTCTGGCGCGGTCGGCTGGTACAATGCGCCGTTTAACGGGGAGCAGACTCATGCCAACGTCTTTTTTGGAAATCGTCGAGCTACCCGACGGCAGTATCGTTTTGCGTCGTGCTGAGGATGAGGGTGTACTGGTGACGTTGGATTTCTCCGACGATGCCAAGGTGTTTTTGCAAGGTCAGCATGTCGAAATTGCCAAGGCGATGTTCAACGTCGGTGTGCAGATGGCGGGGCGGGTGTCGGAAGGGGAGTTCGAGCGGGAAGAAGAAGGTCCGCGCGTACTGCATTGAGGAGTGGCGGTGCGAAGGGCGAATGGCCTTGGGCGGGTTTCGGCACGTCCATATGCCGAGAACTGAATGGGTTAGCCCAGGCGAATGTTCAGGCTTTGTGCGTTGCCTTGAGCCGCTGCCACGCAGAGCTTCAGTCGACTGGCCTTGTCGAGGCGTGGAAACCAGGTGATGACCGTGTGGCTGCAGCCGGACATCAACGCCTTGCATGCCAGCTCGAGCGTGGCCTGCGTCTCGCGGGCCTGCAATAACAGGATGCGGTCACGATTTAGCCCGGCTTCCCGTAGCCAGCTTTGCGAAAGGGCGGCGGGCGGCGCGATCAGGGTCAGCCACCGCGTATCGGTCGCCTCGCTGAACTCGCGCAGGATGGGCGCCAGCAATAGGCGGCAGTGATCACCGCTGCCGCTCAGCGTCATTTCGCTCAGGCGATCGTCCGCAGGTTGCGGGATGGCCGTGCTGGTAACGCTCGCGAACGGTGCCAGGCTGCGTGCGATCAGCCCTTCGAACAACGAGAGCTGGGGTGGCTGGCCTGCGATGGGTTGGGGTTGGTACTGCATAAACCTCTCCTTGGCAGGCGTTGAAACGACCTGCATTGCCAATACTTGTTGAAACAGCCTCGTCTTGCCTACGCCCACGCTCTCTGCTGGTCGCTAGCGGCGTATCACGCCGACACTCAAGCCTTCGATTACCAGTTCCTGTTGTTCGAGATCGATCTCGATCGGGGCGAACTCGGCATTCTCGGCAAGTAGCCAGACCTTGCTGCCTTCGCGCTTGAAGCGTTTTACCGTGACTTCATCATCGATGCGTGCCACCACCACCTGTCCGTTACGCGCCTCACGCGTGGTATGCACGGCTAGCAAGTCGCCGTCGAATATGCCGATGTCCTTCATGCTCATGCCTCGTACCCGCAGTAGGTAATCGGCTTTCGGTTGAAAGAATGAAGGGTTGATCTGGCAGGATTCTTCAACGTGTTGCTGCGCGAGGATCGGCGCACCGGCCGCGACCCGGCCAATGACTGGCAGTCCGCTCTCTTCAGTCGACGCTTCGAAGCCCGGAATACGTATCCCGCGCGACGCGCCGGGCGTCATCTCGATAGCGCCCTTGCGAGCGAGCGCCTTAAGGTGTTCCTCAGCGGCATTGGGTGACTTGAAACCCAGCTCCTGAGCGATCTCCGCCCGCGTCGGCGGATAGCCGTTGTCCTCCAGGCAGCGCTTGATGAAGGCGAGAATTTCCGACTGGCGAGGGGTCAGCTTGATCATGGCGGTCTCTGTTCTTTTATACAGTGACTGGGATTATATACAGTGCTTGATGCTTGGCAATCTTTGTTTGGTTGAGGCCCGGAGCGGCTTGGTGCAAGCTTTGCCACGCCGAACGGGCCTTCTAACGATTTCGTGGTTGACTTGGTATAGGTTGAAACGTAAGTTTCAAACGAGTGTTTGTCAGGGGAGGGGGCATGGCGCAGTCTGAAACAGTGGAGCGTATTCTGGATGCGGCGGAACAGTTGTTCGCCGAGAAGGGCTTCGCCGAGACTTCGTTGCGCCTGATCACCAGCAAGGCCGGGGTGAACCTGGCCGCTGTGAACTATCACTTCGGCTCGAAGAAAGCGCTTATCCAGGCGGTGTTTTCACGCTTTCTCGGTCCGTTCTGCGCCAGTCTGGAGCGGGAACTGGACCGGCGCGAAGCGCAGTCCGACCGAAAGGAAAATCTTGAGGAGCTACTGGAGATTCTGGTCGAGCAGGCGCTCGCGGTGACGCCGCGCAGCGGTGACGACCTGTCGATCTTCATGCGCCTGCTGGGTCTTTCCTTCAGCCAGAGCCAGGGCCACCTGCGTCGCTATCTCGAAGACATGTACGGCAAGGTGTTTCGCCGCTACATGATGCGTGTGCATGAGGCCGCTCCGTCCATTCCGCCCATCGAGCTGTTCTGGCGCGTGCACTTCATGCTGGGTGCGGCGGCGTTCAGCATGTCGGGTATCAAGGCATTGCGCGCTATTGCCGAGAATGATTTCGGCGCCAAGACGTCCATCGAGCAGGTCATGCGAATGATGGTGCCGTTCCTCGCCGCCGGGATGCGCGCCGACTCCGGCGTGGTCGACGAGCGTCTGGCGCAGGCGCATCCGGTCGCCCGTCGCAATGCCCTGGCAATGCCCGCAAAGGGGTAAGGTGCAAGGGCAGGCGCGTATCGGCTAAGCTTGCCGCCCATGCCTGATCTCGATTTTCTTCATGTTTCGATTGCCGACCAGATGCTGTACGGATTCTCCGACGGCCATCTGCGCGTCCGCTTGCCGGTGTCTACCGCGCGTAACGGCGTCGGCGAACACAATGGTTCCGGTTGTACCCCGCGTGGCCGCCATCAGGTGCGTGCGCGCATAGGTGATGGGTTGCCCCTCGGTGCCGTTCTGCGTGGCCGCCGGTGGACCGGTGAGGTCTGGAATCCGGATCTGCATGAGCAGTTCCCTGGGCGCGATTGGATCCTGACCCGGATCCTCTGGCTCAGCGGTTGTGAGCCAGGGTTCAATCGCCTGGGCCCGGTCGATACGTTCCGCCGTTACATCTATCTGCATGGCACGCCTGATTCGGAGCCCATGGGCGTGCCGCTTTCCCATGGTTGCATCAGGCTGCGCAATGCCGATCTGCTCGACCTTTTCTCTCGCGTACCGGTTGGCTGTGCCGTGCAGATAGAGGAAGCAGCCTGCCCTGACTGGTCGAGCGCAACGCTGAATTAAGGATTTGCCCAATATCATGCAAGGCTCACTGATGCTGGACATCGCCGGCACCTGGCTGACCGCCGAGGACCGCCAAATACTGCGCCAGCCGGAAGTAGGCGGACTGATTCTGTTCGCCCGTAATATCGAACATCTGAGTCAGGTGCAGGATCTGTGTCGCGCGATCCGTGCCGTACGGCCCGATATCCTGTTGGCTGTCGATCAGGAGGGCGGCCGTGTGCAGCGACTGCGACGCGATTTTGTTCGCCTGCCGGCAATGCGTGACTTCGCCACGCACCGCGATGCTGAGCAGTTGGCCGAAATCTGTGGCTGGGTGATGGCCACCGAGGTGCTGGCCGTTGGCCTGGATTTCAGCTTCGCGCCGGTACTCGATCTCGATCATCAACGCAGCGCCGTGGTGGGTAGCCGGGCGTTCGAGGGTGATCCACAACGAGCCACCGCATTGGCCGGGGCGTTCATCAAGGGTATGCACAGCGCTGGGATGGCGGCTACGGGCAAGCACTTCCCGGGGCATGGTTGGGCCGAAGCCGATTCACACGTCGCGATTCCAGTCGATGAGCGCGGTCTGGATGAGCTACGCCGCGCTGACCTGATTCCGTTCCAGCGCCTGTCCAACGCGCTGGACGCGGTGATGCCGGCGCATGTGATCTATCCGCAGGTGGACGACAAGCCGGCCGGTTTTTCGCGTCGCTGGTTACAGAACGTGCTGCGTAATGAGTTGGGTTTTCGCGGCGTGATCTTCAGCGACGATCTGTCGATGGCCGGTGCGCACGTCGTCGGCGACGCGGCGAGCCGCATCGAGGCAGCATTGACTGCAGGCTGCGACATGGGGCTGGTATGCAATGACCGAGGCGCTGCCGAGCTGGCACTGTCGGCGCTGCAGCGGTTTGGCGTCCAACCGTCTCCGGCGCTGGCGAACATGCGCCGGCGCGCGTCCGTTTCGCTGGAATACAAACAGGATCCGCGCTGGCGCGCATCCGTGGCGGCATTGCAAGCCGCTGAACTGATCGTTTGACTCAAGGAACCCAGATGACTGTCTATGCCATTATCGGCGGCACCGGCCTGACCGAGCTGCCCGGCCTTGTCCTGGACCAGGCGGTGCCGATGGAAACGCCTTATGGTGCGCCGTCGGCAGATGTTCTGCGTGGTACCTACGCCGGTCGGGACGTGCTGTTCCTGGCTCGTCACGGCCATCCGCACCGTATCCCCCCGCATCAGGTTAATTACCGCGCCAACCTCTGGGCGCTGCGGCAGGCCGGCGCACAGGCAATCATCGCGGTCAACGCCGTCGGTGGCATTCACTCGGCCATGGGGGCAGGGCATCTCTGCGTGCCGCATCAATTGATCGATTACACCTATGGCCGCGCGCATACCTTTTTCGAAGGGGATATCGAGCACGTCACCCACGTCGACTTCAGCTACCCCTACGATGAGCCGTTGCGCCAGCGTCTGATTGCCGGCCTGGCCGCCGAGGGTTTTCTGTTCAGCAGTCATGGCGTCTATGGTTGTACTCAAGGCCCGCGGCTGGAGACGGTGGCCGAAATCGCCAGGATGGAGCGTGACGGTTGCGACATCGTCGGTATGACGGGCATGCCCGAGACGGTCCTGGCTCGCGAGCTCGAATTGCCATACGCCTGTCTGGCGCTGGTGGTCAATCCTGCGGCCGGCAAGACCCAGGGAATCATTACCATGGCGGAGATCGAGGCCGCTCTGGCGGAGGGCATCGTCAAGACACGCGCCGTGCTGGCGCGTGCGCTTGCTGGCTGATCCGTCCAGCCGACGGCAGGCGGTTCGGACCGGTTTGCGACGGCCATTGGCGACGACGGCAAGGGCATGAAAAGTCGCTGCTATTTTTCGCCGAACACCCATTGCAGGCAGTTTGCCGCTTGCTACACTTGGCCGTCCTCTGGAGTATCGGAATGCCTTGCCACGCAACTATAAGAAGAATGACGAAAGCGGTGGTTTTGCTGGGTTTGCTGTCCGCAATCGCTGGGTGTTCGACCTGGTTCAGCAGCGATTTCCAGGATCCCCGCGTCCAGCTCACCGATGTCGAAATCATCAAGGCCAGGCTTCTCGAACAGCAGTTCATGCTGCGGTTTCGAATCGATAATCCCAATGAGCAGAGTTTGCCGGTTCGCGGGCTCGTCTACAGGGTCCATCTCAACGACATCGAACTGGCGAGCGGTGAGTCCAGTGGCTGGGCCACGGTGCCCGCACATGGCTCCGAGTACTATGAGGTGCCGGTTCAGACCAACCTCTGGCGGCACATGAAATACATCGTACGGCTGTTGGAGAAGCCGGACCGGCCCATCTCCTATCGTCTGGAAGGTGAGTTGAAAACGGGTCTACTGGCTGGACGGCGCGTGCACATCGCCACCAATGGCGAGATAATTCCCGGCAACTTTATTCCGGAGTAGCGACATCGATGAATCACGACACCCACGTACACGGTCCCGATTGCAATCACGATCACGACCATGCGCATCATGACCACGTCCACGGTCCGCATTGCAACCACAGCCATGATCCGGTGCGCAATCCGCTGAAGGATGTCGGCCGTAACGATCCTTGCCCCTGTGGCAGCCAGAAGAAATTCAAGAAGTGCCACGGAGCCTGATCCGCTCATGACACCGCTCGCCGTCGCGCTGCTCGTCGCCGGTTTGCTGCTGATCGCGGCGCTGGCCGCCTATGCGCTGCATTTGTGGCGCAAGGTCTGGCATAGGGAGCAGGCATTGGCCGAGCAGCAGGCGCAGCAACATGCCGCCCTCGCGGCCGATTTGCGGGTGCTTGCCAGCAGTCTTCTCGACGAACAGGTACCGCTGATCGAGGGCGCGATACGGATCAAGGTCCTGTTGGACAATTACGATTCCAACCTGGGCCAGGATCCGCGCTGCCAGGTCTTTCAGGTCCTGTTCGAGGCCACCGAACAGGTGCCCACGCATTCCGCCTGGAAGGCGCTGGATAAAACCGAACGACGCCGTCACGAAGCCAGTTTCAGTGCGCTGGAGTTGCAGCACAAGGCCGAGGCCCGTCGTTCGGCCCGCTGGCTTCTCGACGAAGCCTTGCCGAAGAATCGCGAAGCCGCCTGAGTGGCGGCGCCGTCTACCAATCTCTGTCCTTTTCTGTCCGATAGTGCCCCGTCTGCAAGGAGCCGTTGATGTCGTTGCGTCTGCCGTTCGTTCTGCCTCGTCTGACCCTCGGCGCTGCGTTAGTCGCTGGCGCGCTTGCGGGTTGTCAGCCCTATCTGGACAGTCGCTACGCTGACAGCCTGCCGCCAGCGCAGGGTGTCCAGGCGATTACCGGTCTGGACAAGAGCGTGAGTATCCGGCGCAACGCGCTGGGCGTGCCGCTGATCGAGACCGCGACGTTCCACGATGCCTTGTTTGGTCTCGGCTATGTGCACGCGACCGATCGTCTGAGCCAGATGGTCAGCCTGCGCCTCATGGCCGAAGGCCGGCTGGCGGAAATGGCCGGCCCGGGTGTGCTGGAGATCGACCGCTTCATGCGTGCGGCGAACCTGCGTCAAAGCGCTGCGTTGCTGTATCGGGAGAGCTCGCCGCGCATGAAGCGCTTCTTCGAGGTCTACGCGCGGGGCGTCAACGCCTACCTGTTCCGTCATCGCGACAAGTTGCCGATGGATCTGGCGGCGGCCGGTTACACGCCCGAGTACTGGAAACCCGAAGATTCGGTACTGGTGTTCTGCCTGTTGAATTTTGGCCTGGCGGTCAATCTTCAGGAGGAAATCGCGTCGCTGGTCATGGCGCAGAAGGTGGGCAGCGACAGCCTTGCCTGGTTGCTGCCCACCTATCCCGATGAGCCGCTTCAATTCGCCGAGGCGGACAAGCTGAAGGGCCTGAAGCTGGGCGGAGAGATACCCGGGCTTGCCGCGCTCGACAGCGCGGCTGCGCAGGTGGCTTCGCTGAACATGCTGGGTGTGGCCGCTTCCAACAACTGGGCGGTATCCGGCAGCAACACCCGCAGCGGCAAGCCGCTGATGGCCAACGATACGCACCTGCCACTGTCGATGCCCTCGTATTGGAATTTCGTGCAGATACGCTCCCCGAAGTTCCAGGCGGCAGGGGTGACCATCGCAGGCGTGCCCGCCGTGGTTGCCGGCTTCAATGGCAAGCTGGGTTGGGGCATGACCATGGTGATGGGCGATACCCAGGATCTGTTCCTCGAGCAGGTGCGCCGCGAAGGCGGGCGTCTGATGTATCTGGCCGACGGCAAGTGGGTGCCGGCACGTGAGCGCCATGAGACCTTTTTCATCAAGGGTGAGCGGCCGATCCGCGAAACGGTCTACGAGACCCGTAACGGCCCCTTGCTCAACAGCGTGCTGGGCGAACGCAAGCATCCCATGCAGCCGCTGCAGCTGAGCAGCGGTTACGGGCTGGCGTTGAAGACGATCCAGTTCGAAGCCGACCAGTCGCTCGATGCGTTCTTCGACCTGAGCCGCGCCCAATCGGTGGATGAGGCATTCGAGGCGAGCCGTGAGATCCGCGCGGCGGCGCTGAATATCGTCTTTGCCGACCAGCAGGGCATCGGCTGGCAAGTGACCGGGCGCTACCCGAACCGCCGTGAAGGCCTGGGATTGGTGCCCTCGCCGGGCTGGAACGGTCAATACGACTGGGATGGCTTCGCCGATCCCATGCTGCACCCCTATGACCAGGACCCGGCGCAAGGCTGGCTGGCAACGGCCAATCAGCGCACGGTACCCAAGGGCTATGGCATGCAGCTGTCCAATTCCTGGTTCTACCCGGAGCGGGCCGAACGTATCGGTCAGTTGCTGGCTCATGGCAAGCAGGACAGCCGCAGTGCCATGGCCATGCAGTACGACCAGACGACGATCTTTTCCACCAAGCTGAAAGCGATGTTCGAGGCGCCAGGCATGGCCGAGCCGCTGCGCGCGGCCATCGATGCCCTTGCCGAGCCTCAGCGAGGGCGAGCGCGCGAGGGGCTGTCACGGCTGCTGAGCTTCGATGGCAAGCTCAGTGCGGACTCCGCCGACGCGGCGCTGTATGAAGCCTTCCTCATGGAGTCCGCGCGCCAGACGTTCCTGGACGAGCTGGGACCCGAAGACGGCGCGGCGTGGAAGGCGCTCGTCGAGACGGCGAACACCTCCTATTCCGCGCAGGCCGATCACCTGCTGGCCCGCGACGACAGCCCGTTCTGGGATGACCTGAGCACTCCGCAGCGAGAAGACAAACCGGCCATACTGGCGCGCTCCCTCGCCGCGGCGATCAGCCGTATGGAGGCTTCGCAGGGCACCGATCGCAACGCCTGGCGCTGGGGCAAATTGCACACCTACACCTGGCAGACCGGCAGCACCCAGCTGGCGCCTCATCTGCCCGCCAGCCAGCGCGCCGGCATCAATGCCATCAGCGGCTATCTGGATCGCGGACCCTACGCGGCAGGTGGTGACCACAGCACCCTCAACGTGTCGGCCTACCGCTGGGGTGACAATTTCGATACCTGGCTGATCCCAGCGATGCGCATCGTCGTCGACTTCGGGCGCGACGAGCCGATGATCGGGCTCAATAGCTCCGGCCAATCCGGCAACCCGGCCAGCCCGCATTATGCCGACGGCATCGAGGCCTGGTTGAAGGGCGATTACATGAGCTTTCCGTTCCAGCCCCAGAACCTGGACAAGGTCTACGGTACCCAGCGCTTGCTGCTTACTCCGGCGCGCCCGTAATGGTATGGCCGGTGGCGACGCGGGCCTCACGCACGCATCGGGTTGGCTCCCGTCGTCGGCCCGCCGAGGCTTGGTTGCTCACGTTCAAGCAAGTGGCGCCGGAGGCCGTGAACAGATTCGCCTTGCCGAAGCAGCCGAGCTGAGCGCGTAGTGCGTCGCTGAAAGCCCGCCGAGCGGACTAGCGCTGTGCCCGCGACACTTCCACTACAGTGATCGAAGCAGGATCCGGGTAGTGCCAGCGCACGTCCACATCCCAGAGGCGGGTGCCGTAGCGACGGTCTGGAGCGGGCGTCTGGTAGGCCGGTCGTGGGTCCTGCGCCAGACACTGTTCGATCAGCGCCTGCAAGGGTTCCTCAAGGCGAATCGCCTCGCGACGGACCTGCTCCAGGCTCGTCTCGGTCCAGTGGACGGCGATGGGTTCGGGTGCGGCGGCTGCCAGGTCATTGCGTGCCTCGGCGACGCTGTCGGCGTAGGGGACATAAGGCTTGATGTCCAGCACCGGCGTGCCATCCAGCAGGTCGATCCCCGACAGATGTAGACGGCCGGGCTCGATCCGCTCGAGCCTGACAACCGACTGGCCGATGCCGTTGGGGCGGTGGGTCGCGCGGGTCGCAAACACACCGACCATGCGGTTGCCGCCCAGACGCGGCGGGCGGACGCGCAGGCGGGGCTCGGCCTCGAGTGCCTGGTGGAACATGAACAGCAGCCAGACATGACTCACCTGCTCGAGCCCCTCCAACGCGTGCGCCTGATCGAAAGGAGGATGCAACTCCAGAACGCCCCGTGCTGCCGGCGCCAGCTGCGGCTGGCGCGGGATGGCGAACTTTTCCTTGAAACAGGAGCGGACGATGCCGATAGGGGTGACGGAGTAAGACATATCGTGGCCGCGGTGGGAAACGTGGGCGGCCATCTTACCTGTACTCGCGGCGGGTTCGATGATCGAGGCCGCGTTCGCATTGCTGTGCAGGAGGCGGTCCGAATAGTCCTGCGGGTCGGTGCGCTTCGGCAGGCGCCGCAGGCATCTGTACAATAGCCGCCCTTTTTTCGGATATAGGCTATTTTCTGAGGTATCGCTGTTCCGTTTCACATTCATGCGCCGTGCCTCGTGGCCGGCAGACTCTGACGTGCCTGAGGCACTGCCACTTTCAGGTGGGCGTGGCGTGGTCCCATGAAACCATGCAGACAACCTGACGCCATTCATCGCTTCGCAATGTCATAAAAGCCAGAACAAGTTCAGGAGATAGAACTGATGAACGAGGCTGAGCTCTCATCCGGTACCACCGCCGCACCGCACGATCGCATCAATCCCGTGGTTTTCTATAGTTCGGCGATTGCCATCGTGCTCTTCGCCATCTGGGCAATGTTCTTCCAGACATCGTCCCTCGCCGTCATAAACGCCGTTCTAGGCTGGATATCCAACACCTTCGGCTGGTTCTATTTTCTCGCCGTGCTGGTCTACCTGATCTTCGTAGTGATCATCGCCACCAGCCGTTACGGCAAGATCCGGCTGGGCCCTGATCATTCCAAGCCCGAGTTCAATGTGATCACCTGGGCGGCGATGCTGTTCTCGGCTGGCATCGGTATCGACCTGCTGTTCTTCTGCATCGCCGAACCCATCACCCAGTACCTCGAGCCCCCGGTGGGTGAGGGCGGTACCGTGCAGGCGGCGCGCCATGCGCTGGAGCTGACCTTTCTTCACTGGGGTTTATCCGGTTGGGGGGTCTATACCCTGGTGGGCATGTCATTGGCCTATTTTAGCTTTCGTCAGGGCTTGCCGCTGTCGATCCGCTCCTCGCTCTACCCGATCTTCGGTAAAGGCATCTACGGCCCCATTGGCCACACCGTGGATACGGCCGCGGTGCTGGGAACCGTATTCGGGATCGCCACCAGTCTGGGTATCGGCATCATTCAGCTCAATTTCGGCCTGAACTACATCTTCGGTGTACCCGAGGGTACGTTCACCCAGGCCGTGCTAGTGGTGCTGATCGTGGTGTTTTCGGCAATCTCGGCCGCCACGGGCGTCGAACGCGGCATCCGCCGACTGTCCGAATTCAACATGCTGTTAGCGGTCCTGCTGCTGCTGTTCGTGCTGTTCGCGGGCAAGACCACCTTCCTGCTCAACGCTCTGGTGATGAACGTTGGCGATTACTTCTCCAATTTCATCAGCCTGTCTTTCGATACCTACGCCTATGACCAGCCCACCGACTGGCTGAATGCCTGGACGGTCTTCTTCTGGGCCTGGTGGATTGCGTGGGGGCCTTTCGTAGGTCTTTTTCTGGCGCGCATCTCGCGCGGTCGGACCATTCGGGAATTCGTCGTCGGCACGTTGTTGCTGCCGCTGGCCTTCATGATGGCCTGGATGTCGATCATGGGTAACAGCGCCATAGACATGGTCATGAACGGTGCGGCTGAACTCGGCGTGCAGGCCGTCAGCAACCCGGGTTCGTCGATCTATCTGTTCCTCCAGAGCCTGCCCTGGGCCGGCCTGACAACCGCGGTTGCGACCGTTCTGGCGATTGTCTTCTTCGTCACCTCCGGCGACTCTGGGTCGCTGGTGTTGTCCAACTTCACCTCGATCCTCAAGGATGTGAACAGCGATGCGCCGGTCTGGATGCGCGTCCTGTGGGCCGCGATCATCGGTGTGCTGACCCTGGCGCTGCTGATCGCTGGTGGGCTTACGGCGTTGCAGGGGACCGTGGTGATCATGGGACTGCCGTTTTCCATCGTCCTGTTGTTCATGATGGTCGGGTTGTTCAAGGCCCTGCATGTTGAAGGCGTGATGGCCGACAGTTACCAGAAGAGCCTTTCCGGCCATTTGTCAGGCCGGGCGACGCTCGAGCATGCGCACATGAACTGGAGCCAGCGACTGTCCCGCGCGATGAGCTTCCCCAGCCGCTCGCAGATTCGCCGCTACCTGCATGAGGTGTGCAAGCCGGCCATGGAGGAAATCCGCCAAGCCCTGGGCGAAAAGGGCGTGCCGGTGGAAATCATCGAAGGTGAGGCGGGCAACGAACACCTGGCGCTCAACGTCAACCTAGGCAGCGAGCAGGATTTCACCTACCAGATCTGGCCCGTGCGCAGCGCCATGCCGTCATTCGCGGTGCGTACCCAAAGCAGCCGGGCGCACTACTACCGCCTCGAAGTGCACCTGCGCCAGGGGAGTCTCGGCTATGACCTGATGGGCTACTCCAAACGGCAGCTGATCGAAGACGTCCTCGATCACTATGAGCATCACATGGAGTTCCTGCATCTGCAGCGCGAGAAAGGCAGCCTGGCCGACAGCGCATCAGAACCGGGCACCGCGCCAGGCGCCAGCTGAGCACGGTACGGCGAACCGGCAGGTTCGCCGCCCTTCGCCAATCCGGGTAGCGGCGTGGCCGGCTGCCCCAAACCGTTTCGAGAGAGGTGAATATGCCCCGTTTTCCAAGGCAACGACTCTACATCGCAGGAGACTACGTCGAGGCCAGCGGAGGGGAGGTGTTCGAAAGCATCAACCCAGCCAATGGCGAGGTGCTCGCCGAAGTTGCCCAGGCGACCCGTAGCGATCTCGAACATGCGGTGACCAGTGCCGAGTCCGGGCAGAAGGTCTGGGCCGCGCTGACCGGCATGGAGCGTTCGCGAGTCTTGCGCAAGGCAGTCGATCTACTACGTGAACGCAACGATGAGCTGGCCCTGCTGGAAACCCTGGACACTGGCAAGCCCCTGATGGAGACGCGCAGCGTCGATATCGTCACCGGTGCCGACGTGCTCGAATATTACGCCGGGCTCGCGCCAGCGATCGAAGGCGAGCAGATACCGCTACGTGATTCCAGCTTCGTCTATACCCGGCGTGAACCCCTCGGCGTGGTGGCCGGGATCGGCGCCTGGAACTACCCGATCCAGATCGCCTTGTGGAAGGCCGCACCGGCACTGGCAGCGGGTAACGCGATGATCTTCAAGCCGAGCGAAGTGACGTCGTTGAGTGCGCTCAAACTGGCGGAGATTTTCACCGAGGCTGGCCTGCCGGCGGGTGTGTTCAATGTGCTGACGGGGACCGGTGGCGAAATCGGCGCCATGCTCACCGAGCACCCACGCATCGCCAAGGTGTCGTTCACCGGCGGCGTGAGCACCGGCAAGAAGGTCATGGCCAGCGCTGCCAGCTCTTCGCTCAAGGAGGTGACCATGGAGCTGGGCGGCAAGTCACCGCTGATCGTATGCGAAGACGCCGACTTGGATCGGGCAGCGGACATCGCCATGATGGCCAACTTCTTCAGCGCCGGGCAAGTCTGCACCAATGGCACACGGGTGTTCGTGCCACGCGGGCTGCTCGGCCAGTTCGAGGGAATGCTGCTGGAGCGGATCAAGCGCGTGCGCATGGGCGATCCACAGGACGAGGCGACCACTTTCGGTCCCATGGTCAGCTTCGCTCACATGCAGAAAGTGCTCGATTACATCGCCAAGGGCAAGGCGCAGGGCGCACGGCTGCTATGTGGCGGTGCGCGCGTTACCCACGGCGAATTCGGCCGGGGCGCTTACATCGAGCCGAGCATCTTCAGCGACTGCACCGACGACATGATTATCGCGCGGGAGGAGATTTTCGGCCCGGTGCTCAGCCTGCTGGCCTACGACGACGAAGAGGAGGCGGTGCGTCGTGCCAATGCCACCGACTACGGGCTGGCCGCCGGCGTGGTGACACGCGATCTGGCGCGCGCCCACCGCATCATCCACCAGATGGAAGCCGGCATCTGCTGGATCAACACCTGGGGTGAGTCGGCCGCACAGATGCCGGTCGGCGGCTACAAGCAATCCGGCATCGGCCGCGAAAACGGCATCTCATCGCTGGCGCACTACACGCGGTTGAAATCCGTGCAGGTGGAACTGGGCGACTTCGCCTCGGTTTTCTAGCACCCGCGCAGGCCGTGCCCGGGCCCTGGGCCAGGCATGGCGAGGAGGAGGATCATGGAATACGACTACATCATCGTCGGCGCGGGCTCCGCCGGTAACACCCTGGCGGCGCGCCTGACCGAGGACGCTGAGGTCAGCGTCCTGCTGCTGGAGGCCGGAGGCCCCGATTACCGTTTCGACTTCCGCACGCAAATGCCGGCGGCGCTGGCCTACCCGCTGCAGGGCACGCGCTACAACTGGGCCTACAAGACCGATCCCGAACCGCACATGAACAATCGCCGCATGGACTGCGGCCGCGGCAAGGGGCTGGGCGGCTCATCGCTGATCAACGGCATGTGCTACATCCGCGGCAACGCGCTGGACTATGACAACTGGGCCAAGACGCCGGGACTTGAGGATTGGACCTACCTCGACTGCCTGCCGTACTTCTGCAAGGCCGAGTCCCGCGACATCGGCCCCAACGACTACCACGGCGGCGATGGCCCGGTCAGCGTGACCACCCCCAAAGCCGGCAACAACGAGCTGTTCCACGCCATGGTCGAGGCCGGTGTGCAGGCCGGCTATCCGCGGACCGAGGACCTCAACGGCTTTCAGCAGGAAGGCTTCGGGCCGATGGATCGCACCGTCACACCGAACGGCCGCCGTGCCAGCACGGCGCGGGGCTACCTCGACCAGGCGAAGGAGCGCCCGAACCTGACCATCGTGACCCACGCGGTGACCGATCGCATCCTCTTCGAAGGCAAGCGTGCCGTCGGCGTCAATTACCTGCGCGGCAGCGCGCAGCCAACCATCGCTCGGGCGCGTCGCGAAGTGCTGCTCTGCGGCGGTGCCATCGCCTCGCCGCAGGTGCTGCAGCGTTCGGGTGTCGGGCCGGCGCCACTGCTCAAGGATCTCGGCATTCCGGTGGTCGAGGACTTGCCTGGCGTCGGACAGAACCTGCAGGATCACCTGGAGATGTACCTGCAGTACGAGTGCACGAAGCCGGTGTCGCTGTACCCGGCATTGAAATGGTGGAACCAGCCGGCGATCGGCGCCGAGTGGCTGTTCCTGGGCTCTGGGATCGGCGCCAGCAACCAGTTCGAGGCCGGTGGCTTCATTCGCAGCCGCGAAGCGTTCGAGTGGCCGAATATCCAGTTCCACTTCCTGCCGGTGGCGGTCAACTACAACGGCAGCAACGCCTATGACGGGCACAGCTTCCAGGCACACGTCGGCTCGATGCGCTCGCCCAGCCGCGGCCGCATCGAAATCCGCTCGACCGACCCGAGAGTCGATCCGAGCATCCTCTTCAACTACATGTCCCACGAGCAGGACTGGCAGGAGTTTCGCGATGGCATCCGCCTGACCCGCGAGATCATTGGCCAGCCGGCGCTGGATCCTTATCGCGGCAAGGAGCTGAGCCCAGGCGCCCAGGCGCAGAGCGATGCGGACCTGGACGCCTTCGTGCGCGAGCACGCCGAGACGGCGTATCACCCGTCTTGCTCCTGCAAGATGGGAATGGACGAGATGGCAGTAGTCGACGGGCAGGGGCGTGTGCATGGCGTGGAAGGCTTGCGTGTGGTGGACGCATCGATCATGCCGCAGATCATTACTGGGAACCTCAACGCCACCACCATCATGATCGCCGAGAAAATCGCCGATCGGATTCGCGGTCGACAGCCGCTACCACGCAGCACAGCCGCCTACTACGTGGCCCATGGCGCGCCTGTGCGCCGGCCGCCGCTGCGTAGCTGAGGCGAAAACCGGACGCCGGACCTTGGCTTGGATGTCCTGGTGGTCAGTCGCTTGCCGCGTCTGCAGTTCAGCCGCTGTGGCATGGCCGAAGACGCGAGCGGCTGGTATCGGGGCAAGCCAGGTGCCAGCGGTTGCTTCGCAGGCTCAGCCCCGCTTGGAGCCTCGCCTATCCAAGGGGCCTGGCCGCGGATGGCCGACACGCCGTCCTTCGGATGGCGGTTTCAAGGCCTGGCTGCGTTACAAGCCGGCGTGCACTGCTGATGGAATGCAGGTGGCAAGGCGCAAGCGCATATTGGCGTTGCAGCGCGCTGCCGGGTAGCGAGTGGGTGCGGGCTCCGGCAACCCGGCAGGCCACTGATGACCGATCTGGCTCGCCATCGATCCGAGAAAGCGCGGATCAATGGATATTTGCCACGGCTCGGTGCGTCCGATGACGACATGCCCTCAAGAGATGTCCTTATGTTTCAGACCCTGAAAGACGAAGCCTTCCTCGTCGCCGCGCTCGTGATGGCGGGACTTGCCTATAGCCTCGAGGGCTATCTCGTTCACGGCGGCCGGGTGGCGGCGTTGGCGGCTACGGCTGTTCTGGTGCTGACCATCGTGCTGGCGTCGGTGCGGGTGGCGCACCATGCCGAGATCCTTGCCGAAAAGGTCGGCGATCCCTACGGCACCATGATCCTCACCCTGTCGGCGGTGCTGGTGGAGGTGGTGATACTCGGCATCATGATGTCCCACGAGCCATCGCCAACGCTGGTGCGCGACACCATCTACGCGGCGGTGATGCTCGATCTCAACGGTATTCTCGGCCTCGCGGCGCTGTTGGGCGGGTTGCGCCACGGCGAACAGCCCTACAACGACGATTCGGCCCGCACCTACAGCGTGATGATCCTGACGGCCATGGGCGTATCGATGGTGGTGCCGGAATTCATCCCGCGCGAGGACTGGCGCATGTATTCGGCGTTCACCATCGGCGCCATGCTATTGCTTTACGGTGTTTTCCTGCGCATGCAGGTCGGCGCGCACAGTTACTTTTTCAGCTACAGCTATCCGGAGAAGCGCAAACGCAAGAAGCAGCCGGACGCCGAGCACCCGCCGACCAGTCGCAGCCGTTCGATCATATTGCTCTGCGTCGGCGTGGTGCTGATCGGTGCCCTGGCCGAGGTGATGTCGCAGACCTTGAGCGTCGGCCTGAAGGGCAGCGGGGCACCGCCGATGCTCGCGGCGCTGGTGGTTGCAGCGATTTCGGCCAGCCCGGAAATTCTCACGGCCCTGCGCGCGGCCCTGGCCAACCGCATGCAATCGGTGGTGAACATCGCCCTCGGCGCCTCGTTGTCGACAGTCATCCTCACCGTGCCGGTCATGGAAGCGCTGGCGCTGTATAGTGGCCAACCGTTTCAGATGGCGATGACGCCGGTGCAGACGGTGATGGTTTTCATCACCCTGATCGTCGCGGCCATCAACCTCAACGACGGCGAGACCAACGCGATCGAGGGCATGACCCACTTCGTGCTCTTCGCCACTTTCATCATGCTTTCGCTGATCGGGCTCTGAAGCCCGTCAGCGTGACGGATTTTCATGGACGTACGCATCTACCTCGCCGGCCCTGGCGTGTTCCGCGCCGATGCGCTAGAGCATGGCGAGCGACTCAAGGCGCTCTGCGCCGAGTTCGGCTTCATCGGGCTGTATCCCTTGGACAAGCAGGTGCCGCGCCATATCGTCGGCGCTCGCGAGCAAGCGGCCTGGATCTACCAGGCCAATCTCGACTTGTTGGAGCAGGCCGATGCGGTGATCGCCGACCTGAACTTCTTCCGCGGCGGCGAACCGGACAGCGGTACCAGCTTCGAAGTCGGCTATGCCGTGGCGCGTAGCAAGCCGGTCGTGGGCTATCTGGAGGGGACCGGCAGCTATGCCGAGCGCCTTCAGCAGCGCTTTGCGCACCTGTGCGGAGAACCCGGCTTCGACTGCGACGGGTTGCTGCTGGAAGCCTTCGATCTGCCGCTGAACCTGATGCTGGCAGTGCCGTCGCAACTGGTCGTCGGTGGCCCTCGGGAGGCGATGCGCTGCCTGGCTGAGAGGCTCAGGGAGCATCGCTAGGCCCGCCGGGCAGATGAAGCTGCTGAATCGGTTTGGGTGGTGGCGCTTCGGGCATCACGTCGGCGGGGTCAGGCCGCAACCTTTGAGGATGACCCGGATCAGCGTCTCGGTGCCGCGTGCGAAGTCGTCCTTGGTTACCCGGCGCTGGCCCGTGATGCGTCGGATCTGGTCGGAGAAATCGGCGTAGTGCTGGGTGCTGCTCCAGATCAGGAAGATCAGATGCATGGGATCGATCGGGTCCATCTTGCCCGCATCGCTCCAGGCTTGCAGCACCGCCGCGCGACCGCGAAACCATTCGCGATAGTCCTCGTTGAAATGCTCCGAGAGGCATTCGCAGCCACTGATGACTTCCATGGCGAAGATTTTCGAGGCCTGCGGCTGCTTGCGGGAGAACTCCATCTTGGTGCGGATGTAGGCGGCCAGTGCGGTAGCCGGGTCGTCCTCGACGGTGAGGTTGTCGAAGGCGTTGTCCCAGAGCTCGAGGATGTGCCGCATCACGTCGACGTAAAGCCCCAGCTTGCTTGTGAAGTAGTAGTGCAGATTGGCCTTGGGCAGTGCAGCACGCAGGGCGATCGCGTTCATGCTCGTGCCCTTGTAGCCATAGCGGGCGAACTCTTCCGCGGCCGCCGAGAGGATCAGCTCCTCGTTCTTCTGGCGAATCTTGCCGGTGCGTTTGCCGACGGTGGGCGTGTGGGTGAGCGTGGCGTCGAAGGTATTCATGGTCCGTTCCCTGTGCTGGCGACATCTCGGGTCCGATGCGCTTCCTAATGCTAGCGTAGGCGGCTGCGGCCGATTTTCCTCACGACAGGAACCAACCGCCACTCGGGTTACGGCGCGATGCGGGCCGCATGCCCGCCATGGCCGGTATTGAACGGCGTCCGTTTTCTGCCTGCCAACCGGCCGCGAGCGCGGACTGGACATCTTCACAGCCTATGGCAGAGCCTTGGACGGCTCTGCCTGACGGGCTGCCCCTCAGATGGTCTCGGCCCAGAGATCGTACTCGTCGGCGTTGGTTACCCGGACCCAGACCTTGTCGCCGGGCTGCAACGGCTGTTCGCTGTCGACATAGACCATGCCGTCGATCTCCGGGGCGTCGGCGTAGGAGCGGCCGATCGCGCCGTCTTCATCGACTTCGTCGATCAGTACTTCGATTTCCTGACCGATCTTGCGCTCCAGGCGAGCGGCGCTGATCGCCTGCTGGTGGGCCATGAAACGATCCCAGCGCTGCTGCTTGACCTCGTCCGGTACCGGCTCCAGGTCCAGCGTCTCGGCTGGCGCGCCCTCGACCGGGGAGTACTGGAAGCAACCGACGCGGTCCAGTTGCGCCTCGGTGAGCCAGTCGAGCAGGTACTGGAAGTCCTCCTCGGTCTCGCCGGGGAAGCCAACGATGAAGGTCGAACGGATGGTCAGTTGCGGGCAGATCTCGCGCCACTTCTTGATGCGCGCCAGGGTCTTGTCCTCGAAGGCCGGACGCTTCATAGCCTTGAGCACTTTCGGGCTGGCGTGCTGGAAGGGAATGTCCAGGTAGGGCAGCAGCTTGCCCTCGGCCATCAGCGGAATCACGTCGTCGACGTTCGGGTACGGGTAGACGTAGTGCAGACGCACCCAAACGCCCATGCTCGACAGCGCCTGGCAGAGCTCCAGCATGCGCGTCTTGACCGGTTGGCCGTTCCAGAAGTCGGTCTTGTACTTCATGTCGACACCGTAGGCGCTGGTGTCCTGGGAAATCACCAGGATCTCCTTGACCCCGGCCTTGACCAGGCGCTCGGCCTCACTGAGCACATCGCCCACCGGGCGGCTGACCAGCTTGCCGCGCATGGAGGGGATGATGCAGAAGCTGCAGGTGTGGTTGCAGCCTTCGGAAATTTTCAGATAGGCGTAGTGGCGCGGGGTCAGCTTGATGCCCTGCGGCGGCACCAGGTCGACGAAGGGATCGTGATCGATATTCGGCGGCACCACTTCATGTACGGCGTTGACCACCTGCTCGTACTGCTGCGGGCCGGTGACGGCCAGCACGCTGGGGTGCACGTTGCGGATGCTGTCTTCGGCCACGCCCATGCAGCCGGTGACGATCACCTTGCCGTTCTCGGCAATGGCTTCGCCGATGGCATCCAGCGATTCGGCCTTGGCGCTGTCGATGAAACCGCAGGTGTTGACCACCACCACGTCGGCGTCCTGATAGGTGGGCACGATCTGGTAACCCTCCATGCGCAGCTGAGTCAGGATGCGTTCGGAGTCGACGGTTGCCTTGGGACAACCCAAGCTGACGAACCCGACTGTTGGCGTTTTGCTCATCGACAATGACCTCGAAACAGCGCATGAAAAAGGCGCGCGAGTATACAGAGCTGGATATTTTTTAGCCATGTCGGCCGTCGTATGTGCGAGCGGGTCGGGAGCGTCCCGTTATAAGCGATTCGGGCATGTGGGTGTTGTCGACGCGGCCGGGGACGCCCAAGCGCGCCGTGCTACAGGCTCAGTTCGAGTAGCGCTGGCTGGTCTTCCGGGCCGGTGCCATGGCGATATTCGCTCGGGGTGCAGCCCACGAATTGCTTGAACGCCCTGGCGAAATAGGTGCGGCAACCGCGCAAGATCCACCAGATCGCCAACGGCTCCTAGCGCTGCTGACCGGCGTTGTCGGCTCAGCCCTCGCCTGGTTCCGCAGTGTTGAGATCGGCGATCTCGGAACGATTACGGCCGTGCTGCTTGGCCCGGTAGAGGGCGCCGTCGGCCAGTTTGAGGACGCGTTGCACGTCAGCGTGGTGGCTGGGCCAGACGGCGATGCCCAGGGAAATTGTGATATGGCCGACAGGGGCGACCTCGTCCTGCTCGACGCAAAGGCGCAAACGCTCGGCGACCCGCAAGGCCGATTCGATGTTGGTGTTCGGCAACAGCATCAGGAACTCCTCGCCACCGCTTCGGCAGAGCACGTCAGCGTCTCGCGAGCAGGCAGCCATCAGCTGGGCGAGATGCCGAATGACCTGGTCACCGACATCGTGCCCATGGTTGTCGTTGATGCGTTTGAAGTGGTCGATATCCAGGGCGACCACCGCGAACGAATGGTCGGCGGCGCCGAGCGCCTCCAGCGCGAGCGACAGGCCGCGGCGGTTGTACAGGCCGGTCAGCGGGTCCGTCTGTGCGTCGAGGTGGAGTTTGCCGATGCGTTGGTGCAGCAGGTTGATGCCCAGTTTCAGGGCGCGCTTGAGTTGTGCGGCTTCGAAATACCAGGAGCGGATCCGCTGGATGCGCTCTGCGCTGGTGGGTGCGTCCATCTCGCCCGCGCTCTTGGCCAATTGCCAGAGCGGACGCGAGATCAGCCCGGACAGCAGCCAGACGCCGAGGAAGGTCAGCAGGGCCAGCGGGGTGGTCTGGCGCAGCACTTGGAGCATCAGGCCATCGAGCGGGTGCAGAGTCGCGGCGGTGGGGCGTTGCGCGACGATGCCCCAGCGGGCGGTCGGCACCGCCGCGAAGCCGGCCAGCATGTCCTGGCCCTGGCTGTTTATGACACGCTGGCTGCCTGATTCGCCGCTGATCACGCGGTCGATGACGGTGTTTTCGCCCACCAGGGTACCGACGCGCTGGGGATCGGGGTGGTAGAGCAACCGGCGGCGCTGGTCGACCGCGTAGAGATAGGAGCCGTCCTTATAGAAATGTTCGCCGAGCATGCTGCTGAGAATATTCGGCTCCTTGAGGCTGATGATGCCGCCGACGTAGCCGAGATAGGTGCCTTGCTTGTCGACGATCGGCTGCGAAACCGAGATCACCAGCGTGCCGATGGCCGAGACGTACGGATTGCTGATCAAGGGCCTGCGTTCGCGCAACGCTTCACGTGCACCGGGCGAGTCCAGGGTGTGGCCGACCAGCGCCAGACCGGTCGGCGAAACGGCGCGAATGATGCCGTTTGCATCGGTGACCACGACGCTGTTGAAGCTGTTTGTTTGCAGGCGCAGCCGTTCGGTCTCGCTGCCGAGCGTATCGGCGTCGAAGCGTTCGGCGAGGATCCTGGCGCTGTACCCGAGCTGCTGTTGCAGCGTGGCGAAGAAGCCTTCGGTGCCGACCGCGAGCTTGACGGCATAGGCCCTGTTGGCTTCGAGGGTGCTTTGGATGAGCGATTCGCGCTGGACCTGATAGCTGGAGTAGAAACTGATGCTCAGCATGATCAGGCCGCTGAAGATTGCCAGCACCACGATCAGCCGCCGCAGGTCTACGCGAAACAATGAAGCAAAAGACATGGGCTTTTATTGCCGGTCGTAGTAAGGGTCGACGTGCATGGTAGGGCGTTTGCAAGGACGGCTCCACACCAGCGGCGAGTTAATCGACAACCGAACAGGCTCGATGACTGCCGCGAGGCCGCAGTTACGTTGGCTGCGGACCCGCTCGGGTATGTGCCGAACACCGGGGCGTGAACGCTGCCAAACTGAAGGCCCGGCAACGATAATCGCGCCCACCTTTGTTAGGATGGCCGCATTGATTTGAACGGATAGCTGCTGTGATCGATAGCCAAACTTCATCGCCAACGAGCTCTGCCCATGTTCCGACTGGCGTTCCGGGACTCGACGCGGTGCTCAAGGGCGGGTTGTTGCCGCGAGCGGTCTACATCGTCCAGGGCGGGCCGGGCGAGGGAAAGACCATTCTGGCCAACCAGATCTGCTACAGCTGGGCGGCCCGCGGCGAGCGCTCGCTGTACGTCACCTTGCTGGCTGAGACCCACCATCGCCTGCTGCGCCACCTGCAGAACATGTCGTTCATGGACAACCGCTATGCAGGCACCTCGGTGATCTACGAAAGCGCGTTCGACATCCTGCGCACGGATGGGCTGGAAGGCATCCTTCGCTACCTGACGCGCAACGGCAAGCGCCAGAATCCCTCGCTGATCGTGATCGACGGGCTCTTCGCGCTGGAAGAAAACGCGGCCTCCGAGCGGGTGTTTCGCGAGTTCATCAATGACCTGTCGGTCTACGCGGACGTGGTCGGCTGCACCGTCCTGCTGCTGACAAACAGCAAGCGTGACGCCGGTAGCCCGGAGTTCACCATGGTCGATGGCTGGCTGACCCTGGGCAGCGACGAGGATCATTTCCGCACCTATCGCTACCTGCAGGTGCGCAAGTTCCGCGGCAGCGATTTCGTCTCCGGCCGGCACATGACGTCCATCACCGAGGATGGGTTCCGGGTGTTCCCGCGACTCGAGGCCGTCACCGCAGACCAGGCTTCGGCACCGATGCGCGAACAACGGCTGAGCACGGGCGCCGATGGGCTGGACCAGATCATCCGTGGCGGCATTCCGTACTCCTCGACGACATTGCTGGTCGGGCCGACGGGGGTCGGCAAGACGACCCTGGGCCTGAGCTTCATCTGCCAGAGCAATGCGCAGGAACCTGGCCTCGTCTTCGGCTTTTACGAGGATGCGCATCGCCTGCGTCGTCGCGCCAGCGCCTTGGGCCTGGACCTCGACGGGTTGATCGACAAAGGGCTGGTCGAAGTGATTCATCGATCACCGACCGAACTGCTGCAGGACCAGTTGGCCGAGGACATTCTCGAAGCGGTTCGCAGGCGCTCGGTCAAACGCTTGTTCATCGATGGCGTCGATGCGTTCAAGCAGGCGGCAATCAACACCAATCGGCTCGGTCGCTTCTTCAGCACCTTGACCGCCATTCTTCGCAGTGAGGGTGTGACCACGGTGTTCACCGCCGAGCTGGCGGAAATCGTCGGTGGTGACAGCGGCCTGCAGTTCCCGGCGGTATCGGCCATCGCCGAAAACATCCTGCTGCTGCGTTATGCCGAACTCGAATCGCGACTCTACCGAACACTGGCCATATTGAAGATGCGGGAAAGCGACTTCGAGCCCTATGTGTTCGAGTTCACCTTGGGGGAGGGTGGTTTCAGGCTGGGGCGGCGCATGGAGCATACCGAAGGCGTCGCGATCGGCCGACCGCATCGCCAGGCTCCGCCAGGGGGCGAGGATGTCTAGGGAAGGGCAGGATGCGCTGGCGCCACTTGTGCTGCTGGTCGAGGACGAGCTCGGCCTGAGCAAACTGATGGTGATGATTCTCGAGGACGAGGGCTATCGTGTCGCTACCGCGAGCAACGGGGCGCAAGGCTTGCGCATGCTCGAGCAGGAAAGGCCCGCCTTGATCATCACCGACTACATGATGCCGGAGCTCGACGGTGCCGAAATGGTTCGTGCCATTCGCCGTAACCCTGCCTATGACGGCGTTCCGATCCTGATGATGAGCGCTGCGCTGACTCAACAGATTCCGGGGCGCGACCTGGTCGATGAATTCCTGCCGAAAGGCACCGGGCTCGCCCCGCTGATCGATGCTGTGCGACGCCTGACCGGCGAAGGTGCTGGCAGCGCCGAGTCAGACACGCCGGACCCTTGAACCGCGACCATCCGACGCTGGCTCAGGCAGGGGTGATGAAGTCCGTTTCACTCCGACGCCTATCTCCGCCCGGCAGATAGCGTTTCAACTGCAGCGCCGGCAACTCGACGAAATGCCAAGACAGCGCGGCCACGGCAATGCTCGCCGCGAGGCTGATCGCCATGAAGGTACCCAGCGAGAGTTGCGCATCGAACGCATGCATCAGCCACTGCTGGATTGGAAAGCTGAAGATGTAGATGCCGTACGAGAAATCACCGTATCGGCCGAATCTCGACAGCCGCGGTATCGGCAGGTGGGCGAGATAAATGGTCAGGTAAGGCAGCGTCAGCACGTGAATGTATGGCCATAGCTCGGTTCTTGCGCTGAGCAGCGACACCACCAGCATGCCCAGCGCCACCTTCCAGTTCCACGGCAGGATTCGGCGATACAGATACAAGGCCGAGCCAAGGAAGAAGAATATGCCCAGCCGCGTCGTCTTGCGCAGCAGGTCGCTCTCGAGGCCAAGCCCCGGTATCAGGTAGAAGTGAATGAACATGAGGGCCAAGGGCACCGCCAGCACCGCGACTCGGCCAATGAGTCCGATCAGCCCCAGCAGCATCAGCGAGGTGTACATCAGGACTTCGTAGGGCAAGGTCCAGACCGACCCATTGACCGTATCCGGAAACGGATTTTCGGTGAACACTCCGGGCAGATGAAACTGAGTGACCAATGCCATATTGCCGAGGAAGCGCAGTGTCTGGCTGTGCAGCACGTAGTCCTTCAGCGGCATGCCGGTTACCAGCGGCCCGACGACCAGAACGGTGAGCAGCACCGACATGCACAGCGCCGGGAATATGCGCAGTGCGCGCTTGGCCGCGAAGTCCAGCACGCTGCGGCTGTTCAACCATGAGGCAGCGATGAGAAACCCGCTCATCACGAAGAACAGGTTCACCGCGATGTCGGCCGTATCCACCGACCCGGTGAACCGCCGCATCGGTTCGGTGGCACCGGCACCGGAAAGCCAGTAGCAGTGGCCAAGGACGACGGCGCAAGCTGCGGCGAATCGCAGAAAGTCGAAATTGTTCGCGTCACGTTGCAGGGAAGTGACATCCATAGGCAATGCCTTCGATAAAACGGGTAGGGCGTAAGCCGCCAAGGCGGTCAACGCAACGGAAAGGTCTTGCTCATGCCCAACGCACCGCTTTCGCCGTCATGGATGGCTTGTTCGATCAACGCCAAGCGTTGCGGCGCGTTACGCAGCCGAGCGACCAGGCGCAGCAGGATGAGAAACAGGCAACGGTTCAGACGATGCAGCCGAGGGGAAGCGGCCCAGACGTTCTTGTCGAACCAGGCTTGATTGCGCGCGGCGTAGTAGGCGCGAAAATCCGAATCGCCGAGCAGGAAGGTCTCGTAGATGTTGCGGGTCCGCGCCTTGATGTTCCAGGACTGCTCGAGCTCCTCGATCACAGCGTCGGTGAACAGGAACAGGCGGCCGCCACCGGCGGTGATGCGTCGGGTGTATTCGGTGTCGTCGACATACAGCACCAGCTCTTTCAGCGGGACGCCAATGCGCTCGTACAAGCTGCGGTGGGCGAGCATGCCGCCGTACGGAGCGAACGGCAGGCTGATGCTCGCCGGCCGCTTGTTGGGGCGACGCGCCCAGGGCAGGCGTCGCCATAGCTTGTATGGCAGCTGCGCGACGTGAAAGCCGAAGTAGCTGGAGCGGGGTTGCAGCAGGTAGCGCAGCGGCACGCCTTGGGCGATATCCGCCTGTTGCGTCGCGCGGTAGCCCAATACGGCAACCCGGTCCACGCCCAGCAGCCCGCCAAGACGGGCCAGTTCACGGTGAAGAATGGACACCGCCGCCGCAGTGGGTGCGTTGTCGTCGTCCATCATCCAGATGTAATCCGCTCCGCCAGCCAGCGCCGCTTGCAGTGCGACGGCGTAGCCGTTCGCCGATCCGGTATTGTGCTGCAGCCGAATCAGGCGGACCTTGTCTGGCCAGCGTGCTGATAATTGGTCCAGCGGCGCTGACGAAGCGTTGCTCACGATGATCACCTCGGCGATCTCGTCGAACGCCAGCGCGCGCTCGACCAGTTGCTCGAGGTAAGCCAGCCGATCACCGTAGGTGACGGTCACCACGGAAGTTTTCAGGGTCATGAGGTGTCTCGGCATGAAGCGAAAAAGCGACGGCCGCGTCAGGCGCAGAAAGCGCTGACGAGGCGTTGAGCGTCGTTGGTGGATGCCTGGTTCAGAACTCGCCAACGGTTTCCGTTGGTTGTGCCTCGGCGGGAGCCGCGGCGGGATTCGCGTCGACGGCGTCTTCCTCATCGTCTGCTGCGAAAAACGCATGGAAGACACTGATCAGCCGGGTCGCGCCGGGCATCCCCGGCAGCTCTGGCGCCTGGAATATTTCGGTATAGGAATAACCATCAGCGTAAACCAGCGATTGGCTGTTTTGGTCTGCACTGTTCATGACGCCTCCAGAGGGGGTCGCAGGATTTAGAACGAGTAACGGGTACTGTCACTGGAACGGCGGTACGGATCGCCCGAAAGCGGCTCGGCCAGGCGCACTGTGGGCAGCGCGATCGCGGTGGATCCGCTGCCCTGGCAGGGCGCTGGGTTGGCACCCTGATCGAAAATGATCACCCGGGGCCCTCGGCTTACGACGCAGTTGGAGCTGTCCTCGGAAAAACTCGCCTGTCGTTGCCGGGACAATCCGTCGGTGCCGTGCTCGGCCAGGTGGACGGCGCCAGTCGTCCCGCTGATCAGCAAGGCGAAGCTTAATACGCAGGAGGTCTGGATTCGTTGAGTGGTGGTTGCTGTGTTCATCCGTGAAACCTCGCAGTAAGAGGGGGCTGTTCAGGCGTGCTTCATGGGCACCGCCGCAGGGTAGACCGGGGTGACGCTGGCCGGCGTTACGGTTGGGCGGTGCGGGAGCACATCCGGTCCTTGATGCACAATGACTTCGCGGGTTCTAGTATCGACGAAAGACTTAATCTCCTGCCTGAACCGTTCGGTTGAAAAACGCTCCGCGCTGGCCCGACAAACGTCGGGAAGAATGTGATGCGCTTCCGCTTCGAACTCCTGAACGGCCGCCATCAGCGATTCCGGCGTCTGCTCGGGGTAGAACACGCCGGTTGGTTCCGGGTGGTCGATTCCACGTACCGTTTCCAGCACGCCACCTCTGCCATAGGCGATTACCGGCGTCCCACACGCCTGAGCCTCGATGGGTGCGATGCCGAAATCCTCCTCGGCGGCGAACACGAAGGCGCGCGCGCGTTGCATGTGATGCAACAACACCGCGAAGCTCTGGTAGCCCATGAGCGTCACGTTGGGTGTGGCCAGCTCCCTGGCCTTCTCCATCTCCGGCCCGGTGCCGATCACCACCAGCTTCTTGTCGGGCATCCTGGAAAAGGCTTCGACGATCATCGGGATGCGCTTGTAGGGCACCATGCGCGAGGCCGTGAGGTAATAGTCTTCCTTGTCGGCATAGAGGGTGAACTGGCGAGTGTCGACAGGGGGGTAGATCACGGTCGACTCGCGCCGGTAGCTCTTGTTGATGCGCCGGCCGATGAAGTGCGAGTTGGCGATGAACTCGTCCACGCCGCTTGCGGTGCGCTGGTCCCACATGCGCATGTAGTGCAGCAGCATGCGTGCCAGCTTGGCCTTGAACCCATGGTCCAGGCTGGCTTCGTGCAGGTACTGATGCTGCAGGTCCCAGGCATAGCGGATCGGCGAATGTACATAGCTGATATGCAGCTGGTTCGGCCCGGTGAGCACGCCCTTGGCGACGGCGTGGCTACTGGAAATGACCAGGTCGTACGCCGACATGTCGAGTTGCTCGATGGCCAATGGCATCAGCGGAAGATACTTCTGGTAATGCGTTTTGGCCTTGGGCAGTTGCTGGATGAAGGTCGTCGTAGCGCGTTTGCCACCGAGACAGGCTCGATCTTCATCGGAAAGAAAGTCGATCACGGCGAACAGGTCGGCTTCCGGCCAGGTCTCGAGCAACCCGGCGAGCACGCGTTCGGCGCCCGCATAGGTCACCAGCCAATCATGAACAATGGCGATTTTCATACGATAGCCTTTCGATAGAGAGGGCAGCGGGGCGGTTGCCGAGGCATCGGCGACCGGGAAATTTCAGGCCGCGGCGCGGCAGATGCCGGCGCAGCGGTGGGCAGGGTCCGTGCGGCTAGGCAGGGCTCAGTGCTTGGGCTGACCGAGCGGTAGTTGCCGCAAGCCGCTTTTGCCGCCGTTACGCACACCGGTGAAGGCCTGGTCGATCAGGCGAGAAACCTGCTGTGCCGATGAGTTCCAGCAGTACCGCGCCACATTCGCCTTGCCGCGGCGGCGCAAGTCCTGCCGCAGCGCCTCGTCGCGCAGGACGCGTTGCATGCAATCGGCAATGTCCTTGACTTTCAGCGGGTCGAAATACAGCGCACTGTCGCCCAGCACCTCCGGTATGGACGCCGCCCGGGCAGCGATGACCGGGCAGCCGCAAGCCTGCGCCTCGAGGGGCGGGATGCCGAAGCCTTCATACAGCGAGGGGAAAACGAACGCCGTGGCGCCCTGATACGCCTCTACCAGCTCCTGATCGGTCAGCCTGCCCAGCATGCGAATGCGCCGGCTGCCGGCCATGTCGTGCAGGCTGCCGGAAAACACCCGGTTCGAATCGCCGATGATGCGCAACTCGACCTCGTCGAAGCCTTCGAGCTTGAGGAACGCCGCCACCATGCGGGCGAAGTTCTTGTGCGCGCTGTGCGATGAAACCGCGAGCAGGTAGGGCGCCGAGCCACGAGGACATTGCTCTGCGCAGAAGGGTTGAAAGCGCGCGTCCACGGCATTGGGCACCACCCAGATGTGGCGTGCCGGGTAACCATAGAAGCGGGCTATTTCCTGCCGGGAAAATTCGCTCACGGTGATCAGCGCCTTGATTCGTTTGAGTAATAGTGGGGTCAGGTTGCGATAGGTGGCCCTGAATGCTCGCGAGTAGCTTTCCGGGTGCCGGACGTAGGTGATGTCGTGGTGAGCCGCGATCTGGTTGCCGTAGGCCAGCGGGGCGGTGTTGCACAGTGAGACCAGTGGCGGGCTGCCGTTGCGCAGGAGCCAAAGCGGAAGGTCCAGTTGCTCCCAGAGCTGTCCTCGGTGGCGGCCGATACGGCGCACTTGGAGTTGCTCGGCGCTTTCATGCAGGTGGATGTCGTGCGGCGCGACGAATACCAGATCGTCGCGCAGCCCCTTCAGTTGCAGGCAAATCTGCTCCGCGAAGCGCTGCACGCCTCGCATTTCCTGGGTCAGAAAGCGCGCATTGATGACAATCATTTTGAAATTCCTCTTTTCAAAAAAGCCATTCGTGAATCGTTGGCATCAGTTGGCGCTGGAGCCGGACACGGGTGCCTTGCCGAGGCTGATGATCTTTGGAAAGCCGCTGAGATCGACTTCCGCGGTGCAATTGCTTGCGCGTTCCGGGCAGCTCCATGCCGCTTCGCTGTGGATCCGGCCGTCATCCGGATGAGCGGTGTCGATCAACTCCAGGCGGCCGCTGGCCTTGCCCGCCGATTCGATCGTCAGCGTGCGGGCCTGCTCCGGGCTCCAGGCCACCAGCAGCTGCTCTGCAGCGTTGCCGAAGCGCAACAGCACGGTGCCTTTTTCCGATTCGTCGGCGTGACCGAGGAAGCGGTAGTCACGGATGATCGGGCTGATCGCCTTGAGTGCCCGATAGGCCGGCTTGAGGGCGTAGTCCTGTCGGAGCAGGCCGAAGTTGTGCTCGCGCTCGCGTACGTTGGTACCGTCGTTGCGCCAGTCGTACCACCAGTAACCCCGCACGTTGGGGAGGGTTTTGGCGAGGAAGAAACTGCGCACCAGATAGGCGGCCTGCAGGTTCTCGTCGATGCCGCAGGAACCCTGATACGCCGGCCAGCTCATCTCCGTCAGATAAAGCGGCACCGGCTGACCGGCAGCGCTGGACAGTTCCAGATCGACGTCGGCGAGCCATTCGATCCAGGCCTCCGGTGTGTTTTGCCCGCGCCCGCGGCAATGGACGTAGGGGTGCAGCGAGAGGCCGTCAATCGATTGCATCACGCCGGCTTCGATCAGCCGGGTGGCGAAACCTGATTCGATGCCCTCGGTGGTCACCGCGCCGGCCAGCACCTTGGCGCTCGGATCGTGCTGGCGAATGATGCCCGCGGCATCGGCGATCAACCGTGCATAGTCCTGGGTGAATTGCGGGTCGGTCGGATTCTCGACGTCCCATTCGTTCCACACTTCGTAATGCTTGATCCGGCCTTTGAACTGCTCGGCGACGAACGCGACGTAGCGATTGAAGGCGCTGCGCACCGGTTCGCTGCGCGGCTTTTCCCCAGCGCCATGAAAAGAGTTGCCATAGCCGAGGATGAACAGGCTATCGATCCCCTGGGCTTCGTTGCTCGCCAGATAGTCTTGCCAGTGCGGTTCCACCTGGAGTCGATCGCGCTTTCGCTCCAGAAAGGCCCAGTGGGCATCGGTCCTGACCGACGCGATACCCGCGTCGTGCAGCAGCCGGAATCCCTGGCTCTGGGTATTTCGCAGATGCAGGTCATGCGAGCAGACCCCGAGGATGAAAGGGTCTTCTGCTTGTTGTGCTGGTGCCTGGATGGCCAAGGCAGACAGCGCTGCCACCAGTGCCAGGCGGCGAGTCAGGAGACGTGGGCTCATGGCTGCTCACCCCTCGGTCCCCAGACCCGCGGTTCGTGGCCGGTATGTGGGCTCGCCGTGACTATGCGTCGGTACGGGGCGGGCACCGTCTGCGGCGTCAGCACATGGGCGATGGCCATGCCGAGAAACAAAGTAGCGGTGGTGATCTCCAGCACATCCGTCGCCCAACCGATCAGGCAGGTGCAGAAGACGATGCCCAGTAGCGCATCGCGGATGCGCGGGCCACGGTCATGCAAGCGCAAGAGCAGCGGGAACAACAGCAAGTACAGCAGCACGCCGAACACACCGAGCATTCCCCACAGATATAGCGCGGTGTTGTCGGCGATGCTCAGCAGTTCCAGCCAGGCCAGCGGAAACGCCGCCGCGCTGCTACCGACCGCACCGAACCCGGCCCCCCACCAGCCCCAGCCTTCGTTGACGATGACGTCGATGAAGTTCGGCCAGCTGTTGATCAAGCGGTCATTGAACGATGCCAGCATGCTGGCGCTGTAAGCCTCGCTCTGCGGAATGTTCAGCAACAGGCTGGCGATCGGCAACGCCATGCCGGTCACCACAGCGACGAAAAAAGCCGTGGCGCTGGGGGCGCGATAACCGGCGAGAAACAGCATCACCAGGGTCAACAGATAAGCCGCCGCCGTGGATTTGTTGGTGGTCAGGAAAATCGCACCGAATGCCACCGGGTAAAGCATCAGGCGCAACAGGCGGGACCGCAGGAACGCCGCCAGGAACAGGCTGTACAGCGCGATCATCACGGCCAGGTTGGTCGACATCCGGGCAAAGCCGGCGAGTCGGTCGGTGCTGCCGAAGGCCCAGGACTTGTTCGCGGTCAACTCGACGTCGCCCATCATGTAGCTGTATCCCTTCCACGGTACGTTGGTGAACATGTCCAGGGCGATGCCGATCAGCGACGCCACCAGGCAGAATCCGATCACCCAGCCGAGCAGGCCGGCCCTGCGTTCCAGATAGCGGCCGCAGAACAGTCCGAACAGCAGCGGCAGATAGATGAACAGGCTGAACCCGACATTCCCCGGCGTGGCGCCATGCAGCAGCGCCAGCAGACTCGAAACCGCCACGGCAAACAGCACCAGCCACACTGCGGGAGCGCTCCGTGCGCGGGGTAGTTCCAGCGCCACCGCGGCCAGGCAGGCCAGCTTCGGCAGGTAGAGCAGGGCGGAGACGCCGGCGATGTCGAGGTAGTAGCGCAGCGCCCCGGCGAAGGTTTCGCTGATCAGCAACGAGGCGGCGATCAACGCCAGCAGCGTGGGCTTGTCAATCGCCAGCGGGCTCGGCCTGGGTGGCGAAAGGGTCAGTGGCGTCGGGGTCATCGTGAGCTCTCCGGCCGTGTAGCGCGCCATGCAGGATCGACTGGTACCGATCGAGCATGCGCTCCATGTTCAAAAAGGGTGCGACGCTGTCACGTGCCTGCCGCGACAAACGCTGACGCAGTCCGCTATCGAGGTAGAGCCTGAGCATCGCTCTGCCGAGCGAGTCAGGGTCGTCCGGTGAACAGAGCAGGCCGTTGAGCTCGTCGCTGATGATCTCCGGCAGGCCTCCGCTGTTCGTCGCGATGACCGGCAGATGCTGGGCGCAGGCCTCTACGGCAACCAGCCCGAACGGCTCGGCCCAGATCGAGGGCACCACCAGCACGTCGATATTGCGCATGAAGGTTTCGGCATGCTGATAGCCGACGAAGCGGACCTTGGCCGGATCGGCCATGGCCTTGAGTTGCGCCTCGTCATCCAGCTTGCCGCGCCCGGCAATCTCCAGCGTCGCGTTGATCGATAACGCCTGAAACTGCTCGATCAACCATCCCACACCCTTATTGGCCGACAGCGTGCCGATGTAACCGAAACGCAGCAGGCCGCTGTGCGGGTGACGCGGCGCTGGTACTGCTCCGTCGCCGAGTGAGGTGCTGTTGTGCACCACGTGGCGGCTGGCCTGGCTGAAATAGCCGTACGCCGATACCCGATCGAGAATGAAGCGGCTGACGCCGATCACGGCGGCGACCTGAGTCGAAGTTGCCGCGTGGCCTCGACGGAACGCCGAGCACAGCCCGCACTGGCGTTCGCAGCTATGGCCCTTGTTGAACATGGTGTCCTTCGGGCACAGCAGATAAAGGTCATGCAGCACCTGAACGATCGGAATGCCGGCGGCGCTGATCTCGTCCCACGCCGAGACCGACCAGCCGGTCAGGTTGTGGCAGACCACTACGTCCGGCTGTTCGCGCGCGATCACTTCGCGCACGTAGCTGCGCATCCCACGGTTGTAACGATCGCGGTAGTGCCAGCCGAGGCGCAGCAGTGGGTTCGGCCGGGTCTGGGTGAAATGCCAGTAGAGGTTGCGCAGCCCGGCGCGATAGATCCGCACGCCGCCCAGCTGCTCCTCGTGCAAGCCGTGCTCGGGGCCGGTGGCCAGCACGGCGAGGTCCCAGCCGCGGGCGTGCAGGCCCTCGGCCAGCTGACGCACCACTACTTCCGCACCACCGGCTACATGCGGGGCGTACAGGCTATGCAGAAACAGAATCTTCATGAGCGAACCCTCCCTGATGCGTCAGTCCGCCTGGCAGCGGAGGGCCGGACCGGTTTGCGCAACGCAGCCGCTGAGGTAACGGGTGGGCACGCGTACCTTCTGCTCGCGCTGCAACAGCGTGAGCAGGATCACCGATCGTTCTTCGCCATCTGCGCTGACAAAGATCGCTTCGAGTTCGTTGAAAGTGCCGCCACGCAGTTGCACGCGCTCGCCAGGGCGAAACCTCGGCGGCTCGACCGGGGCCGCCAGCCGCTGGCGCAGCTCTTCGATCAGTGCGTCGCGAACCGGTGTAGGTTCGCCGCCGAAGGCCACCACCCGGGCGACACCACGCGTCGAGCGAATCGGGTACCAATTGTCCAGCCGGCGATCGAGGCGGATGAACAGGTAACCGGGAAACAGCGGCTCACCCGGCTTCTCGTCGCCTGGCAGAGGAGGCTTATGCGGCCGGTAGCATTCGAAGTGCTGGCGTCGAAGGTTTTCTTCGGCGCGGGCTTCCTGTCGGGGTTTGGTCTGGATCAGATACCAGTGCGGATCGCTGTCGAGCGCTGCCATGTGAACTGCCTTCCTTAGGGTGTGATTGCGGAGTTCCGTTTTCGATTGTTCAAGCCGGTTGCGCGGCGCGCTGTTCGATGCCTTCGATGAGGGTGAAGCGCTCGAGCAACGCCCGGGCATCGTCCTGGTTGTTGAACATCAGCACGTCGATCACCGACAGGGCGGGCACGAACGGCTGCTTGAATTGCGGGTAGCTCAGGTCGTCCATGCGCAGAAATCGAAGCGACAGGCCGTGCGACCTGAACAGCGCGGGGCAGTACAGCGACAGCCCGCCGATGGGGTTGATGTAGCGCTCCGCCTGCATCTGTTTGGCGATGGTGATGACGCGCTCCTGCTTGTCCATTTGCGCTGGCAGGCCCAGTTCCGAGCCGATACGGATCGGCGTTGCTATACCCAGGTATGCGCACAGGCTGCGGATCGAGTGCGCGGTGAAGCGGGCCAGGTTGCGTTCCGGTTGCTGCAGGATGTCCGCGATCAGGGCAAGCACTCGTTCCTGCTGCGGCGCGCGGGCATAGGCGAGCTTGAGCATTTTCAGCATCCGTTGCGCTTCCATGGGGAAGTCATCGCACAGCCAGCGCTGGTTGATGGCATCGACTCGTCCACCCTTGCGCAGCGGAAAGGTCAGCAGTTTCGGCTCGCCGTTGACCAGTACGCGGTTACGGTTGATCCAGGATGCCTTGGTGTATTGCAGGTCATCGCCGAGCACGAAGACGTCGCTGTGGGCGATCAGCTGGAAATAACCCAGGTATGGGAACAGATAGGGCTGCATCATCGATACGGTTCTGAGCACGGCGTTTCCCTCGCATGTGTCAGGTTTTTTGAGAATAGCTGTAGTAGCCGTAGGCGCCGGTTTCATAGGCGGTGCTCGAGGCCCGGCGCTTGACGCCGTTGAGAATCGCGCCCTTGAGCAGGACGCCGTTCTGGGCCAGGCGCCGTTTGGAGGCTTCGATCTGGCTGGCGGTGCTTAGTCCGTAGCGCGTCACCAGCAGACAGGTGCCCGCCAGTTGAGCGACCAGAACGGCATCGGTTACGGCCAGCACCGGCGGTGTGTCGATGATGACGAAGTCGTATTCGCGCTCCGCCTCTCTCAGCAGCTTGGCGAAGTTCTCGTGCATGAGCAGCTCGGACGGGTTGGGCGCGGAGCAGCCGCTGGCAATGAAATGCAGGTTGGCCTGGTCGGTCTTGTTGACCACCGCGGCAAGGCGCAGGCCGCTAGCCAGCGCATCCGACAGACCGCTGCGCGGCGCCATGCCGAACATTCCGGCGAGATAGCCGCGACGCATGTCGGCGTCGATGAGCAGCACCCGTTGGCCCGTCTGCGCGATGACCGACGCCAGGTTGCTGGAGACGAAGGATTTGCCCACCGAGGGCGTCGGGCTGGTGATCACCAGCAGCTGGTTGCGCGCCTCGAGCATGGCGAACTTGAGGCTGGTGCGCAGACTGCGCAGCGACTCGATCGCCAGATCGGCCGGGTCGGCGGCGCCCAACAGCTTGCTGCGCCCATCGCGAACTTTTCTCAGTCGGTAGAGCTGCTCCTGTTTTGCTGAAAAAGGTAGCGCGGCATACACCGGAACCCCGAGGTGTTCGATGGTTTCGGGACTCTCGATGCCCCGATAGAACACTTGCCTCAGCAGGATCACCACGGCCGAGGCCAGCAGGCCGACGAAAATGGCGACCAATACCACCAGGGGTTTGATTGGCTTGGCCGGCTTTTCCACGACTGCATAGGCACTGTCGATGATCCGCACGTTGCCGATGGTGCCGGCACGCAGGATGTCCTGTTCCTGAGCTTTGTCGAGCAGCAGGGTATAGGTGCGCGTGGTGACCTGCATGTCGCGGTTCAGGCGCAACAATTCCTGCTGGGTCATCGGCAGGGTGTCGATCTTGCTCATCAGCGCGGCCTTCTGCGCTTCCAATTGGCCGATCTTCTTCATCAGCGTCCGGTAGGTCGGGTGCTCGGGGGTGTAGAGCTGGTTGTATTCGGTGCGCTTGAGGTTGTGCTCGGATATCTGCGCCTCCAGCGCGACGATCTGGTCGAGCACGCCCTTGGTTTCGATGCTGATGTCCACCGACTGGGCGCTGGTCTGGTAATCGTTGAGCGCCGCTTCGGCCTTCTCCAGTTGCTTGCGCACCAGCGGCACCTGCGAGCGCAGGAATTCGAGGCGCTGCGCCGCCTCGGCAGAGCTGCGTTCGATGTTCTGACGTACATACAGGCGACTGATCTGATCGAGCACCCGATTGGCCTTGTCCGCGTCAGGGTCTTCCAGCGTGAGGTAGATGATTCCGGAATCCTTGCCGGCTTCGCCCACCTTCAGGCGCTTCTGGTAATCCAGCGCGGTGGTCTGCGGACGACTGCGCACCACTGTGAATTCGGTGCCCGGACGCGCCTTGAGCTCGGCGATCTGGATGCTGAACCCTTGTTGCTGCACGGCCTGATGGCTGCTGCCGCTGAGCAGCAGGTGCTCGTCCTCGTCATACAGGCTGAACGTATCGGCGACACCGGCGCGCAGCGTCAGCTTTTCGCCCAGATAGGCGTCAGGCACGTCCAGCTGGAAGACGTCCAGCTTCTCGCCGCCCCAGGCGTAGCTGGTCAGGCCCAGCAGTGGCGCTGCGAGCTCACCGTCCTTGACCGGATCATGCAGGCGCGCGATGTAGCCGCCCAGAAGCGGGACGTACTTGGGGCGAACCGTGATATAGAGCTTCAACGCCTCGACCGTGCGCCCCAGTACCGAGCGCGACTTGATCAATTCGATCTCGGTGACCGCCTGGGACACCGAGTTCGGCCTGGGAATGGCCTCCGGTACGCCGGTGATACCCGCTTTTTTCGGTTCGATCTGGATCATCGCGCTGGCCTGGTAGACCGGTGTGGCGACGATGGCGTAACCCACGCCGAGCAGCGCGAAAAAGCAGGTGATGCTGAAGATCAGCGCCTTGTGATCGAACGCCACGCGCAGAATGCGCGCCAGGTCGATACGGTTGTCCCCGTCGTATTCCAGGGAAGAGCGGGCCATGGCGGTCATTGTGGATCCTTCCTTGATTGTTGCGGCATCGGTGTAGCGGTTGTCAGGCACCAGGCATCAGCCTGCGCAGCAGGTTGACGCTGATGTTCTGGAACGCCTGGCTCAGCGCCTGGAGCTTGCTGAGCGGAGAGATCAAGGCCAGCGCCTGGGTGAACACCTGGATCATGAAATATTCGAACAGCGACTGATTGCCGATCCGCTGGTAGTAGCGGGCCAGGCTGTAATAGGCGTGCATGGTCATCTGGATGCGCTGCTTGCTGCTGCGCATGGAAAAGATGCCACCTTCATGCACACGGTAGGCGGCCGGCTTTATCTCCTTGAGGAACTTGCCCTTGCCGTGGGTGCCGAGCAGCGACCACCAGCAGATGTCCAGCACCTCGACGCCGTGCAGTTCCGGTGGCAGCTCATGCACCAGGTTGCGAAAGCAGGCGGTGAGGGTGGACACCGGTCGTCCCTGCATCAGCTGCCGGGCGGTGGCGTCTCGGCGGTAGCGGCCCTGCATGTGCGGGCTACGTACGACGCCCTGGCTGTTGAACATGACGGCGTCGTGATAGGTCATCACGTAGTCGCGGTGCTTCTCGAGAAAGTCGACCTGAATCTGCAGTTTGTGCGGGTCTGTCCAGTAATCGTCGCCTTCGCAATAGGCGATGTACTTGCCGTGGGCCTGAGCGAACAGCCGGGTGCTGAACGGGACGCCCTTGCGGTACTGGTTTTCGGTCTGGTAGATCGGCTTGATCACTTGCGGATAGCGCGCGGCATATTCGTGGATGATCGTCGCGGTGGCATCGGTCGAGGCGTCGTCATGGACGATGATCTCGAATGGAAAGGTCGTCTCCTGCCGGAGGAAGCCATCCAGTGTTTCGCTGATGAAGGCTGCATGGTTGTAGGCCAGGCAGACGATGCTCAGCAGCGGCACGCGCCGGTCACCCCAGCCGGCCATCAAGGCCTGTTCGTTTTTCGGTTGCATGTCCATGTCAGACGCTCGACCGGGTCATCAAAAGGTAAAGTCGCAGAACGACGGGTTTGGAGGTAAAGGCGACCAGCGTCAGGCAGATCAAGCCGCTGACGGCCAAGCCCAGCAGAATGTCGAAGCGGTTGTCGCTGGCGATGGCGGTGAACAGGGGTTCGCCAATCAGCAGGCCGAGGCCGGTCATGGCGGTGATGCGCAGAAGATCCTGCAGCCATGGGCGATGCAGACCGGCGGCGAAGCGTTTGTGGACCATTGGCGGCCAGATCAGGAAGGTCAGCATGCGTAACCCGAACCAGACCAGTGCTGCGCCATATACGCCGTGCTCCAGTGCCGCATAGATCACCAGCGGGATGCTCAATGCCGCGCTGATCAGGCTGAACCACACGTGCAGGCGCAGCTGGCCATAGGCGTATTGCAGGTAGAACTGGAAGGCGGTGACGGCCATGATCGCGCTGCCCAGCACGTACCAGGGCAATACGAGGCGGCTCCATTGCGCCGCCTCGGGGTCTCCGGTCCAGGCGAAAATCAGGTCGGCGGAATGGAAGGCAATCACCCCCGCCAGCGGAAACAGCAGACTGCAGACGAACCGTGTGGCATTGAGGTAGAGCGCCTGCATGTCGCCGATCCGCTCTTGCGCGACAAGCATCGTCATGCGCGGCAATAAGGTCTGCACCAGCGGGTTGGTGAGCGTCATGATCCCGGTCGAGATCAGTGCGACCAGCGAGAAGTAACCGTATTCCTTGAGCAGCAGCACGTTGGACAGCAACACCTTGTCCAGCTGCGTCAGGATAATCCACAGCACCGACGTCAGAGACATGCCGGCGGCGAACGGCAGCACCGGCTTGACCGCCGCCCAGTCGAAACCGGTCAGCAGCGTCGGGGTGGGCATCAGCGCATAGGCCTTGGCGCCGAAGATCAGCGTCTCGATCAAGGCGACCGCGGTCTGGAAGACGAAGAAGTCGAGCGGGTTCTGGCTGATGTTGGCCACCAGGAACAGGCCACCGAAATAGCGCAGGGTAGCGATCAGGATGTTGGCGCCGTTCAGCCACGCGTGCAGCTCGAGCCCCTGCAGACCACTTTTATAGAGCGTGGCGTATAGCTTGAGGCCGACCATCAGCCCCATCAGGCTGATGCAGTGAACGATGGTCAGGGTGTCGAGATCCTGCGCTTGCAGCCAGCGCTGGGCGACCCAGCCGCTCGAGCCGTGGATAGCGAAAATCGTCAGCGACGCTACGGGCAGGAAGATGATCTCGAACGAGCGCAGCAAGCGTCCGGGTTCGTGGCGCCGGACCTCGGGACGTCCGCGAAAATGCGCGATCTGGCGGACCAGTGACGGCGAGAGCCCAGCGTCCAGCAGTTGCAGCCATGCCTGTAGCACAGCGAAAAACCCGATCAGGCCGTAGGCCTCCGCCCCCAGGTGCCCGAGATAGAAGGGCAGGATGAGGATGCCGACGAGCAAGGCATACGCCTGCCCGATATAGCTCAGGCCGGTGTTGCGGATCATCGATAGTTTTCGATCAGCCATGTAATCGGACCGCCGGAAGTGATTCAGAAGAGACGCTTGCATTCGGGGGCGGACAAGCCGAAGCGGTGTTCCATCAGCCCGATCGTGTTGGCCTGCGGCCAGAAGCGCTCCACCTGTGGCGGGGTGCGTCGGGTCGCTTCGTCCAGCAGGGTCTGGATCACGGTGTTCTGGATCGCTCGAGGCAGGCCCGGATAGATCGGCAGGCACAGCACCCGGCGGCTCAACGAACGTGACTGGATCTGCGGCGGTTGGGGTTGCAGGTAGCCGAGCGTATCCAGCGAGGGGTAGAAGTAGCGCCTGGGGTTGATGCCTTTGCCGTTCAGCGCGGTGCGGCAGCGCAGGAGCTGGTCCTCGTTGGCCAGGCCGATCGGAAAGTAGCTGTGGTTGCGTTGGGAATGCGGTTGCTGTTGCTGCAGGTCGAAGTGGTCGCCGAGCTGTTGCTCGTAGCGACTGGCGATTTCTTGCCGTTCTTCCAGAATCAGCGCCATGTCGTCGAGAATGCACAACCCCATCGCGGCAGCGAATTCGTTCAGCTTCGCGTTGATGCCGATGCCATCGATGATGTCGGTATCGACGATGCCGAAGTTGCACAGCAGGCGAATCCTGGCGGCCAGCGCATCGTCGTTGGTGACGATGGCGCCTCCTTCGATGGTATGGAACAGTTTGGTCGCGTGAAAACTGAGGGTGCTGATGTCCCCCCAGCTGAACACCGATCGCTCCTTGTAACGCACGCTGAAGGCGTGCGCGCCGTCATAGATCACCTTCAGGCGATGGCGCTCGGCTACGCGCGCAATGCCTTCCACGTCACACGCGTTGCCGAAGACGTGGGTGGCGACGATGGCGCGCGTGTCGCTGTCGATGCGCGCTTCGATCGCCTGCGGGTCCAGATTCCAGCTGGCCTTGTCGATGTCGGCGAAAATCGGACGGATACCTTCCCACTGCAGCGAGCTGGTGGTGGCCACGAAGCTGAACGGGGTCGTAATGGCGCTGCCCGACAGACCCAGCGCACGATAGGCGATCTGCAGCGCCAGGGTGCCGTTGTTAGTGAGGATGATGTTGCGAACACCCAGGTATTCACGCAGGCGTTCCTCCAGCTCGGTAACCAGCGGGCCGTGATTGGTCAGCCAACCGGACGCATAGATGCTGTCGACATAGCTGAGAAACTTGGCTTTGTTGCCCAGGTACGATTGGGTGACATTGATCATCATGGATGTCCTTATCGTCGTCACATCGAGATCGGCAGGCGTTGTTCAGGTCTGTTCGGTCATACGGCCCGCTGAGTACCGAGGACGGTCGCGCGGCGGGCACGGCGCTGGTTCAGCTTGAGAATCAGGCGTGTCGCAAGGCTGCCGGCGTGCGGGTCGCCGAAGTGAAAGATGGCGGTTGCGCGGCGGCTGGCGGGATCGCAGGGCTCGTTTGCATGCAACGTGCGGTAGCCCCAGAACAGATACAGATTGCCCGGAACCAACTGGAGTTTTTTGGGCTTCAACAGGCGTCGACGAATGGCTGCAGTTATCAACTTACGGCTCAGCGCGTTCTGCAGCAGTGCCTTTTCCAATACGTTGAACAGTACGTTCGAGCGTACCGGGCGCAGATTAGGGAACATGATCAGATCGCCCCGATCGGTTCCGTTCTGGGGTATCTCGATCGGTAACAAAACGGTCACAAGACTGGCGTCGTAATGAAAGCAGTTGGATTCACGGCGGCCTGAATTCCCTTGCACGCAGCGCAACACCTTCAGAACTTCGTCGTTGAAGGCGGATTTTCCGGCTCCTGCTTGATAGAGACTCGCTAGCAGCTGCCGAAACTCCGGCGCAGCGCCTAGGACGCCCAATAGAGAACTTTCGATCTCGCTGCCGCCATGGTGAGCGAAATACTGGCCGTTATGTTTTGCGGCGTCGGTCCGGACCTGTTCCTTTAATTCGGACAGTTGCTGAGGGGTAAGGAAGTTGGCAACGCAGCAACTGCCCTTGGTTGTCATTTCATTTGAGATCAAGGTATGTGAATTGATATCGATGCGAAATGAAGTATTCACGAGGAGCTCCGGAATATTGTTTTCGGATAAACAGCGCAGCGAGCTAATAAAACATGATGCAACGAAATATATCGCGCGCTTTTTAAAATGCTCAACTAATGGCGGCTGATGAAAGGGCGTTTTTTAAAAGCGTTAGCTGAGGCTGTTCTATGTGCGCACAACTTTCCATTGTGCAAAGCTACCGCCAATGGCGGTTGTGGCCGCTCGTTTTTTTGTTGCTCCGAGAGATGTAGTGCCCTGCGAATGCCAGCGTTGGCAAGGCTTTAAGCCATGGCTACCGCACTCGGCTAAATCTCGAGAGGAGCAAAAAAGTAAAGTTCTAGTGCAGTACAGCGCTGAGCTGTAAGGGGGAAGCCATCCCTGTGCACTGACGGCTGCAATAACGGGTAAACCAGCTTGCGGCTCGGGAAACATCCTGTCTCATGGTTGTGACGTAGTTATCATTCAGAACCCGTTTTCAGTCAAGACGAGTCGAGAAATTTTTATATAGGCGGCGGGCTTTTTTTTGTAATCCCTTGATGGGCAAGGAATAAAAAAATCGTTCTGTTTTCAGACTTTTAAAGCGCGTTCTGGACTATCCATCCTTGGGATTAAACCGATCGGTTGAGTGGGGCGCGTTAGCTGATTACTAAACTAGCCTGTTATGGGCACAAAAAAGGCGAACAAAGCTGAGGAGGGCGCAAGCGAAAGCAGCTGCGTGGGCGAGTAAGGAAGGGGCTACGCAAATGGCACAACGAAAAAAGGCCACTCGAGAGAGTGGCCTTTTTTCGTATTTGGTTGCGGGAGCCGGATTTGAACCGACGACCTTCGGGTTATGAGCCCGACGAGCTACCAGACTGCTCCATCCCGCGTCTGTGGGGCGGCATTCTACAGGCTGGAGGTGTGATGTCAACCGTAGGCTGAAAAGAAAGCTTTTTTATTCAAGCGGTTAGCCGTTTCGCTCAAGCGTCCGCGCTAATCGGGCACCGGCCAGTGGCTGCGCCTGAACGAAAAAAGGCCACTTAAGAGAGTGACCTTTTTCGTATTTGGTTGCGGGAGCCGGATTTGAACCGACGACCTTCGGGTTATGAGCCCGACGAGCTACCAGACTGCTCCATCCCGCGTCTGTGGGGCGGCATTCTACAGCTTTCGGTGGCGCTGTCACGGCTTTATTGGGTGACGGCGCGATTTATTCCGTTGCGCAACGAAACCTTGGCGCCGGTTTGCTCTGCCACGTTGCCGATACGCTGGCTCCGCGGCGCTTCCGTTCCGGCTTTGTGGTGATAGCGAGTGACTCGTAGCATTCCCCAGAGCATGGCCAACGCGGCAGCGCTCCAGCCCACGATCATCAAGAGGATTACCACAGCGGGTGCAATCATTGTTGGATTCCTTTCTAACCTGACAACTGCTCTCTGATGAATCGGACCCGGGTTCGGAACGACGGTTCCGCTCGCCGTTGGTCGGTCGTGCTGTACGGCAGCGCACGGTGCCCCCGTCCAATTGCCTAAAGAGTGACCGCAATGCCGAAAGGAGGCCCTTATGCGTAAATCTCTGCTGATAGTGCTTGGCTCGCTGGCCGGGTTCGTCGCGACGATCGACGCCGCCGGCGCATCGCCTGGCGTGGCGCCTGATCCTCAACGGTTGGCGCAGAACACCGGTGCGGCTGATCGCTCGCTGGGCAATGGCTCCATGGGCCTTGGTGAAGGAATCGAGCGGTTACCCGAGCGTCGTGAAGTGGAGCGCGAGAGCCATGACGATCCACATGCGCCCAACGCCTATGACGAAGCGGACCACGGCGACACCCACCCTGACATGGAGCACCGCCCCCGCCGAACGCTGGGGGAGCGGGGCGACGACTGACCCATCACCAGAGGATCCACGACATGATGAGCAAGATACTGCTGATGAGCGCCGGCCTGATGTGCATATCCGGCCTCGCATTAGCTGATACCGACCACGACCTGTCCGCTCCATCGACCACCGGTACCGAAGCCATGGAGCAGCCTTCATCGCAGATCGATGATGCAGGCCCGGACTGGCGGGACGGCGACGAGGCTGTAGATGACGACGACTCGGCCGGGCTAGGGACCATGGGCGCTGGGGTGAGGGGAACCACGGGCGGAATGGGCGCGACCACCGGCACCGACACGCTCGAAGATCGCGACGCCGAAACGGAGCAGTAGCCGCCGAGTGACGCGACGGGGCCGTTCCTTCGGCTCATCCAGCTCCGTACAATGCGCTCCTTTTGCGAGTGGGCCGTTTTCGATGCAGATTGCCTTGGCGCCGATGGAAGGGCTGGTCGATGAGATTCTTCGTGATGTGCTGACCGGCGTAGGCGGCATCGACTGGTGCGTGACCGAATTCATTCGCGTGTCGGATCGTCTGCTGCCGCCGTCCAGCTTCCGCAAGCTGGCGCCCGAGCTCGACAGCGCCGCCAGGACCCGGGCCGGCACGCCGTTGCGCGTGCAGCTGTTGGGCTCCGATCCGCTTTGCCTGGCCGATAACGCCGCCTTTTCCTGTACCCTCGGGGCGCCTGCCATCGACCTCAACTTCGGCTGTCCAGCCAAGACTGTGAGCAAGTCTCGAGGCGGTGCGGTGCTGCTCAAGGAGCCCGAGCTGCTGCACAGCATCCTGCGCGAAGTGCGCAAGGCCGTGCCCGCGCATATCCCGGTCACCGCCAAGATGCGACTGGGTTTCGATAGCCCCGATGGCGCACTGGACTGCGCGCGGGCACTGGTCGAGGGTGGCGCCGAGCAATTGGTGGTGCATGCCCGGACCAAGGTGGATGGTTACAAGCCGCCAGCGCACTGGGAATGGGTCGCCAAGGTTCAGGACGTGGTTGCCGTACCGGTGTTCGCGAACGGCGATATCTGGTCGCTCGACGATTGGCGCCGTTGCCGCGAAGTCAGCGGGGTCGAGGACATCATGCTGGGCCGTGGCCTGGTGTGTCGGCCTGATCTGGCACGTCAGATTTGTGCGGCGAAGCAAGGCGTGACAATCGAGCCGATGTCCTGGGAAGACCTGCAACCGCTGCTGGCGGACTTCTGGATACAGGCACGTCGCAAGATCTCTCCTCGATATGCACCTGGCCGCCTCAAACAGTGGCTTTCCTTGCTCACCCGCAGCTATCCGCAAGCCGTTTCGCTGTTCGCGCAGCTGCGTCGGGAAAACGATTGCGCGCGGCTGGACGCCTTGCTGGGCGTCGACAGCGAGACGATAGCGTTCGAGGCGGCCATCTAGCGGCCGCCACTCACGTCCAGCAATGCGCCACTGGTATAGCTGGCTTTGGCGCTGGCGAGCCAGAGAATGGCCTGGGCGACTTCTTCCGCTTCGCCACCGCGGCCCATGGGTACGCTGGCCTTGACGCGCTCGACGCGTCCTGGCTCGCCACCACTGGCGTGGATTTCGGTGCGAATCACGCCCGGCCGCACGGCGTTGACGCGGATACCCTCGGCTGCCACTTCCTTGGCGAGCCCCAGGGTCATGCTGTCTATGGCGCCTTTGGCCGCCGCATAGTCGATGTACTCGTTCGGCGCACCGAGTTTGGCTGCTATCGACGAGACGTTGACGATGGCGCCGCCGTTTCCACCGTGAAGGGTCGACATGCGCCTCACCGCCTCGCGGGCGCAGAGAAAGCTTCCGGTGACATTGACGGCGAACACGCGTGCCAGCCGCGCCGCGTCCATGTCTTCCAGGCGCATCTGGCGTTCCAGCATACCTGCATTGTTGACCAGCACATCGAGCCGTCCGAATTCGGCGTCGATTGCCGCGAAGAGCGCCGCAACCTGCGCTTCGTCCGCCACGTCGGCGGCGACCGCGATGGCCCGTGCTCCGCTGCGCTGAAGCTCATCGAGCAACTGCTGCGCGGCGTCCTGCCGATGATGGTAGTTCAGGCAGAGGGCGTAGCCTTCGGCCGCCGCGAGCCTCGCAGTGGCGGCGCCGATGCCGCGACTGGCACCGGTGATCAACATAACTCTGGACATGAAAAACCTCCGACGAACGGTCTTGAAATGGATCGGCCAATACCTATCTAGGGCGATACAGGATGCCGAATTCGGGTCCTGTGTAACCACTCGCTGAATCTCAGGAGATAGCAAAATGACCAGTTTTTCGATGGCTCCACTGTTTCGCCAATCCATTGGCTTCGATCGTTTCAACGATCTGTTCGAGTCGGCCTTGCGCAATGACGCGGGCAGCTCGTTTCCGCCCTACAACGTGGAAAAGCATGGCGATGATCAGTACCGCATCATCGTAGCAGCTGCCGGTTTCCAGGAGTCCGACCTGGACCTGCAAGTCGAGCGTGGCGTGCTGACCATCAGCGGCGGCAAGCGCGAGAGCGCGGGCGATAACGTCACCTACTTGCATCAGGGTATCGCCCAGCGAGCATTCAAGCTCTCGTTCCGCCTTGCCGACCATATAGAGGTCAAAGGCGCTGCGCTCAACAACGGCCTGCTGGCGATCGAGCTCGAGCGCGTCGTGCCCGAGGAAGCCAAGCCCAAGCGCATCCCGATCAACGGCGAGCGTCTGGCGCTGGAAGAGGCCTGATCCACGGGCGCCTGAGGCGCTCCGTTGACTGATGACGAACCCCGCCGCCCGGCGGGGTTTCGTTTTCTCAGATGCCGATCAGCGGCGTGACGAGTGAGCTTCCAGCAACTGGCAGAAGACCGTCAGGCGTAGCGGCTGGCTGAACAGATAACCCTGATACAGATGGCATCCCTGAAGTTGCAGCAGATCGAGCTGAGCCTGTTGCTCGACGCCTTCGGCAATGACTTCCAGGCCTAGGCTTCGCGCCATCGCGATGATGGCGCGGATGATCTCCGCGTCGTTCGAGTCCTCCAGGGCATCGCGCACGAACGATTGGTCGATCTTCAACAGGTTCACCGGCAGACGCTTCAGGTAGGTCAGTGAGGAGTAGCCCGTGCCGAAGTCATCCATGGCGAAGCTCACGCCGTGCCGGCAGAGGCGGCGCATTTTGGCGATGGTGTCGTCGAGGTTCTGGATCACGATGCCTTCGGTGATTTCCAGCTTGATCATCTCGTGTGGCAGATTGGTGGTCTTGAGCGTCGCGAGGATGCGCTCGACGAACTCACTCTGGCGAAACTGGCGCGGACTGATATTGACGCACAGGCTGAAGCTGTCGGCGTTCACCAGGCGGTTGGCCAGCAACGCAGCGCCGATCCGGCAGGCCTCTTTTATGACCCAGTCGCCGACCTCGACGATCAGGCCGCTTTCCTCCAGCACATCGATGAACTGAGCCGGCGACCGGGTGCCATGCTCCGGGTGGTGCCAGCGCAGCAGAACTTCGGCGCCGATCACCGCACCGGAGCGCGCATTGACCTGCGGTTGCAGCTGTAGCTCGAATTCGTTGCGCTGCAGCGCCAGACGCAGCTCGCTTTCCAGCTTCAGACGCGCACTGGCGGCCTCCTGCATGGTGGTACGGAACAGCTGGATGGCGTTGCGCCCGGCATCCTTGGCCCGGTAAAGGGCTATATCGGCGCGCTTCAGCAGGTCGGCCGGCGTTTCACCGTGATCCGGCATCAATGCAATGCCGATGCTCGGCGTGACCTGCAGTCGGTTCCCCTCGAAGACCATCGGTTCGGCGAGCAGGGTTCGCAGCTTTTCGGCGAACTGGCGAACATGCCGGGTGACCTCCGAGCGCCTGCCGGTCAGGCCGGTCAGCAGCACTACGAATTCGTCGCCGCCAAGGCGGGCGACGGTGTCTTCCTGGCGAATACTGGCTTCCAGGCGCGCGGTGATCATCTTCAGGACAGCATCGCCGACCGGGTGCCCTAGCGAATCGTTAATGTGCTTGAAGTGATCGAGATCGAGAAAGAGCAGGGCGCCGCGCATGTTGTGCCGCTTGTGCAGCGACGCTTGCTGGTTCAGGCGTTCCATCAGCAGCGTGCGGTTGGGCAGGTTGGTCAGCGGATCATGGTAGGCAAGGTGCTGGATCTGCGCGCGAGCGGCTTTCAGGCGGCTGATGTCGCGAGCGGACAGCAACAGGCAGTCGGTGCCGTTGAGCTCGATCGGCTCGACCGATACTTCGATATGCCTGGGCTTGCCGTGGCGGTCCTGGCCGACCATTTCCCAGTTGGTCACGCGGCCGTCGCGCTCCAGCCTCTCGAGTAGTTCCTGGCGTTGTGCCCCTGGCCAGAGTTTCAGCTCCGCAGAGGTCCGACCGATGGCCTCCTCCGAGCGGTAGCCGGTCAGGCGGTAGAAACCCTCGTTGGCTTCGATGAAGCGGCCGGTGCGGCGTTCGCTGATGATGATGGCGTCAGGGCTGGAGTGGAACGCAGTGGCGAATTTGGTCTCGCTCACCTTCAGCGCAGCTTCGGCCTGCTGGCGCTTGGTTATGTCTCGGAAGGTGGTGACGATGCACAGCCGTCGATCGATCCGGATGAAGCGGCTGGAGACCACGCATGTGACGTGCTGGCCGCTCTTGGTGCGAAATTGCGCCTCGGCGTTTTCCAGGTGCTGATCGCGCGACATCTGTTGGTAAAGCGACTGGCGCTGCGCCTCGTCGCGCCAGATGCCGATTTCCGGAGCCGAGCGCCCGATGATCTCGTGGCTCTGCCAACCGAATACGGCGCTGAAGCTGGGGTTGATATCGATGAACACGCCGTCGCGGATGCGCGAAAGCGAGATAGGGTCGGGGCTGCCCTGGAACAACGCGGAGAATTTGGCTTCGGAGGCGGCGAGGTGTTGTTCGCGCAGCACCCTTTCGGTGGCATCGATGATGATCCCCGCCATCCGCAGCGGCTCGCCGTGAGCATCCCGATACAGCTTGGCGGTGCTTTCCAGATGCCGCGCCGTGCCGTTTGGATGTTGCGCCTGGTAGGTCGTCTGGTAGGTCTGGTGCCGTCCGGCAAGCAGGTCGCTGTACGCTTCACGCATGGTCTGGCGGTTATTCGGCGCGACGCTGCGGAAGAACTCACGAAACGATCCGTCGAACGGACCTTCGACAATTCCATGCAGTTCCGATGCGCGGGCCGATGCATAAAGCCGGTCACTGGGGATATGCCACTCCCAGTAGCCCAGCTCCGCCGAGGCGAGCGCCAGCTCGAGACGTTCCTGGCTGTCTTCCAGTGCCTGGGCCTGGATATGCTGCTCGGTGATGTCGCGCACGGTACCGACCAGGACCGCCGGCTCCGTTTCGGCGGCCTGGGGCAGGCCCTCTATTTCCAGCCAGCGTACGCTGGCGTCCGGTAGGCGCACCCGGTGGCGGATACGCAGGCGCGTGTCGTTGCCTGCACGCACCGAGCGGGCAATGGCCTCGACATCGGCGCGATCGTCCTCGACGACCAGCGCCAGGTAGTGCTCCAGGGATATTTCAGCGAGAGACTCATCGAGCCCCAACAGGCGGCCGGTGCCGGCAGAGCCGTGCATGACGCCCCGCTGAAGATCCCAGGACCAGATGCCGAATCCCGCATCGCTGAGCATCGACAGCAGTCGCGTGGCGTCTCGCCAGGGTTTGGCCGCTTCGCTTGCGCCAATATCGTTCGCGGACTCAGGTGGCAGCATGAACGGCCTCGATCGGGTGGAGCCAGACGTCGCGCTTCGGTCGGCAGGCGATGCTCATGGGATTCCCAGAACCTTATAGTTGTGCGGCGAACTTATCCGTAGCTAATGGCAAAGTGCAAGTGCGGTTAGTCGGCTTCCAGCAGTGCCATGAACGCCTTCGCCGCATTGGACAGGGTGCGCTCGGTGTGGGTGATGTAACCGAGCTGCCGCGACAGCTGAACACCCGGCACGGGCAGACGCACCACCTGGTCATCGAGCATCGTGCGTGGCAGCACGCTCCAGGCGATGCCGATGGACACCATCATCTTGATCGTCTCCATGTAGTTGGTGCTCATCGCGATGTTCGGCACCAGACCCTCGCGCTCGAACAGCCGCTGGGCGATATGGTGGGTAAAGGTATTGCCGCCCGGAAACACCGCGGGATAGTGGGCAATGTCTGCCAGGCTGGCTTCGGGCATTCTTGCCAGCGGATGTTCGGGCGCCACCACGAAGTCGAGCGGATCATCCCAGACCTTGCGGGCTCGAACCGGCGCGGCCGTTTGCGGCGCGAGCGTGATCACGGCCAGCTCCGCGCGCCCGTGCAGCACTTCGTCGTACGCAATTTCCGAATCGAGAAAGCGAATGTCCAGGTTGACCTGGGGATAGGCGCGGGTGAACGCACGCAACAAAGGTGGCAGACGGTGCAGGCCGATGTGGTGGCTGGTCGCCAGAGATAGTCGACCGCTGATGTCGCCGTTGAGATTGGTCAATGCGCGGCGGGTATCGTCCAGTACATTGAGAATCTGGTAGGCGCGCGGAAGCAGCGCTCTGCCGGCCTCGGTCAGGCCGATATCGCGTCCCAGTCGATCGAACAACCGGACGTTCAGTTGCGACTCCAGCGCGGCCAGGCGTTTGCTGACCGCCGGCTGGGTCAGGTGCAGGCGTTCTGCTGCCAGCGAGAAGCTTCCCGTCTCGGCAATAGCTATGAAGGCGTTGAGGGCGGCAAGGTCCATCGGGCTGCTCCGGCGTGACTTGAGGAAAGCTCGTTGCGTACAGCTTATGTTATTCCTGCCCGGAATGGTTTGAATGAAAAATATGAATTTGAGTAATTCGACCGCGCGCCATAGCATTCACCCCATAAGCAAAAGGGCTATAGCCCGACGTACTGATGAGGAAAGTCCGATGGCCGGCAAAACGCTCTACGACAAGCTCTGGGAAATGCACGAGGTCAAACGTCGCGATGATGGCTCGTCGCTGATCTACATCGATCGCCACATTCTTCACGAAGTGACCTCGCCGCAGGCGTTCGAGGGGTTGCGTCTGGCTGGACGCAAGCCTTGGCGTATCGACGCCAACATCGCCACGCCGGATCACAACGTGCCGACCACCAAGGGCGAACGCCAGGGCGGTCTGGAAGCCATCGCCGACGAGGTATCGCGCATCCAGGTGCAGACCCTCGACGAGAACTGCGATGACTTCGGCATTCTCGAATTCAAGATGAATGACATCCGTCAGGGCATCGTGCACGTGATCGGCCCGGAGCAGGGCGCAACCCTGCCTGGCATGACGGTGGTCTGCGGTGACTCGCACACCTCGACACACGGCGCTTTCGGCGCGCTGGCTCATGGCATCGGCACCTCGGAGGTCGAGCATGTGCTGGCCACCCAATGCCTGGTGGCGAAGAAGATGAAGAACATGCAGGTGCGGGTCGAGGGCAAGCTGCCCTTCGGCGTGACCGCCAAGGACATCGTCCTCGCCGTGATCGGCAAGATCGGCACAGCGGGCGGCAACGGACATGCACTGGAATTCGCCGGCAGCGCCATCTGCGATCTGTCTATGGAAGGCCGCATGACCATCTGCAACATGTCCATCGAGGCCGGTGCGCGCGTGGGTATGGTCGCGGTCGACGAGAAGACCATCGCTTATGTCGAAGGGCGGCCGTACGCGCCGAAGGGCGCCGACTGGGAGCGCGCCGTCGCCGCCTGGAAAGACCTGGTCTCCGATGCCGATGCGGTGTTCGATACCGTGGTTGAGCTGAAGGCCGAAGACATCAAGCCGCAGGTCAGCTGGGGCACTTCGCCGGAGATGGTACTGGCCGTCGACCAGAACGTGCCGGACCCGGCTGCCGAAGCCGATCCGGTCAAGCGCGACTCGATCACCCGGGCGCTCAAATACATGGGCCTGCGGGCCAACCAGCCGATCACTGAGATTCAGCTCGACCGGGTTTTCATTGGTTCGTGCACCAACTCGCGCATCGAAGACCTGCGCGCGGCGGCCGAGGTGGCGAAAGGCCGCAAGGTGGCGGCTACCGTCAAGCAGGCGATGGTCGTGCCGGGCTCGGGCCTGGTGAAGCAGCAGGCCGAAGCGGAAGGGCTGGACAAAGTGTTCCTCGAAGCCGGTTTCGAATGGCGCGAGCCGGGCTGCTCCATGTGCCTGGCCATGAACCCCGACAAGCTGGGCAGTGGCGAACATTGTGCGTCCACATCCAATCGCAACTTCGAAGGCCGGCAGGGTGCCGGCGGCCGGACGCATCTGGTCAGCCCGGCCATGGCCGCGGCGGCCGCCGTGACCGGCCGTTTCGTCGATGTGCGTGAATTGATCCAGGCCTGAGGAGACCGACATGAAGCCATTTACCCAGCACACCGGTCTCGTAGCGCCGCTCGATCGGGCGAACGTGGACACCGACCAGATCATTCCCAAGCAATTCCTGAAATCGATCAAGCGCACCGGATTCGGTCCCAACCTCTTCGATGAGTGGCGCTATCTCGATGTGGGCCAGCCCAACCAGGATTGCTCGACCCGGCCGCTGAACAAGGAGTTCGTGCTCAACTTCCCGCGTTACCAAGGCGCGAGCGTGCTGCTGGCGCGCGAAAACTTCGGTTGCGGCTCGTCCCGTGAGCATGCGCCTTGGGCACTCGAGGAATACGGTTTCCGGGCCATCATCGCGCCGAGCTTCGCCGATATCTTCTACAACAACAGCTTCAAGAACGGCTTGCTGCCGATCGTGCTGAAGGAAGAGGAAGTGGATGCGCTGTTCGAGCAGGCAGAGGCCACCGAGGGCTATCAGCTCACCGTGGATCTGGCGGCGCAGACGGTAACGCGCCCGGATGGCGTGCAGTACGGCTTCGAGGTCGACGCGTTTCGCAAGCACTGCCTGCTCAACGGGCTGGACGATATTGGCCTGACCCTGCAGGACGCGGAGGCGATCAAGGCCTTCGAAAACGGTCATCAGCAGCGTCAGCCATGGCTGTTCGGCGCTATCCGTTAACCGGTTGCTGATCGCTCGCCAACCAAGGAGTCTCGCGTGAACGATAACGCTCATAGCCAGGTAGTACAAAAGCAGTTCGGGGAGCAGGCCAACGCCTACCTGAGCAGTGCGGTGCATGCGCAAGGTCCCGAGTTCGGCGAGCTGCTGGCTGCGGTGGAGGGCCGCGGCGACGCGCAGCTGCTCGACCTGGGGTGCGGTGCCGGGCATGTGTCCTTCCACCTGGCCCCGACAGTAGGCAAGGTGATCGCGTACGACCTGTCCCAGCAGATGCTCAATGTGGTTACGCATGCAGCGCAGGCGCGAGGGCTGGATAACATCGAGACGGTGCATGGTGCGGCCGAGCAACTGCCGTTCGAGGATGGCCGTTTCGATTTCGTCGTCAGTCGTTACTCGGCCCACCACTGGAGCGATCTTGGCCAGGCGTTGCGTGAGGTGCGGCGTGTGCTCAAACCGGGCGGCGTGGCAGCCTTCGTCGATGTCGTCGCGCCCGGCTTGCCGCTGCACGACACCCATTTGCAGGCCGTCGAGCTGCTGCGCGACAACAGTCATGTTCGTGACTACTCGCCGGCCGAGTGGGCTCGTCAGCTGGGTGAAGCGGGGCTGCAGGTCACCTCCGGCAAGCTACAGCGCTTGCGGCTCGAGTACCGGTCCTGGGTCGAGAGGATGCGGACGCCCGAGGTGTTCCGCGCCGCTATTCGCCAGTTGCAGCGCGAGGCCAGCCAAGAGGTCCGCGCCTATTTTGAAATTGCCGACGACGGCTCGTTCAGCACCGACGTGTTGCTGATCTGGGCCGGGCGTTGATCCCAACCTGGCGTTCATGCGCCTAACGAGAGAGCACGATGAGCAAACAGATTCTGATTCTTCCCGGTGATGGCATCGGTCCGGAAATCATGGCCGAAGCGGTCAAGGTGCTGCAGCTCGCCAATGACAAGTTTCAGCTCGACTTGCAACTGAGCTACGACGAGTTGGGCGGGGCGGCGATCGACAAGTACGGTGTGCCCCTGGCCGACGAGACGCTGGAGCGTGCTCGCGCAGCCGATGCCATCCTGCTCGGCGCCGTCGGTGGCCCGAAGTGGGACACCATCGACCCTGCCATCCGTCCGGAGCGGGGGCTGTTGAAAATCCGTTCGCAGCTCGGCCTGTTCGGCAATCTGCGCCCGGCGCTGCTGTACCCGCAGCTGGCCGAAGCCTCCAGCCTGAAGCCTGAAATCGTTGCCGGGCTGGATATTCTTATCGTCCGTGAACTGACCGGCGGTATCTATTTTGGTCAGCCGCGCGAGAGCAAGGTGCTGGAGAACGGCGAGCGCATGGCCTTCGATACCCTGCCTTACAGCGAGAGCGAAATCCGCCGGATCGCCAGGGTCGGTTTCGACATGGCCCGCGTTCGTGGCAAGAAGCTCTGCTCGGTGGACAAGGCCAACGTCCTGGCGTCCAGCCAGCTGTGGCGCGCCGTGGTGGAAGAGGTTGCGAAGGACTACCCCGATGTCGAACTCAGCCATATGTACGTCGACAACGCGGCGATGCAACTGGTGCGCGCACCGAAGCAATTCGACGTGATCGTGACCGACAACATGTTCGGCGACATCCTGTCGGACGAAGCTTCCATGCTGACCGGCTCCATCGGCATGCTGCCGTCTGCTTCACTCGATTCGAACAACAAGGGCATGTACGAGCCCTGCCATGGCTCGGCACCGGATATCGCAGGCCAGGGTATCGCCAATCCGTTGGCAACCATTCTTTCGGTTTCGATGATGCTGCGTTACAGCTTCAATCAGGTCGCCGCCGCGGACGCCATCGAGCAGGCCGTCAGCAATGTGCTCGACGAGGGGCTGCGTACAGGCGATATCTGGTCCGACGGCTGCAAGAAGGCCAATACTCAAGCAATGGGTGACGCAGTAGTCGCGGCGCTCGCGAAGTTGTAATCTCTCGGGTCCCATTGCACCGGCCGTTGACAGAGCTTGCGGGCGACGGCTAGGCGGAAGACGCCGAGTGATGGCGAGGCGTTGCGGTGCCACGGTACGGCGCGCCCTCGCTTTCGAACCCGAAAGCGTATTTTGTTATCGACGGCCTGCCAGGCAGGCCATACATATATATAGGTAGTTGCGATGAAACGTGTAGGTCTGATCGGTTGGCGCGGCATGGTCGGTTCCGTGCTCATGCAGCGAATGCTGGAAGAGCGGGATTTCGACCTCATCGAGCCAGTGTTCTTCACCACCTCCAACGTAGGCGGTCAGGGCCCCTCGATCGGCAAGGACATTGCCCCGCTCAAGGATGCCTATAGCATCGATGAGCTGAAGTCGCTCGACGTGATCCTCACCTGCCAGGGCGGTGACTACACCAGCGAAGTTTTCCCGAAGCTGCGCGAGGCCGGCTGGAAGGGCTACTGGATCGATGCCGCGTCGACGCTGCGCATGCATGACGACGCCGTCATCGTGCTCGATCCGGTCAACCGCAAGGTGATCGACCATCAGCTGGACGCCGGCACGCTCAACTATATCGGCGGTAACTGCACGGTCAGCCTGATGCTGATGGGGCTTGGCGGCCTGTTCGAGCACGGCCTGGTCGACTGGATGAGCGCCATGACCTATCAGGCGGCCTCCGGCGCTGGCGCGCAGAACATGCGCGAACTCATCAAGCAGATGGGCAGCATCAACGCATCGGTCGCCGATGAGCTCGCCGACCCGGCCAGCGCTATCCTCGAAATCGATCGCAAGGTCGCCGAGTGCCAGCGCTCCGAGGCCTTCCCGGTCGATAATTTCGGCGTACCGCTGGCCGGCAGCCTGATCCCCTACATCGACAAGGAGCTGCCGAACGGCCAGAGCCGCGAAGAGTGGAAGGCGCAGGCGGAAACCAACAAGATCCTGGGCCGCTTCAAGAGCCCGATTCCGGTGGACGGCATCTGTGTACGTGTCGGCGCGATGCGCTGCCATAGCCAGGCTCTGACCATCAAGCTGAACAAGGATGTGCCCATTTCGGACATCGAAGGCATGATCAGCCAGCACAACCCATGGGTTAAGCTCGTGCCGAACCATCGTGACGCGAGCATGCAGGAGCTGAGTCCTACCTCGGTGACCGGTACCTTGAGCGTTCCGGTGGGGCGTCTGCGCAAGTTGAACATGGGTTCGCATTATCTCGGCGCATTTACCGTCGGCGACCAGCTACTCTGGGGCGCTGCCGAGCCGCTGCGCCGCATGCTGCGCATTCTGCTAGAACGATGAACGTGTAGAAGGCAGACAAAAGCGCCTCGGCATCGCCGCGGCGCTTTTTTTTTGCATGAACCTCATGTGAGTCGCTGTGAGCGAAAGACTGCGTTGCTGGTACACGCGTTTCATCGGGCTAAGGCTTAATTGCTCGGTGCCAAAAGGGGTTTCGGCTAGAGTGCGCCTCTCGGTCGAGGCGTTCGGGTGGTGGGGCGAATCCCGCTTGCAGGGACCTCGTGCTGTCAGTCGAGCAGTGCCGACCTAATTTGTGGATTGTGTCTGATAACTTGACAAAAGGCGTGAACGGCTATGGCGTGCGGTCTGGTGAGTTGTTGATAAAACACTATCTGTAAAAGATACTTACTGGGAAATTAGAAGAACTATTCTAGCTACGATGCTGTTTAGGCTTAATCGCTGACGGGGGACCGCCATACGGCGGGCGCAGGCAGTGACTATAAGACCCTCTCGAAGATCCGAGAAAAGTTAAAACAAGGGATTTACATAATGGTTCGGGTTCGCAATCTGGTGCTGGCAATCGCGGCTGCTACCGCGCTGACGTCCGAAATGGCTTATGCGCTGGGGCTGGGAGAGGTCACGTTAAAGTCTGCGTTGAATCAACCGCTGGTAGCTGAAATCGAACTTCTGGATGCTAAATCACTGGCCCCAGGCGAAGTCGTGCCGGTGCTGGCATCCGCAGAGGATTTCAATCGGGCAGGTGTCGATCGCCAATACTTTCTGACGGACCTTACCTTTACCCCCGTTTTGCGCCCGGACGGCAAAAGCGTCATACGGGTGTCGTCGACCAAGCCGGTTCGCGAGCCCTACCTGAACTTCCTCATCGAGGTGATCTGGCCGAGCGGCCGGCTCCTGCGCGAATACACCCTGCTGCTCGATCCGCCGCTCTATTCTCCTGAAATTGCAGCCGCGGTCGCACCGCAGTTACCGATTGCGGCACCCGTATCTCGTCCGGCTGCCCCGCGAGCGACGCCGCCAGCCGTGCAGTTGCCTTCCGGCGGTTCCAGTCAGCAGGGCGAGCAATACAAGGTCACGCCGAACGATACGCTCTGGGAGATCGCCGAGCGCGCACGGCAGGGCGGCACCGTGCATCAGACCATGCTGGCCATTCAGGATCTGAACCCGAACGCCTTCATTGGCGGCAACATCAATCGAATGAAGAATGGCCAGGTGTTGCGCCTGCCAAATGCCGAGCAAATTGGCCGTCGCTCCCAGGCCGAGGCCATCCAGCAGGTGGCGCAGCAAAATGCCAGCTGGCGACAGGCAGCGGCTGCGCCGGCTGGTGCTCGCCAACTCGACGCTACGCAGCGTGGCTCGGCCGGCGCTGCGCCAACCCGTAGTGAGCAGGGCGATAGTCTACGCCTGGTTGCGCCGGAAACCGGCAAGTCCACCGCCGGTAGCGAGGCAGGTGCCGCAGACGAGTCTCGAGCGCTGCGTGACAAGCTCGCGCTCACCGAGGAGAGCCTCGACTCCAGTCGCCGTGAGAATCTGGACCTCAAGGATCGCCTCAACGATTTGCAAAGCCAGCTGGACAAGCTGCAGCGCCTGATGCAGCTCAAGGATGATCAGCTTGCCAAGTTGCAGGCTCAGTTGGCGACTGGCGCGGAGTCGGATGCAGGCGCAGCGGCGCCGTCCGGTTCGGTCGAAGGCAGTGTTGATGAAGCGGCCGCGACGCCGAGCACGAACGAGGCGGCATCCGAGCCAGTGAAGCCTGAAGCTGCAGCCGACGCCCCTGCAGCGCAGAAACCCGCGGAACCGGCAGAGAAGCCCGTTGCGAAGGCGCCAGCAGCTCCGGCGCCGGCAGTTACCGAGGCGCCTGCTCAGTCGGAACCCGATAGTTACATCGATGAGCTGTTAGGCAATCCTATTCTGCTCGGTGTGCTGGGTGGCAGTGCTTTGCTGCTTCTGCTGGTCGGATTGATGGCACTGTCTCGCCGCAACGCGATGAAGGAGGCCGAGCTGCAGGAGAGCCTGCTCGCCGATGAGTCTCCAGATACCTTCTACGTGGAACAGCAAGACTCCTCCCAAGTCGAGCCGCTCGATCAGGGGGCTGTGCCGGTTGCGGAGCAGACTGCTGATCCGCTTGCCGGCGTGAGCAGCGATCCATTGGCGGAAGCCGACATCTACATCGCCTACGGACGCTTCAACCAGGCTGCGGATCTGCTGCAGAACGCCCTGAATGACGAGCCGCAGCGCAGCGATCTGCGGTTGAAGCTCATGGAGGTCTATGCCGAACTCGGCGATCGTGACGGCTTCGCTCGTCAGGAAGCCGAGCTTCGGGAGATCGGCGGATCCGCGACGGCGATCGAGCAGATCAAGGCTCGCTACCCTGCAATCGCAGCTGCGGCAGGTGCCGGTTTCGTGGCCGCCGCGTCGGCGGGCAATGATGACTTCGATAGTCTCAACCTGGACGACCTGGAGCTTGACGAGCCTGCCGCTGCCAACGCGGAAGCTGCTGAGAATTCTTTCGACCTGAACCTGGACGACCTGGAACTGGACGATGGGCTGACAGACAATGCGCTCGCGCCGACCGACGACAGCACCTCGGGGCTGGAGTCGTTCAATTTCGATGAGCTCAATCTGGAAGCCGCTTCTCAGGAGCAGACCGAGAATGACTTCTCGTTCGATCTGGACGAGCCCAAGTCGGATCCGACGTCGTTGGAAGACGAGCTGGCCGGCTTCTCGCTCGACCTGGATGATGAGCCTACCGTTGCACTCGATGAGCAACCCGCCGCAAGCCTGAACCAGCCGCCTGTTTCGGAAACCTCCGAGCAGACCGACGATTTCGATTTCGGCTTGTCCGAGCCCGCGCAACCGGCAGACATGCCGGACGAGTTCGATCTGTCGCTGGATGACGAAGTTGGCGAGCCTGCTCGTCCGGACGCCTTCTCGTCCGAGCTGGAGGAGGTCGAGGCCGAGCTTGACGATCTGTCCCGCGATTTGGCCGAGCCGCTGGATCAGCCGACGGCTGCCGACGCTGGGGAGGAGCCCGTAGCACCAGTATCCGACGCGCTCGACGAGGACTTCGATTTCTTCGCCGATACGGATGAGACCACCACGAAGTTGGACCTCGCCCGTGCCTACATCGACATGGGGGACGCGGAAGGCGCCCGCGATATTCTTGATGAGGTGATGAGCGAGGGGAGCGACAGCCAGCAGCAGGAGGCGCGCGACATGCTCGCTAAGCTCGCCTGACCATGACCGAAGCAGTACCTGAAGCGGCAGCCTCCTCGGCTGCCGTTGACGTTTTCAGAATTGCACTCGGGGTCGAGTACAAGGGCTCTCGTTATCGTGGATTCCAGCGCCAGCGCGACGGCGTGCCGTCCATACAGCTCTCGTTGGAAAATGCACTGAGCAAAGTTGCGGGCGGGCACCCGGTAGTCCTGAGCTGTGCTGGGCGCACCGATGCACTTGTTCATGCCTGTGCGCAGGTTGTGCATTTCGATACGCCAGTCACGCGCTCCATGCATGCCTGGGTCATGGGTGCCAACATGAACTTGCCGGGTGACATCAGCGTGACCTGGGCGAAGGAAATGCCCAGGACCTTCGATGCACGTTTCAGCGCCATGGCGCGCCGTTATCGTTACGTGATCTACAACGACCAGATCCGCCCAGCCCACCTCGCCGAAGAGGTGACCTGGAATCACCGTCCGCTGGATATCTCGCGTATGCGCGAGGCGGCCAAGGCGTTCGTTGGAACCCATGATTTCAGCGCCTTCAGGGCACGTCAGTGCCAGGCGAAATCACCGATCAAGACCATCCATCATTTCGAGCTGCTCGAGCACGGCCGGCTTATCGTGATCGACGTTCGCGCCAACGCCTTTCTGCATCATATGGTGCGTAATTTCGCTGGCGTGCTGATGACCATAGGCGCGGGCGAACGGCCCGTTGAGTGGGCGCGAGAGGTATTGGAGTCGCGCGTGAGGCGAACCGGTGGCGTGACGGCGCACCCCTATGGGCTGTATCTCGTTCAAGTCGATTATCCCGAGCAGTTCCAGTTGCCCGAACGTTATCTCGGACCCCATTTCCTGTCCGGTCTGCCGGACGTCAGGTGTTCCTGAGCCAGGGCTGCGGGTTCGGCGACGGTAGCGGCGCAGTGCCGCAGCGGTCGGCTTTGCCGGCATACCACGTGATGCAGGTTGCAGCTGTCGGCGCTTTTGTTACCATCCGGGGTCTTCTGTCGCAGGTGCCTGCCGTTGCCTATCGTTCGTAGCAAGATTTGTGGAGTCACTCGGGTCGAGGACGCGCTTGTTGCGGCCGAAGCCGGGGCAGACGCGATCGGCCTGGTGTTCTACGGCAAAAGTCCGCGGGCGGTGAGCGTTCAGCAAGCCCGCGCCATCGTCGCTGCCTTGCCGCCATTCGTCACGACGGTTGGTCTGTTCGTCAACGCGTCGCGCTGCGAACTCAACGAAATACTCGATGCCGTACCGCTGGATGCGCTTCAGTTTCATGGCGATGAGCAACCCGCGGACTGCGAGGGGTTCCATCGTCGCTGGTACAAGGCCTTGCGAGTCAAGGCGGGGGACGATATTCGCGCCCAGGCCGCTCGCTATGTCGGGGCGAGTGCCATTCTGCTCGACACCTTCGTCGCTGGCGTTCCCGGAGGGACGGGTGAAATATTCGACTGGTCGTTGATTCCCGCAGATTTGCCCAAACCGCTCATTCTCGCGGGAGGCTTGACGCCAGGGAACGTTCGCCAGGCAATCGCCGAGGTTCGGCCTTTCGCCGTGGATGTAAGTGGGGGGGTCGAGCTGAGCAAGGGCATCAAGGACGCCGCGAGCGTGCACGAATTCGTTCGGCAGGTAAGAGCAGCGATGTGACGAACCGAGGGTCATTGCCGTCCAGTTACCATTCGCTGGATTGGCGTACCCGCCATTGATGCCCGTCCGTTACCTGACGGTTGGGCAAGTTTCAGCGACAGCCCCAATGGGCCAGCGCCTACGCGATGCAGTGAGCTCCGACTGGAGACCGGTCGCAACGATGAATTTGCCGGTGCGTGCAGTCGCTACGCGCAGGACTGACAAGCTGTGGAGAATAAAAGCATGAGCAACTGGCTGGTAGACAAGCTGATCCCCTCGATCATGCGCTCGGAAACGCAGAAGAGCTCCGTGCCAGAAGGCCTGTGGCACAAATGTCCGTCCTGCGAGGCGGTCCTGTATCGCCCGGAACTGGAAAAGACGCTGGATGTGTGCCCGAAGTGCCAGCATCACATGCGTATCGATGCGCGTACGCGTCTGGATATCTTCCTCGACAAAGACGGACGCGAAGAGATTGGAGCTGACCTCGAGCCTGTCGACCGACTGAAATTCCGTGACAGCAAGAAATACAAGGATCGTCTCTCAGCAGCGCAGAAGCAGACCGGTGAGAAGGATGCACTGATCGCCATGCGCGGGACCCTGATGCAATCGCCGGTGGTGGCCTGTGCGTTCGAGTTTTCCTTCATGGGTGGCTCGATGGGTGCGATCGTAGGCGAGCGTTTCGTCCGTGCGGCCAATGTCGCGCTTGAGCAGCGCTGCCCGCTGGTCTGCTTCGCGGCATCGGGTGGAGCGCGCATGCAGGAGGCGCTGATCTCGCTGATGCAGATGGCCAAGACCTCCGCCGTGCTGGCCCGTATGCGCGAAGAGGGCTTGCCCTTCATTTCGGTGCTGACTGATCCGGTCTACGGGGGCGTATCGGCGAGTCTGGCCATGCTGGGTGACGTCATCGTGGCTGAGCCAAAGGCGCTGATTGGCTTCGCAGGCCCACGCGTGATCGAGCAGACGGTGCGCGAAAAGCTCCCGGAAGGGTTCCAGCGCAGCGAATTTCTGCTCGATCACGGCGCCATTGATCTGATCGTCCCGCGTTCCGAGCTGCGTGCCCGGCTGGCGCGGCTTCTCGCTCAACTGCAACACCGACCGACCCCGGCCGAGCCGGCACGGGTAACGGCTAGCGCATGACCGCGCGGAGCCTGCAGGATTGGCTCGAATACCTCGAGCAACTGCACCCGACCGCTATCGACATGGGGCTCGATCGCTGCCGTGAGGTGGCGGCGAGGCTCGGGCTTACGCGCCCGGCGCCTCAGGTCGTAACGGTTACCGGGACCAACGGCAAGGGATCGACTTGCGCGTTTGTCGCCGAGCTGTTGATCGGGCAGGGCAAGACGGTGGGCGTGTACAGCTCACCGCATCTGTTGCGCTACAACGAGCGCGTACGTATCAACGGAGTCGACGCTAGTGATGACGCGTTGTGCGAAGCCTTCGAGGCGGTAGAGCGTGCCCGTGGCTCGATCACCCTGACGTATTTCGAAATGGGAACCTTGGCTGCCTTCTGGCTCTTCGAGCGAGAAGGGCTGGACGCCGTGGTGCTGGAGGTCGGCCTGGGAGGGCGCCTCGATGCGGTGAACCTGATCGATGCCGACGTGGCGGTGGTCACCAATATCGGTCTCGACCATGCGGAGTGGCTCGGCACCACGCGTGAGAGCGTGGCATTCGAGAAGGCTGGCATCTTTCGCTCTGCAACACCTGCCGTATGCGGCGATCCCGAGCCGCCCGAGTCAATGCTGGCCAGTGCTGCTCAGAGCGCTGTGCCGTTGCTTGTGCGGGGCCGCGATTTCGATCTGGAGCGCAGCACGGACAGTTGGCACTGGCGAGGCAAGGACCGTTCCGGTCGGCCGCTGGAACTGCGCGATCTGCCGATGCTCACCTTGCCATTGGAGAATGCGGCGGTGGCGTTGCAGGCGTTCGCATTAATCGAACCGTTCGGGGAACCGGAGCGCCTGATTGAGGCGCTCAGGCGCACCCGTGTCACTGGGCGGCTGGATAGCCGAACGATTCGCTGGCAAGGTCGCGAGCTGCTGATATTGCTCGATGTCGGGCACAACCCGCATGCGGCGGCCTACCTTGCTCAACATTTACAAAGGACGCCTGGTCCCGGGCGCCGCCTCGCTGTTTTCGGCCTGTTGGCTGACAAGGACTTGCCTGGTGTGATCGACGAGCTAGTGCCTGTCCTCGATTCCTGGGCGGTTGCGCCGCTACGCAGTCCACGTTCGCGCGGTGCCGACGATTTGAGTTCGGCATTGAAGGAACGCGACGCGGAGGTCACTATCTACCCGGACATCGCGCAGGCGCTCGAGGGGCAGTGCAATCAGGCGACCAAGGGCGACCAGATTGTACTGTTTGGATCTTTTTATTGCGTAGCCGAAGCGCTGGCCTGGCTGGACCGGTACGCATCGAGTGGAGGGCAGGTTCTTGGTGGATAAGGGATTGCTGCAGCGTATCGTCGGTGCGCTAGTGCTCGTTGCGCTGGCGGTGATTTTTGTTCCTATGCTGTTCAACCGTGAGGATGCCGGTCGGCAGGTCACCGTGGATGCGCCGCCGATGCCGGAGACCCCGGCTGCGCCGGTGATCGAGACGCAGCCTGTCGAAGTGCCCGAGCCAGACGCGGAGCCGTTCCCTGAAGAGTATGAAATCGTCGAGGAGGGACGGGTAGCCGAGCCCAGTGCACCTGCCGAGCCCAGCCCGGCCAAGCCCGAGTCGGCTCCGGCAGCGTCCGAGCCGGCGCCTGCTGAGGCGGTGCAGCCAGCGCCACCAGCGGCGACGGCTGCGCCTGAGGAGAAGCATCTGGACGCGGCAAACCTGCCGGTCAGTTGGTCGGTGCAGCTCGCCAGCCTGTCTAGCCGCGAGAACGCCGACAAGCTCCAGACGACGTTGCGCTCTCAGGGCTATAACGCCTACATACGCACCGCGGACGGGATGAATCGCGTCTTCGTCGGTCCGTTGGTCGAGCGGGCCGAGGCCGACCGTCTACGTGATCAATTGCAGCGGCAGCAGAAGTTGAACGGCTTCGTTGTACGCTTCAAGCCGGAGCAGGGCTGAGCACAGGCGCCCAGACAGAGCGCCAGCGTTTTTCCCGTGTCTGCCGAGAGCTTACTCCGGGGCGGGGGCTCTGCTAAAATACGCCGCCTTTCTCCTTAGCAGGAAACCACGTGACGCTCACTTGGGTCGATTGGGCGTTTATCGCCGTTGTGGTCATTTCCAGTCTGATCAGTCTGAGGCGCGGCTTCGTCAAGGAAGCGCTCTCGCTGCTCACCTGGATCGTTGCCGGCGTTATCGCCTGGATGTTCGGCGGTGCGTTATCTCATTATCTTGCTGACTACATCAGCACCCCTTCCTTCCAGGTGATCGCGGCGTGCGCCATCCTCTTCGTTTTGACTCTGCTGGTTGGCGCGCTGATCAACTTTCTCATCGGTGAGCTGGTTCGCGTCACCGGTTTGTCCGGGACGGATCGCTTCCTTGGCATGGTGTTCGGGGCAGCTCGCGGCGGATTGCTGGTGGTGGTGTTGGTCGGGCTACTCAGCCTTGCACCGGTCCAGCAGGACCCTTGGTGGCGTGAATCGACGCTGTTACCGCATTTTCTTCTGGTTGCCGATTGGTCGAAGAACCTGATTCTCGGGTTTGGCAGCCAGTGGGTCGCCGGCTCGCTCGATGCGTCGGGCTGACCTGAGTCTTATTCAACGGCCGTGTCGGGGTCTGTAAGCCAGCCACGTCCGGACAGTCTGTACCAACTGAGAGGTTCCTTGCATGTGTGGCATCGTCGGCATTGTCGGTAAGTCGAACGTCAACCAGGCGTTGTATGACGCGCTTACCGTATTGCAACACCGTGGGCAGGATGCAGCCGGAATCGTGACCAGCGACGGCGGCAAGCTGTTTCTACGCAAGGACAATGGGTTGGTCCGGGACGTCTTTCAGCAACGTCACATGCAGCGTCTGGTCGGTAACATGGGGATCGGTCATGTGCGTTACCCCACCGCGGGCAGCTCCAGTTCGGCGGAGGCTCAGCCATTCTACGTGAACTCACCCTACGGCATCACCTTGGCGCATAACGGCAATCTGACCAATGTCGATCAGTTGACCAAGGAAATCTACGAATCCGATCTGCGCCACGTGAACACCAACTCCGATTCCGAGGTGCTGCTCAACGTGTTCGCCCACGAGCTGGCCGTGCGCGGCAAGCTGCAGCCCACCGAAGAGGACGTGTTCGCCGCGGTGGCCAAGGTGCACGAGCGTTGCGTCGGCGGCTACGCGGTGGTGGCCATGGTGACCGGCTACGGCATCGTCGGCTTCCGTGATCCGCACGCTATTCGTCCGATCGTCTTTGGTCAGCGCCACACCGATCAGGGCGTCGAATACATGATCGCGTCGGAAAGCGTTGCGCTGGACGTGCTGGGCTTCTCGCTGATCCGCGACCTGGCGCCGGGTGAAGCGGTCTACATCACGGCCGACGGCAAACTGCATACCCGCCAGTGCGCACCGAACCCGCACTATGCGCCCTGCATTTTCGAGCATGTCTATCTGGCGCGCTCCGATTCCCTGATGGATGGCGTTTCGGTGTACAAGGCGCGCTTGCGCATGGGTGAGAAGCTGGCGGACAAGATTCTGCGTGAGCGCCCGGATCACGACATCGATGTCGTGATTCCGATTCCGGACACCAGCCGCACGGCGGCGCTGGAGCTGGCTAACCGCCTGGGTGTCAAGTTCCGCGAAGGTTTCGTCAAGAATCGCTACATCGGCCGGACGTTCATCATGCCGGGCCAGGCGGCACGCAAGAAGTCCGTGCGCCAGAAGCTCAATGCCATCGATCTGGAGTTCCGCGGCAAGAACGTCATGCTGGTGGACGACTCCATCGTTCGCGGTACGACCTGCAAGCAGATCATCCAGATGGCCCGCGAAGCGGGGGCGAAGAACGTTTATTTCTGTTCCGCCGCGCCTGCTGTCCGGTATCCGAACGTCTATGGCATCGACATGCCCAGTGCGCACGAGCTCATCGCGCACAACCGTAGCACTGAAGAGGTCGCGGAACTGATCGGGGCCGACTGGCTGATCTATCAGGACCTGCCTGATCTGATCGACGCCGTTGGCGGCGGTAAGGTCAAGATCGAGAACTTCGACTGCGCGGTGTTCGACGGCAAATACGTAACGGGCGATATCGACGATGCCTATCTGCACAAGATCGAGCAGGCCCGAAACGATGTGAGCAAGCACAAGAGCGTTGCCGGCAGTGCCATCATCGACCTGTATAACAACTAATCGCCAAAATCCGGTGGCATTGCCGCCTCGAATCAGGTGGAAACGACTATGACAACCGATTGGGATGCGGGGCGACTCGACAGTGACTTGTCCGGCGCAGGCATGGACACATTGGCGGTTCGTGCCGGCCAGCACCGCTCGCCGGAGGGCGAGCACGGCGAGCCGCTGTTCTTCACCTCCAGCTATGTGTTCCGCAGTGCCGCCGACGCCGCGGCGCGTTTCGCCGGCGAAGTGCCGGGCAACGTCTATTCGCGCTACACCAACCCTACGGTGCGCGCCTTCGAAGAGCGCATCGCTGCCATGGAAGGTGCCGAGCAGGCGGTGGCGACCGCCTCAGGCATGGCTGCCATCCTGGCGACTGTGATGAGCCTGTGCTCGGCCGGCGATCACGTGCTGGTGTCGCGTAGCGTCTTCGGTGCAACGGTGTCGTTGTTCGAGAAGTACCTCAAACGCTTCGGGCTCGAAGTCGACTACGTGCCGCTGACGAACGTGGACGACTGGGTGCCCGCGTTCAAGCCAAATACCCGGCTCGTATTCGTCGAGTCGCCCTCCAACCCCTTGGCCGAGCTGGTCGATATCGAGGCCCTGGCCTCGCTCTGCCATGCCAAGGGCGCGATGCTGGCAGTGGACAATTGCTTCTGTACGCCGGTACTGCAACAGCCGCTGGCGCTCGGTGCGGACGTGGTCATCCACTCAGCGACCAAGTACATCGACGGTCAGGGCCGCTGCCTCGGCGGAGTCGTGGCCGGCAGAGCCGAGCAGATGAAAGAGGTGGTGGGCTTCCTGCGTACCGCAGGTCCGACGTTGAGCCCGTTCAACGCCTGGGTATTTCTAAAAGGACTGGAAACCTTACGGCTACGCATGCAGGCCCATTGCGCCAGTGCTCAGGTACTGGCCGAGTGGCTCGAGCAGCAGCCGGGCGTCGAGAAGGTCTACTATGCGGGCTTGCCCAGTCATCCGCAGCACGAACTGGCCAGACGTCAACAGCGCGGCTTCGGCGCCGTACTGAGCTTCGAGGTGGCTGGCGGAAAGGACGCCGCGTGGCGTTTCATCGATGCAACCCGCCTGATATCGATTACCGCCAACCTGGGCGACAGCAAAACCACCATTACCCATCCGGGGTCGACCACCCATGGCAGGCTTTCGCCGGAGGACCGGGCGACTGCCGGCATCCGCGACAGCTTGATCCGCGTTGCGGTGGGGCTGGAAGACGTGGCGGATCTCAAGGCGGATCTGGCCCGGGGGCTGGCTGCGCTCTAAGCCTTATCTAGCGATTGTTTCCCTCGTCAACGAACCCCGCGCATCGCGGGGTTTCGTTTTTCAGGACGGAACGCTTGCAGGAAGGACGTTCGACGCACTAATCGGCGACCTGTGTCCTGTCTCGTATGAGCGGGTCAATCGTTGCCGGCGACTGGCGGTGAGCCCGGTCGCCGGCAACGGCCCCGTTAGTCGCGTCCGGTTTCGAACTTGACGACGAACCCGTCCAGGCGCTGTTCATCGGAGAGTTGGTCGCGAAGCTGGCTGGCCTCCTGGCGCTCGCGCACCGGCCCGACGAACACACGGTGGGTTCGGCCCGTGGTTCTCAGGTAGGCATCGAAGCCCTCAGCCTGCAATTTCTTTTGCAGTGCGGTGGCGCTTTCACGGTTCTGAAAGCTGCCTAGCTGCACGGCCCACCCGGAAAGCAGCGAGGTCTGTGCTCGAGGCTGCGCCAGTGGTGTGGGCGCCTGTGGCGCGCGTTGAGTGGCGGGTGCTTTGGGCATCGCCTGCCGCTGGGCCGGCTCGTTGGAGCGAAGGTCGATCGCCGGTGCCGGCTGGCCCTGCCCATCGAACAGCCGTTCGGGGGTAGCCGGAAGGAGACTCGGGCTATCCGACCCGGTTTCGATGACCCGGATATCGCTGTATTTCTTCCCCGAAAGGGCTGCCAGCCCAGCGCGGTCGCGGATGACGGTCGGTCGCAGGAAGACCATCAGGTTACGTTTGACGTGGCTTTCCTGAGTGGAGCGAAACAGCGCCCCTAGCAGCGGGATGTCCCCCAGCAATGGAACCTTGGAGTTGGTCTGGGTCACGTCATCCTGAATCAGACCGCCCAGCACGATGACCTGGCCATCCTCGGCAAGAATGGTGCTCTTGATGGAGCGTTTGTTGGTCACTAGGTCGACTGCCTGTGCCGACAGGCTGGCCGACGGGGCGATCGAGGATATCTCTTGCTCGATTTCCAGGCGTAGCGTGGCGCCGTCATTGATGTGCGGCACGACCTTGAGCGTCACCCCGATATCCTGTCGCTCGATGGTGGTGAAGGGGTTGTTGGCACCGGACGAGTCGGTGGTATAGCTGCCGGTCTGAAACGGGACGTTCTGGCCTACCAGTATCTCCGCTTCCTGGTTGTCCAGCGTCAACAGGCTGGGCGTCGATAGCAGATTGCTCTTGCTGTTGGCGGAAAGGGCCGTGATCAAGGCGCCGAAGCTGCGCGTACCGACGCCGATGATGGCGCCATCGGGGAGGTCGCTGGGAATCTCGTCGTCACGGATCGCATTAAGCACGCTGCCCACCGAAATACCGGTGTTGCCGAAGCTGACGCCGCCGGCACCACCTGTGCCGCCCCGCGCGTCGACCGCCCACTGGACGCCCAGCGCGTCGGTGATATCGCCCGAGACCTCGACGATGGCAGCCTCGACCATGACCTGAGCGCGCGGAACGTCCAGCTGGCGCACGATCGACTCGAGGGTGCCGATCAGTTCGGGCTCGGCCAGCATGACTAGCGCATTGAGGCTCTCGTCGGCACGAATCAGGATGTTCTGTTGCCTGCCGCCCTGGACCTCGCCGTCCGCCGGGGCTGCAAGCTGCTCGGAAATGTCGCCCAGGGTTTCGGCCAGGGCCTTGGCATCGTTATGGCGCAGGCGAATGACCCGTGTGTTGGCCGAGCGAGTGCTCGGCGTATCGAGCGTGTTGGCGAGGCTGGCGAGTTTCTGCCGAGCTTGTTCGGGTCCGGTGAAAATCAGTCGATTGGTGCGCGAGTCGGCGATGATCTGGGCACCGGCGGTGTCCTTGGCTTCGCCACGCGAAAGGGTGTTCCGTAGCACTTCGGCGATGTCCACAGCCCAGCCGTACTGCAGGTTCACCACGCTGTAGTCGTCGTTCTGGGCGCGATCCAGCTGGCGCACCAGATCCTCGATACGGGCGATGTTAGCGCTGCGATCGCTGATGATCAGTGCATTGGCGGAGCCGACGGCGGCGAGATGGCCGTATTGCGGGATCAGCGGCCTGATCAGCGGAATCAGCTCGGTCGCGGAGGTGTGCTGGACCTGGATGACACGGGTTTCCAGCAGGTCGCCACCGGTCGGGCCTCCACCGGCCTCCGATTTCGCTTCGGCGTTGGGCACGATGCGCGCCACGTCACCTTGCGTAAGTACGCTATAGCCATGAGTGGCCATGACGGACAGGAACAGTTGATAGACCTCGGAGAGCGACAGTGTTGTCGAGGACACCACGCTCACTTGCCCCTTGACCCGTGGGTCGACGATAAAGGTTTGGCCAGTCAACTGGCTGATCTGGTCGATGAACGCTCGGATGTCTGCATCCTTGAGGTTGATCGTCCAGCCATCCTGCTGGGTTTCACTCGGCTCGATACCTGGGTCGGCCGCAAACGAGGGCAGCGGAGTGGCGAGCAGGCCAGCGGCGAGCAAGGCTATGAGCGGGCGGGAAGGAAAAAGCGGCATCGGTCAATTGTCTTCCGTGGGTTGTTCATCGGAGGGCAGGGCTTCGGGCGAATCATTGACTCCTTCCATCTGCTGGCGGAGCGCTTCCATCTGCTGCTGAAGCATCTCGGCCTGCGGATCCGGCTGGTCCGTAGCCGCCGGTTCACTGTAGTCCGGTAGCGTATCGGGCATGGCCGTGGCGGTGCGAGTGCTTGGGAAATACAGGCTCTCGATACGCCCACCCCGTGATATTTCAACGCGATCGGGATGGACGCTGTACAGGCGCACGCCTTGTTCCAGCTCCTGTTCGACGCCGTACAGTTTGGGCGGCTGGCCATTTATCTGGATGATAGCGGTGGACCGCGTCGGGTCGGCATGCACGAAGCTGCCGAGCAAAGTCAGGTCGCTGCTCGAAGTACCGGGAGCATAGACCGGGTCGCTGGTCGTGGATGTGCCGAACAGGCGCTCCATACGCTGCAGGTCCGGCGCCACGCCGGCGGGCTGATCAGCTTCCACGGTATCTGTCGCGGGCGCCTGGGTAAGTTGGAGCCACTCTCTGATCTGGCCCGCAAGGTATAGGCCGAACAACAGGACGATGAGTGCGCTGACGATCAGAGGCGCGCGCTGATGAATGTTCTGCAGTGCTGCGGGGGAAGCCAAGCTAGGCACTCCGTGAAGCCAGATGATGACGGGCATTGTCGCAAGGCCGCGATAATGCTGTTGCCGAATGACTGCGAGCGGCAGGGCGCACTGGCAGCTTAGACCGGAACCATGCAAAGAAGCACCTGAGTATGCAAGTGCAACTGACTGTTTTACCGGCCAAAGGTGCCCGATGGCAGGTTATTCTCATCCGTGATTGCAAGTGGCCGTCATTTTTGAAGAAATAACGCAGCGCACTGTTGACTTGGTTTCAGTGGGTGCGTAAATTGCGCGCCTCGCAAGGCGATCAGCCGGTTGGTTCTTCGGTCGATACTGTTTCAATTCAGGCCTTGCGAGTCGGGCGAAAGCCCGGCCGATGCGCAGCGGTAGTTCAGTCGGTTAGAATACCGGCCTGTCACGCCGGGGGTCGCGGGTTCGAGTCCCGTCCGCTGCGCCATATTCGCTCCAGTTCACTGAACGACTGGAGCCTCGCTAAAAGCGGCCTTAGGGCCGCTTTTTTCGTTTCAGCGGTCCTTCCAAGGCGTTTGTCCAGACGTCGGTGTGGACGGCTCGCTCATCGCACCTTTGGTCCCGTTGAGCCCCAAACCAAGCGGCATTCAGCCGCTGTCATTGACCGTTATCAACCTTGCGCCTTGTTCGACTGTGACGACTGGTCACGCCTATCGGAGCGCACCCTTGCGCGTTACTGCTGTCATTATGCGTGATGACATCAATGGCCAGGGGCAAGCGGCCGACTGACGAGGGGTTTTTAATGTTCGGTTTGGAAGCGCTCGAGCTTGCGCGGATTCAGTTCGCGTTCACCATCTCCTTCCATATCATCTTTCCGGCGATAACGATCGGCTTGGCCAGTTTCCTGGCTGTGCTGGAAGGGCTGTGGCTGAAGACCAAGCGCCAGGTCTACCGCGACCTCTATCATTTCTGGTTGAAGATCTTCGCCGTCAACTTCGGTATGGGTGTGGTCTCTGGCATCGTCATGGCCTACCAGTTCGGCACCAACTGGAGCGCCTACGCCGAGTTCGCCGGTGGCGTGACGGGCCCCTTGTTGGCATACGAGGTGCTGACCGCGTTCTTCCTCGAGGCCGGATTCCTCGGCGTAATGCTGTTCGGCTGGAACCGTGTCGGTGCCGGGCTGCACTTTTTCTCAACGCTGATGGTTGCGGTCGGTACGCTGATTTCGACGTTCTGGATCCTCGCCTCGAACAGCTGGATGCACACCCCCCAGGGGCACGAAATCATCGATGGCATCGTGGTTCCGGTCGATTGGCTGGCGATCATCTTCAACCCGTCCTTTCCCTATCGCCTGACGCACATGGCAATTGCCGCGTTCCTCGCGACGGCATTCATGGTCGGGGCTTCGGCAGCCTGGCATCTGCTGCGCGGCAATGACAATCCGGCGATACGCAAGATGTTTTCCATGGCGATGTGGATGGCGCTGATCGTGGCACCGATCCAGGCGGTGGTCGGTGACTTCCACGGCCTGAACACGCTTGAACACCAACCGGCCAAGATCGCCGCGATGGAAGGGCACTGGGACAATTCGTCGGGTGAACCGACGCCACTGCTGATCTTTGGCTGGCCCGACATGGAGCGTGAAGAAACGCGCTACAAGATCGAGATCCCCTATCTGGGCAGCCTGATCCTCAAGCACAGCCTCTCCGAACAGATACCGGCGCTCAAGGATTTCCCTCGGGAAGATCGGCCCAATTCGACCATCGTATTCTGGACGTTCCGGGTCATGGTCGCGCTGGGTATGCTGATGATCCTCACTGGCGTCTGGAGTCTCTGGCTGCGGCGTGGTGGCAGACTGTTCCATACCAGGCCTTTTCTGCGACTGGCGTTGTGCATGGGGCCGTCGGGCGTGATCGCGATCCTGGCGGGGTGGATCACCACTGAAGTCGGCCGCCAGCCCTGGGTGGTCTACGGCGTCATGCGTACGGCCGATGCGGTGTCGAATCACGGTGCCGACCAGTTGGGCCTGACCCTTGCGATGTTCGTCCTGATCTATTTCGCCGTGTTCGGCATCGGCTTGCTCTACGTCCTGCGGCTGATCGCCAAGGGTCCGATCATCAACGAGGGCGATGAAAAGGGCGCTGGCGGGCCGGGCGAAAAACGTACACCGATGCGGCCGCTGTCCGCTGCCGACGAGGCGATCCCGCACGAACATGGCGACCAACTGGGCGAGAGGAATTGAATATGGGTGTCGATCTTTCGCTGATCTGGGCGATCATCATCATCTTCGGCATCATGATGTACGTAGTGATGGACGGCTTCGATCTGGGTATCGGAATTCTGTTTCCGTTCCTGAACGACAGCTCCGAGCGCGACGTGGCCATGAACACCGTTGCGCCCATCTGGGATGGCAACGAAACCTGGCTGGTACTCGGCGGGGCCGGGCTGTTCGCCGCGTTCCCGCTGGCTTACTCGGTGGTTCTCTCGGCGCTTTATCTGCCGATCATCTTCATGTTGATGGGGCTGATCTTTCGCGGTGTTGCGTTCGAGTTCCGCTTCAAGGCCAGTCCCGCGCGCCAGCACATCTGGGACAAGGCGTTCATTGGCGGCTCGTTGGCGGCGACCTTCTTCCAGGGTGTCGCCCTGGGCGCCTTCATCCATGGTTTCCCGGTGGAAGGTCGCGCCTATGCCGGCGGCGCGCTGGACTGGCTCAGCCCCTTTTCGATTTTTTGCGGGCTGGCCCTGATCGTTGCCTATGCCTTGCTGGGCTGCACCTGGCTGATCATGAAAACTGCCGGCGAGTTGCAGCAGCGCATGCATGATATCGGTATTCCCCTGGTGTGGGCGGTATTGGCGGTAACGGGCGTTGTGAGCATCTGGACACCCCTGACGCATCCGGACATCGCCGAGCGCTGGTTCAGCATGCCGAATCTGATCCTGTTCATGCCGGTGCCTATCCTCGTGCTGCTTTGTACCTTCGGTCTGCTGCGATCGATTGCCCGCTACGCACATTATTCGCCCTTCCTGTTCACCCTGGCGCTGATATTCCTTGGGTACAGCGGGCTGGGCATCAGCCTCTGGCCGAACATCATTCCGCCCTCGGTCAGCATCTGGGAAGCCGCCGCGCCGCCACAGAGCCAGGGCTTTACTCTGGTCGGCGCGCTGCTGATCATCCCGCTGATCCTCATGTACACCGCCTGGAGCTACTACGTATTCCGCGGCAAGGTCAGCGCTGACGACGGTTATCACTGATTCGGCCTCGCCAGGGAGCCCTTTATGCAGCAAAAGCACGAAGATGGTGCATCGGAGCCCAAGCCACTCTGGAAGCGTATGACCTGGCTCGTGGTGATCTGGTCGGCTAGCGTCCTCGCGCTCGGCGTAGTCGCCTGGGCGCTACGGCAGTTCATGACGGCGGCGGGCCTGGTGACGCCCTGACCCGCGCCCGTTCGCGTGCGGCGATTGGGCGCGTTGTAGCTGTCAGGCGCTTGGGTTATTCAGTCTGCAATGGCCGGTGTGAGTGGGTTCATGTCGCTGACATCTTCCCGCGTTAAATTGCCTGGCATGAACATTGTTAGCACTGATGCAAGGTCTTACGAGCCGATCGGCGCGGTTCTGCCGATACCTTCGTTTGGATCACTGCATACCCAGCAAGAGGATCGCTTCTATGGATGACTATCAAGACGAAATTCTCGAATGGCATGCGGCGGAGCAGGACGGTCCAGAGCCGGCCGAGGACGCCTTTGAACTCTAGGCCCTCGCCACGGATGCGTTGAGCCTGGCCTGGGTTCGGTCGCTCATTCTGTGCGACGTTGTGCTCGCCGGTAATCGCCTGGCGTCTGTCCGCTCCAGCGTTTGAACGCGCGCTGAAATGCCTCCGGCGACGAAAATCCAAGCAGCCAGGCGATTTCGCCGAATGCCGCCTCGGTGTCCCTTATATAGGCCATCGCCAAATCGCGTCGGGTGTCGTTGAGAATACCCCGGTAACTTGTGCCTTCTTCTTCCAGCTTGCGGCGTAGCGTCCAGGGAGGCAGCTGCAGCCGACCGGCGATTTGCTGCAGGCTTGGCTCCTGGCCTTTGAGCATCGGCCCCAGCAATTGCGTGACCCGCTCGCGCAGGCTGCGGGTTCGAGTGCGCTGTTCCAGTTCCGTCTCGCAGAGTTCCAGCAGCTGGCGCCAGGTGCCCGGGCAGTGTTCGGGGTTGCGTAGCGCAAGGCTGGCCTTGTCCAACCGCAGCTGGTTATGCGCAGCGGCGAATTCCACGGGTCTACCGAACAGGGCTTCGTACCGTTCGACGTAGATGGGTTGGTCGAACTCGACCTGCACCGCCACGGGTGCCAGCGGGCATGCTGCAACCGTGCTCAGCTGTGTGATCCAGCTGGCTAACACGGTATCCACCACGAACAGGTTGTAGCCGTTGTACGGGCTGATCGAATAGAAGCGCAGCCAGGCGCCTTCGGCGTCTTCGTGGAAACCGGAAGCACCGCGGTAATTGGAGGCATACAGGGGTTCGTAGCGGATCAGCGCCCGTGCCGCCTCGCGCACGGTCGGCGCTTGCGTCGCCGTGATGCCGACCAGGCCGAGATGGCCGGGTTTGCGCAGTCGCCCCATCTCCAGACCCAGCCCAGGGTTGCCGGTCAGCTGAATCGCGGCATGGCCAAGCCGCATGTAACGCGGGATCGACAAGCGCGCACGTGGCTCGCTGAGCCGCGCCGGGTCCAGCCCATATGCCTCGAGCAAGGGCTGCGGGTCGATCTGTTGTTCCAGCAGGGCGCTGCTCAGACTGTGTACGAAGCCAACCGAGAGGTCGCCCAAGCGCACCCGTTGTCGATTCATGGCCGCTCCGGTAACCAGAGGTTGGTCAATTGCATCGGTTGGCTGCGATGTTGTTGCGCTGGGCGGTGCGGCGAGCCGACCAGGCTCCAGGGCAGGCCGAAGGTGTGCACCTCTATGCGCGGCAGGGTTGGCTCCGGCGTCACCTCGTGGGCGCAGATGGCGGCCGGGTCATCCCGTGCGCCTGTCAGTGCGAGCAGTTCGGCGTCGGCCGGAGGAGTCTGGGTATGGGCATCGCAACCAATCAGTACGGCCAGCCGGCCGGCGGCAGTCGCCAGCGTGGCCGGCGGCGTATCACCTGGCTTGCTGTACCGGCGTTCGTAACGGCTCAGCGAGACCTTGTATTGCAAGGGGCCGATGGGTTCGCCGTCGGCAGCGAAGCTCAGACTGACTTGGCGCAGCGGGCCATTGCCGATCCGCAGCTGGCCGTCCTCGAGGCGCGGCTCGGGCAGCACGATGGACCCGGCGACGAGGGTGACGCCATAGCGTTTCGCCAGCCCGCCGAAAATGTGCTGATAGTCGTCGGCCATCTGCCGCCCTTTGATCTTGAGTACGGCCTCGGTGCGGCGGTCTCGGCCTTCGTGGCCCATCAGCGCACGTAAATAATCCCAGGGATTGCTCAGCGCCATCCACTGCATGGCGTCACGAAGCGTGCGTGCCTGTTGAACTTCAGGCTTTTCGCCAAGGGCGAACAGTCCGGTGCCGACGTGCTCGGGGAGCACAACTATCGTGCGCGGGCCAAGTAGGCCGGCGGCCTGTGCCTGGTCCAGATAGGTAGAAAATTTCAGCTGCAGACGCTCTCTGCTCTGATAATCGGCGGGCATCAGCCGGGTCTCCACTGCGAGCAGGTTGCCGGCGGTCCCGGGGCGGCCCTGGCTGTCGATGGGCAGCGTGCGTAGATCGGACAGCAACGGCCCGCTGCGCCGGTCTCCCGTCCAGTCCAGGTAGATGATGAACACGGCCAGGGCGAGCGCCGCCAGGCCGATCAGTTTGAGGTAGGTGCGCATGAACGTCAGAGCTCAAGAGCGGTGCTGGAAGACTAGGCATACGATCGACGAATGCCAAGCGCTTTTGCGCGTCGCGATCAGGTACTTGTAAGTTTCGATCATTGAGCCTGTCGCGGCGGCTGTTTATCTTCGCTGCACAACGACCACGGCCCCAAGCGGCGTGGCGATTCTACCGTTGGCTACCGGTCAACCACCCGTGCCGCCTGATCGAGGAATGAACATGACTGCTTTTCCGCACCTTCTGGCTCCGTTGGACCTGGGCTTCACCACGTTGCGCAATCGCACCTTGATGGGCTCGATGCACACAGGCCTCGAGGAGATGCCCAACGGCTTCGAGCGAATGGCCGCGTTTTTCGCCGAACGTGCCCGGGGCGGTGTCGGCCTGATCGTCACCGGTGGGGTTGGACCGAACGAGGAAGGTTGCGTGCGCGCGGGAGCGGCCAAGCTGTCGACCCCAGAGGAAGCTGAAGAGCATAAGGTGGTCACCCAGGCTGTCCACGAGGCGGGCGGCAAGATCTGTATGCAGATCCTGCACGCAGGGCGTTATGCCTACAGCCCTCAGCTGATCGCTCCGAGCGCCATCCAGGCGCCGATCAACCCGTTCACCCCGCGCGAGCTGGACGAAGATGGCATCGAAAAGCAGATCCGTGACTTCGCCACCTGCGCGAGCCTGGCGCAGCAGGCCGGCTACGACGGCGTCGAAATCATGGGTTCGGAAGGTTATTTCATCAACCAGTTCCTGGTCGCTCACACCAACCACCGTACGGACCGTTGGGGTGGCAGCTACGAGAATCGTATGCGTCTGCCCGTCGAGATCGTGCGCCGCGTGCGCGAAGCGGTCGGTCCGAACTTCATCATCATCTATCGCTTGTCGATGCTCGATCTGATCGAGGGCGGCAGTACCTGGGACGAAGTGGTGATGCTGGCCAAGGCCATCGAGCAGGCCGGAGCCACCTTGATCAATACCGGCATAGGCTGGCACGAGGCGCGCATCCCGACTATCGCCACCAAGGTGCCGCGCGCGGCCTTCACCAAGGTCACCGCCAAGCTGCGCGGTCAGGTTGGCATTCCGCTGGTGACCACCAACCGAATCAATACCCCCGAGATAGCCGAGCAGGTACTGGCGGAAGGCGACGCCGATATGGTCTCGATGGCGCGACCGTTCCTTGCCGATCCGGATTTCGTCAACAAGGCGGCAGCTGACCGCAGCGATACCATCAACACCTGCATCGGATGCAATCAGGCCTGCCTGGACCATACGTTCAGCGGCAAGCTGACCACCTGCCTGGTCAATCCGCGCGCTTGCTACGAAACCGAGCTCAACTACATCCCGACCGCAGCGGTGAAGAAGATCGCCGTCGTGGGTGCCGGTCCGGCTGGGCTGTCCGCGGCTACGGTTGCAGCTGAACGGGGCCATCAGGTCACCTTGTTCGACTCGGCCAGCGAGATCGGTGGCCAGTTCAATGTCGCCAAGCGAGTGCCCGGCAAGGAAGAGTTCTACGAAACCTTGCGCTATTTCGGCAGCAAACTGGAGAGCACCGGCGTAGACGTACGGCTGAACACCCGTGTCGATGCCAAGGATCTGCTGGCCGGCGGCTACGACGAAATCATCCTGGCGACCGGCATCGCACCGCGGACGCCGGAGATCCCCGGTATCGAGCATCCGATGGTGATCGGTTATCTCGATGCGATCCTGCAACGCAAGCCGGTCGGGCAACGCGTCGCGGTGATCGGCGCTGGCGGCATCGGCTTCGACGTATCGGAGTTCATCACGCATCAGGGCGAGTCGACCAGCCTCGACCGCGAAGCTTTCTGGAAGGAATGGGGTATCGATCTCGGACTCGAGGCGCGCGGCGGCATCGCCGGCATCCAGCCGGCGCCGCACGCACCGGCGCGTCAGGTTTATCTGTTACAGCGCAAGAAGTCCAAGGTCGGCAACGGTTTGGGCAAGACCACCGGCTGGATTCACCGCACCGGGCTGAAGAACAAGCAGGTGCAGATGATCAGTGCGGTGGACTATCTGAAGGTGGATGACCAGGGCCTGCATATCCGCGTTGCCGAGGGCGAGCCGCAAGTATTGCCGGTCGACACGGTGATCGTCTGTGCCGGTCAGGATCCGCTGCGTGAATTGCAGGCCGAACTCGAGGCGGCGGGCGCCAGTGTGCACCTGATCGGCGGGGCTGATGTTGCTGCCGAACTGGATGCCAAGCGCGCCATCAACCAGGGCTCTCGCCTCGCCGCCGCTCTGTGAGTGACAGGCCGCAGCGGAAAACCTGACGACTCCGCTGCGGCCTTCGAGTCGTCGCCGCTGACATCGCTTCGATGTGTTCTAAAAACTGCGAAGCGGGTCAGGTACCCGCGGTGCGGTGAAGGCCGCGTTGCTATCCGCTTACCCAGTCGTTCGCTGTTTACCTAGCCTGTTCGGAATTCTCTTGAGGAGTTGCGCATGAACCTTGATCGCTCGTTACAGCAGCCTGCCGCAGCCACCCTGCAACGCTGGCATCGGATGATCCAGGCCAGAGACCTTGGCCAATTGGCCGAGCTGCTGCACCCGCACGCCGTCTTTCGCTCGCCGATGGCCTTCAAGCCCTATGAGGGGGCAACGGCGGTCAACCTCATCCTCAACACCGTGCTGACCGTCTTCGAAGACTTCGTCTATCACCGCGAACTGGCCAGTGCCGATGGATCGAACGTGGTGTTGGAGTTCAGCGCACGGGTCGGGGATCGACAGCTCAAGGGGATCGACATGATCCGCTTCGATGACGCCGGCTTGATCGTCGACTTCGAAGTCATGGTGCGGCCAATGAGCGGGCTGCAGGCGCTGGGTGAGGAGATGGGCAGGCGGCTGGCGCCTCAGCTTGCCGCGTTGAAGTCCTGACCGGCCTGGCGTCGCTGCCTGAACTCGCGAGCGAGGCGCCGATTCGCTGCCAACCCAGTCACAACGCCGGCTGCGATTTTTCCCCTAAACTGTGCCCGCAACAACTAGCAGCGCCGGAGCGGGCGTTGTCTCGGAACTAGTCGCTGGTCGTTCAGGCCGCTGAGGGTGCACGCATGCAGATCAAACCGCAGACGGTCGAGGCCGTACTGTTCTTCAATGACGGCGGTGTCTGCAAAGAAATGCTCTACCCCGAGTTCGAGGCAGTGCTTGACGGCATGGTGAGCATGCCCGAATTCGCTGACCAACAGATGCGCGTCGTGTACGTCCTGATCAACACCCGCTTGCAGATTCGCGCGGCGGTGTTCTTCTTTCTCGATTTCAATGAAGACGGTTCAGCGGACAGCGGCTGGAATATCCCGCTGCGCAATCTGGCCGAGCGCACCGGGCGTGGTCCCGACCTGGGCGCGGGGCCCATTCGTCTGGCGTGCCGCAGCCAGTGCCCGGTGTCCTGGTATCAAATGCACCTCTGGGACCCGGAGCTCACGCAAGGCCAGAACCATCTCGTCATGCTGCGTGACCGCATCAAGCGCAACCAGTTGGGCCTGCTGGTCGAGGAAGATACGCCGCAGGCGGTGCCGGCCGAGCGTTTGCAGATGGTCGCCGAGGATGCCTGGTATGCGGCCGACTCAGCCACGCAGACCAGCATTCGGCGGGCCGAAACGCTCGAGCAGGAACAGCGGCTCAAGGCGGCCCAACTGATCAAGCAGCAACGATTGCGTATCGCCAGCCTCGAACAACAGCGCGAAGCGGACATAAGCCGGCTGCGCGAGCTGGCTGCGCAGCAACAGGCCAAGCTACTGGATGAGATAGCCCAGCTGCGTCAGGAGCTACTCGAGAAGGAGGGGCTCGTCGAACGACTGCAGGTCCAGTTGCACGAGCAGGCGGAAGGTTTCCAGAAGAATCGTGAAGAGATGAGCCGCCAGCTGCGGGCGCTAGAGCAGAACGGTCGCGCTGAAGCGGATGCCGCACGCGCGCAGTTCGATGAGGAATTGCGGCGACAAATCGCAGCGGCGGTAGCCGAGTACAAGGAGCAGGTGTCGATCCGGGATGTCGAGTTGGCCTACCGCAACGAACTGGACAGCCAGCTGCAGGATGAGATTGAACAGCTGCGAGCGCGATGCGAAACCCTGGCCGAGCAGAGTGGCGACCGGGTACTGGAGCGCCTTTGCGCGCTGGGCGTGGCGTTCATGGCCTACCACCCCGGTGCCGGACACCTGACTATCCCATTGGCGGACATCACCCGCTACCGGCACAATCCGCTGGCCTATGCGGCGGCCAAGTGCGCCGTGTCAGAGGAGCAGTACAAGCAGTGGGTCGAGCACTATCAGCAGCCGGTCTGCATCGCCACGCTATCGAGCGGCGAGCGCTGCAACATGCCGTTGGACAAGGTGGAGACGCCTGCTCGCTTCGTCCTCGGTGAATCCAATTGCTGCGCCAGGCATCGGTCGCAGGAGCGGCTGCGTACGGGGAGCTGAAGCGCTTGCCCGAGATTGCAGAGCTGATTTCGGCGTTGCGACCGGCGCCGCTGCAGCCGATTGAACTGCCCTGGCTACAGCAAGCGGGCGTGCAGCTTGCCGTGCTGCGTCTGGATCTGGTCGATCCTGAACTATCCGGCAACAAGTGGTTCAAGCTCTGCTGGCACCTGCGTGAAGCACAGGCGCGAGGCGCGCCAGGGCTGATCAGCCTCGGTGGTCCGCATTCGAATCATCTTCACGCATTGGCGGCGGCTGCCCGGCGCGTCGGGCTCGCCAGCGTCGGCCTGCTGCGTGGACATCCGCAGCGCACCGAGACGGTGGATGACCTGCAGGCGTCCGGGATGCAACTGCACTGGCTCGGCTACGGTGGCTACCGCGAACGATACCAGCCGGATTTCTTCGATCATTGGCGCGACTGTTATCCCGGCTATTACTGCATACCCGAAGGAGGCGGCGGCCTGGCGGGCGCCATGGGCTGCGCGCCACTGGTCTCGCATGTACGCGACCAGCTCGGCGCGCTTGGCTGGGACGATCACGACGGCTGGTGGCTGGCGACGGGAACCGGTACCACGTTGGCCGGCTTGGTGATCGGTGAGGCGGAGCAGGGCGGGAGAAGGGTGCATGGGGCGCTGGCCGGGCCTCCCTCCCATGGCGTTGCCGAGCACGTCGACCGGTTGCTAAACGAAGCTGGGGTCGGCAGTGGCAATTACCAGCTGATCGATGCGAGCCGGGATGGCTTCGGCCGGTTCGACAGGTTGCTCGCTCGTTTCATGCTCGATACCGAGTGCGCAACCGGCATGCCCCTAGAACCCGTCTATACCGCGAAAGCTATGATGGCATTGCGCCTTCATGTCGAGGGCGGTTATGTTGCCGCTGGCACGCGGCTCATCTTCGTGCACACCGGTGGCTTGCAAGGTCGGCGGGCTGCTCGGAGGCAGCTGGACGAGCTGCTGCGCTGACCACCGTACTGGAAAAGACCGGATGACCAAGCCGTTGCTTCCCGATCAGTTGCGTAGCCTGATCCCTCTCAATTCGCTTTCGCCTCGCCAACTGCGTTCCCTTCGTGAGCAACTGGTTCCGAGGCCGCTCTTGGCCGGTGATCTGTTGTTCGACAGTGAAGCGGCCACCGGATCCAGCTATTTTCTGCTCGCCGGGACGCTGCAGATGTGCAGCACCGAGGGTGAGCTGCGTCGGTTGGCCGCCGGCTCACCGGAGAGTTGCCATGCGTTCGCAGCCGGTGGCCGCCTGTCCCAGGTTCGGGCTTTGGAAGACTCCAGCGTGCTGATGGTCGACAGCGCCCAGCTGAATCGCCTGTTGGCGTGGCATCAGGCCCATGCCGATCTGCTGCTGACATTGTCCAGCGACGGCGAGCTGAGCGACTGGCTGGAAGAGCTGCTGGAGAACCCGCTGTTCGCCAAGGTGCCGTCGGAAAATGTGCGGAACATGTTGGCAAAGCTCGAGCCGATCGAGCTGGCTGCCGGCCATGTATTGCTCCGCGAGGGGGAGGCCGGTGACTGCTGTTACTTCATCCAGAGAGGCGGCGTGCAAATCATGGTCGGCCTGGGCAGCGAACGGCAGATGGTGGCCGAGTTGGGCGTCGGTGCCTGCTTCGGCGAAGAGGCATTGCTGACCGACCATCCACGCAACGCCACGGTTACCTTGCTCGAGGATTCCTGTGTGCTGCGTCTGGCAAGGCAAGATTTCCTCGACCTGCTGAAGGCGCCAGTGGTCGCCGAATTGGACCTGGCGCAAGCGAACGCGTTGATCGCCCAAGGCGCCCAGTGGCTGGATGTTCGGCTACTGGACGAGTATCAGCGCGGGCATGCGCTGGAAGCCCTGAACATGCCGTTGCACCTGCTGCGTCTGAAATCGCGCTTGCTGGATCGGAACCGCCTTTACCTGTGCTACTGCGACAGCGGCAAGCGCAGCGCCAATGCGGTGTTCATCCTGACGCAGCTGGGGTTCACCGCCTGTTCGCTGCGCCATGGCGTCGATGCGCTTTCGGCGGAGCATTATGCCGCCTTGCTCTGCGGGCAGGGCCGTGGCTACCTGGCCCGCTCCGGTGGGCGCACCGAGCGCAGCGGCTGAGGTCGCGAGCCGCGAGACTCACAGCGGCGCCGCGAACACCCAGCCCGCCGCGCCGCCAACCAGTACGACCAGCCAGGGTGGGCATTTCCATATGGTCAGTGCGGCCAGGGCGATCAGCGCCAAAGCGAAATCGGCCGGGCCAAATATGGCACTGGTCCAGACCGGGTCATACAACGCCGCCAGCAGCAGACCGACCACTGCCGCGTTCACACCCGCCAGTGCTGCCTGCATACGGACGTTCGTTCGTAACCGGTCCCAGAACGGCATGACGCCGAACACCAGCAGAAAGGACGGGATGAATGCCGAGACGAGGCAGACGGCTGCGCCTAGCAGGCGGGCTCCCCCGTCGTACATCGACCCACCGAGAAACGCGGAAAAGGTGAACAGCGGCCCTGGTACGGCCTGCGCGGCGCCGTAGCCGGCAAGAAAGGTATCGTTGCTGACCCAGCCATTCGGTACGACCTCTGCCTGGAGCAGCGGCAGCACCACATGGCCGCCACCGAACACCAGCGCCCCGGTGCGGTAGAAGGTATCGACCAGCGCCAACCAGTTGCTGGTCGAGGCAGCGGCCAGTATCGGTAGCAGGATCAGCAGGCTGACGAACAGGATCAGGAACAACGTGGCGATCGAACGGCCACGGGTCGGTTGGGGCGGCTCTGACGCCTCCTTCATCGGGGGATTGAAAACCAGCAGTCCGATCGAGCCAGCCAGCGCGATGATCCCGAGCTGCATCCACGGACCGGACACGAGCAGCATCGTGCACGCGGCAAGCAGGGCGATGGACTTGCGTGTGGGGTCGGTGCAAAGGTTCTGTGCCATGCCCCAAACCGCCTGCGCCACCACCGCGACCGCGACGATCTTCAAGCCGTGCAGGAAACCATCTGGTACAGCCTCGCCCCAGCGGGAAATACCCAAGGCGAACAGCGTCAACGCGACGGCCGAGGGTAGTGTGAAACCCGCCCAGGCGCATACCGAGCCACGATAGCCGCCGCGCAGCAGGCCAACGGCGATTCCGACCTGGCTGCTGGCCGGGCCGGGCAGGAACTGACAGAGCGCGACCAGATCTGCATAACGGGCTTCGTCCAGCCAGCGACGACGGTGGACGAACTCTTCACGGAAGTAACCGAGGTGAGCTACCGGCCCGCCGAAGGAGGTCAACCCCAGGCGCAAGAACACCAGGAAGATGGCCCATGCACTGACGGGTTGCTGATGATCCGAATCGAATGGTGCTGATGGCATCGTTGGGTCGCTTGGGTTGTCCGGCTTGGCGCTGCTGGCGCGACAGTATGCCGTGTGCATGACAATCTGACGCGCAAGCCTTAACAGTGTCACGAAGGCCAAGAGTCGGGCACGACGAACAAGCGTTCGCATTCGACCCAGCGCCGGTCGCGACCGCGCTCGAGGCGGGCCAGGAGTCTGGCCTGTCCGGTACCGGCTTGGGCTAACCAGCGCGCCACGTCCTCGTCCGGCCAGCGCTGGCTGTCGTCCAGTTGCGCGGGCGCCAGCCAGGCCTGTCGGGGAAGGGGATGCCAGTGCGCTGCGGCAAGGGCCGCCGCCGAGTGCAGCCATTCGCCATGACGCAGCCAGCGACCGCCGAGATGCAACGGGTTTGCGCCTGCGGGAAGCTCGCAGCCGGTCGACCACGGTTGAAACAGATAACCGCCAAGCCACAGGGCACTATCGATTTCCAGGCACGTCAGCTCGCAGAGTACCGCCTTAGCGGGCTCACTCGCCGGCAGATGCAGCTGGTGTTCGCAGAGACGCTTGAGCTTGATGTCCAGCCGGTCCTGGCTGCCGGGGCCGAGCCAATGGTCATGCTTGCGGCACTCGCCGGTTTCCAGGCCCAAGTAGAATTTCACCGCCAGCTCGATGTGATGCACGCCTTCGGCGTCGTGCAGGATCAGATCCAGCTCCCCGAGTGTGCAGCCCTCCCGGCGGATCGCCAGGTTGGCGACCACCAGCTCGACGTCCGGTGCCTGACCCAGTGCGAATTGCCAGAGCCGCTCGTAATACAACCCCAGCCGGCGATTGCTGTACTGCGCCAGCCAGGCCTGGAGAACGCTGGGCTGGCTATCGTGCCAGAGTAGCCAGTCGGCCAGCTCGCCGGGGCGAGATAGCCAGCGGCTGGCCGCCAAGGGGTGCCGTTGCGGCGCTGGCGCATCGCTCAGTAGGGGCGGAGACAGCAACGCCCAGGCGAGATCGCGCACCTGCGGGTGCTGCAGTCGTGGCATCAGTTCGGCAAGACAAGGCAGGTTCATGCAACAAGCATAGCCGGGATGGTTTGCTGCCACTTCCGGCTTTCCTCCATAATCCCGCCGCATCGCAACGGGGCTCCGCTTGGAGCCGGTGTTGAACTCAAACGCGCCCGCGCGACACCAATCTAGTGCCTGTTACGCTCCGGCCGGCCCATGAATCGCCTGCACGCCGCTCGTTTCCAGTCACGCTATCAGGGAGCTTCAATGGATCAGTTCCGCAATATCGGCATCATTGGTCGCCTGGGTAGTTCTCAGGTGCTCGATACCATTCGCCGACTGAAGCGATTCCTCGTAGAGCGCCATCTGCACGTGATCCTCGAAGAAAACATAGCCGAGGTACTGCCCGGCCATGGCATGCAGACTTCGTCGCGGCAGCGGCTGGGTGATTCATGCGATCTGGTGATCGTGGTCGGCGGCGATGGCAGCATGCTTGGCGCGGCAAGGGCTCTGGCCAAGCATCGGGTTCCGGTGCTGGGCATCAACCGCGGGAGCCTGGGCTTCCTCACCGATATCCGTCCCGACGAGCTGGAGGAGAAAGTAGCCGAGGTGCTCAGCGGGCAGTACACGCTTGAGAACCGCTTCCTGCTCGAGGCACAGGTACGGCGTTTCGAGGAGTCCATCGGTGCCGGCGACGCGCTCAATGACGTGGTACTGCACCCCGGCAAGTCCACGCGAATGATCGAATTCGAGCTGTATATCGATGGGCAGTTCGTCTGCAGCCAGAAGGCCGACGGCCTGATTATCGCCACGCCCACCGGTTCCACCGCCTATTCGCTCTCGGCGGGCGGGCCGATCATGCATCCGCGCCTGGACGCCATCGTGGTCGTGCCGATGTATCCGCACACCCTGTCCAGCCGGCCCATCGTGGTGGATGGCAATAGTGAGCTGAAAATCGTGGTTTCGCCGAACATGCAGATCTATCCGCAGGTTTCCTGTGACGGCCAGAACCATTTCACCTGTGCGCCGGGCGACACCGTCACGGTGCGCAAGAAGCCGCAGAAGCTGCACCTGATTCACCCGCTTGACCACAATTATTACGAGGTCTGTCGTACCAAGCTTGGCTGGGGCAGTCGCCTCGGTGGAGGCGAATAGTGATCGTCGACCCGGAGCGCAGCTACGACCTCATCGGGGACGTGCACGGTTGTGCCCATACGCTGACGCACCTGCTGGACCAGCTCGGCTATCGCCGCCATGCGGGTGTCTGGACGCATGCCAGGCGGCAGGTGATCTTTCTCGGCGACATCATCGACCGCGGACCACGCATTCGCGAAGCGTTGCACCTGGTGCACGACATGGTCGAGGCGGGGCAGGCCCATTGCATCATGGGCAATCATGAATTCAATGCGCTGGGTTGGTTTACGCCGGCGCCGCCCGAAAGCGGCAAGGCCTTTGTTCGTGATCACACGCCGCGCTACGAAATGCTGCTGCGGCAGACCTTCGAGCAGTTCGAGCGGTATGCGGATGAATGGCAGGCGTTCCTCGCCTGGTTCATGGAGCTGCCGCTGTTTCTGGAAAACGAACGCTTCCGCGTCGTACATGCGTGCTGGGACAACAGCGTCATCGATCGGCTGCGCCAGCGCCTGAGTGAAGGCCGGCTGGATGCGGATTTTCTGCGTGAAGCCGCCTTCGCCGATGCATTCGCCGCCAAGGCACTGGATCGGTTGTTGCGCGGCACCGACATGCCGCTGCCCGCCGGGCTGACGCTGACCAGTGCCGAGGGGTTCACCCGTAATTTCTTCCGGACCAAATTCTGGGAAGAAAACCCCAGAACCTATGGTGACGTGGTGTTCCAGCCCGACGGGCTACCCGAGCAGGCGGCACGTCTACCGCTCAGTGAAAGCCAGAAGAGCCGGCTGTTCCTGTACGGTCCCGATGATCCGCTGCTGTTTGTCGGGCATTACTGGCGCAGCGGGGTGCCGACGCCGATTCGCCACAACCTGGCATGCCTGGACTACAGCGCGGTGAAATACGGCAAGCTGGTAGCGTACCGGCTCGACCGGGAAACCAGACTCGACCCGGCGAAATTCGTCTGGGTGAACGTGGAGCGTTGAATGGCCGTAGTCGAGGCGTTTCGCCTGCCGTTGTCAGAGGATCTGAGTGGTTTCATCGCCTTGCTGCGGCGATTGCGCGTGCCCTGCAGGGTTTCCGAGGAGGCGGGCGAGCAAGTGCTGCGGGTGCCGGCGGAAACCGTCGAGCAGGTCCGAGAGCTTTATCAGCGCTATCCGCAAGGCGACGGGATGGTCGTGGCCGAGCAACCGGCGCGGCGCGGCGGTGGCTTCTTCGCAAGCCTGCGGCGCAGCCCGCTTACCGCTGCGGTGTTGTTGCTGACATTCATCGTCGCTGCCATCACGCTGCTTGGCGGAAACTTCGAAACCATTCGCTGGTTCAGCTTTACCGATTTCCGTATCGACGGCGACTACGCCTATTTCGCGACACTCGAGCAGACCCTGAGCGAAGGCCAGTGGTGGCGGATGATCACGCCGATTTTCGTGCATTTCGGCTTGCTTCACCTGGCGATGAATTCCATGTGGTACTGGGAGCTCGGCCGGCGTATCGAGCAACGCCAGGGTGCGTCGATGCTGCTCGGCCTGACGCTGCTCTTCGGCGTGATTTCGAATCTTTCACAGTATGCTTTTGGCGGCCCGGGCATCTTCGGCGGCCTGTCTGGCGTGCTCTTTGGTCTGCTGGGCCACTGCTGGTTGTTCCAGAAGGTCTCGCCGAACGAGGCATACCGTCTGCCGCCAGGTGTTGTGGTGCTGATGCTGGTCTGGCTGGTCATCTGCCTGACGGGCGTCGTCGACGTGGTGAGCTTCGGCACGCTGGCCATCGCCAACGCGGCGCATGTCGGCGGGCTGGTGGCAGGATGCATTACGGGTGTTGTTGGCGGAATGCTGGCGCGTCGGGCATAGCTGTCTGGCTACAGGCTACAGGCTACAGGCTACAGGCAAGAGCAATGCTTAGCCCGCAGCCTGAAGCTTGCGGCCTTCAACCGCTTCTTCCGTTAGAATGTGCGCTTGTTCTCCGGGAGCCGGCCATGTCGTCCTTTATCGAAGCCATCGAAAACATCACCCCCGAAATTTACGAAAACCTGAAAACCGCCGTCGAGCTGGGCAAGTGGAACGACGGTCGCAAGCTGACGCCCGAACAGAAGGAAACCTGCCTCGGTGCGATGATCGCCTGGGAAATGAAGAACCTTCCCGAGGAGCAGCGCACCGGCTACATGGGCGGTCAGGAATGCGCCTCCAAGAGCAAGAGCCAGGCGCCGATCGATACCAGCCTGTTCTCCCCGGCTTCAGGAACCCGGCACTGATGCTCGAACTCGGACGCGGCGCCCTCAGCAAAATGTCGATCCAGCTGGGCGCACCGGCGCAGTACTCCTTCCGTTTGAACGACGAGCTGGTAGCGGTCAACCCGCTGATCGGCAAGACCCTGCGGCTGGAGTACCTCGGTGCCATCCACTGCACCCACTGCGGGCGCAAGACCAACAAGAGTTTCAGCCAGGGCTATTGCTATCCCTGCTTCAAGAAGCTGCCGCAGTGCGACGTCTGCATCATGAGCCCGGAAAAATGCCACCACGATTTCGGTACCTGCCGCGATCCACAGTGGGGTATGGACTTCTGCATGACCGACCATGTCGTCTACCTGGCCAACTCATCGGGCATCAAGGTCGGCATTACCCGCGCCACACAGCTGCCCACCCGTTGGCTCGATCAGGGCGCCAGCCAGGCGCTGCCTATCATGCGTGTTGCCACGCGCCAGCAGTCCGGCATGGTCGAAGATCTGCTGCGCAGCCAGGTGGCCGACCGCACCAACTGGCGCGCGCTGCTCAAGGGCGATGCCGAGCCCATCGATCTCATCGCTACGCGCGAGCAGATTTTCGACGCCTGCGCCGAAGGCCTGCGGGAATTGCAGCAGCGCTACGGGTTACAGGCGATCCAGCCGGTGGCCGATGCCGAGGTGCTCGAGATCCGTTACCCGGTCGAGGCCTATCCGACCAAGATCGTCAGCCTGGACATGGAGAAGACCCCCATCGTCGAAGGCACCCTGCGCGGCATCAAGGGTCAATACCTGATACTCGATACCGGGGTGATCAATATCCGCAAGTTCACCGCTTATCAGGTTGCCGCCAGCGCCGCGGCGTAGGGTGGCCAACCGCGCAGCCTTGTCCGCGCGTGGGTTCAGTCCGGCACGTTGCAGAGCCGTCGTCGTGGTCGTGGATGAGCTTCGGCCTCTCCACCCTACGGATCCAGGCTCAGGAGAGAACGGCCAGGAACGTTCGCGTGGACAAGGCTTCGCCGTTTTCCGCCCTACACGACGCCCGCCACAGGCGCTAAGCTCGGGTTATTGCGGCCCAGCCCGAGGCCTGCCATCGCCACTTTCCCTGCTTGAAGCTTGCCGCTTGAAGCTCAGCCGACGAGGTTTCCATGCGCACCGAACAACCGAAAGTCATTCATCTCAAGGATTACCAGGTTCCGGATTACCTGATCGATGAAACGCACCTGACGTTCGAACTGTACGAAGATCGCACCCTGGTGCATGCGCAGCTGGTCATGCGGCGCAACCCTGAGGCCGGGACCGGGCTACCGCGCCTGCAGCTTCACGGCCAAGACCTGGAGCTGATCTCGCTGGCGTTGAATGACCGCCAGCTCGGCCTGGGTGACTACGAGGTCGCCGAAGAAAGCCTGACGCTTCAGCCGGATGCGGCGAGCTTCACCCTCGACAGCACGGTGGTGATTCACCCCGAAAGCAACACCGCGCTGGAAGGCCTGTACAAGTCCGGCAGCATGTTCTGCACCCAGTGCGAGGCGGAGGGCTTCCGCAAGATCACCTATTACCTCGACCGCCCCGACGTGATGAGCAAGTTCACCACCACGGTCAGTGCCGAGAAGCAGGCCTATCCGATCCTGCTGTCCAACGGCAACCCCATCGCCAGTGGCGAGGAAGACGACGGCCGTCACTGGGCGACCTGGGAAGATCCGTTCAAGAAGCCGGCCTACCTGTTCGCCCTGGTGGCGGGCGACCTCTGGTGCGTCGAGGACAGCTTCACCACCATGAGCGGTCGCGACGTGGCGCTGCGCATCTACGTCGAGCCGGAGAACATCGACAAGTGCCAGCACGCCATGGACAGCCTGAAGAAGTCCATGAAGTGGGACGAGGACACCTACGGCCGCGAGTACGACCTGGACATCTTCATGATCGTCGCAGTCAACGATTTCAACATGGGTGCCATGGAAAACAAGGGCCTTAACATCTTCAACTCCAGCGCCGTGCTCGCACGGGCCGAAACCGCTACCGATGCCGCGCACCAGCGGGTCGAAGCCATCGTTGCGCACGAGTATTTCCACAACTGGTCGGGTAACCGCGTGACCTGCCGTGACTGGTTCCAGCTGTCGCTGAAGGAGGGCTTCACTGTTTTCCGCGACTCGCAGTTCAGCGCCGACATGAACTCACCGACGGTCAAGCGCGTCGAGGACGTGTCCTACCTGCGGACCCACCAGTTTGCCGAAGATGCCGGCCCCATGGCCCATTCGGTGCGCCCCGAGTCCTTTATCGAGATCTCCAACTTCTACACCCTGACCGTCTACGAGAAGGGCGCCGAAGTGGTGCGCATGATCCAGACGCTGTTGGGCGAGGAGGGCTTTCGCAAGGGCAGCGACCTCTACTTCGAGCGGCATGATGGCCAGGCGGTAACCGTCGACGACTTCGTCAAGGCGATGGAAGACGCCAACGGCGCCGACCTGACACAGTTCAAGCGCTGGTACAGCCAGGCCGGCACGCCGCGGCTCGCTATCAGCGAGCAGTACGATGCCGCCGCAAATACCTACAGCCTGACATTCCGCCAGAGCTGCCCGCCCACGCCGGGGCAGAGCGAAAAGCTGGCGGTCGTCATTCCGGTCTCGCTGGGACTGCTGGACGGGCAGGGCAAGGAAATCGCGCTGCGCCTGCAAGGTGAACAGGCGGCGGTCGGTACTACCCGAGTGCTGGCGGTGAACCAGCCCGAGCAGACCCTTACCTTTGTCGAGGTGCCCGAGCAGCCGTTGCCGTCGCTGCTGCGCGGATTCTCCGCGCCGGTGAAGCTGGACTTCCCCTACAGCCGCGACCAGCTGATGTTCCTGATGCAGCACGATTCCGACGGATTCAACCGGTGGGAGGCGGGCCAGCAATTGTCGGTGCAGGTGCTGCAGGAAATGATCGGCCAGCATCAGCGTGGTGAAGCGCTGCAGCTCGATCAACGTCTGGTCGCGGCGCTGCGCAGCCTGTTGGAGGACGAAAGCCTCGATCAGGCGATGGTCGCCGAGATGCTGTCACTGCCGAGCGAGGCGTACCTCACCGAGATCAGCGACGTGGCGGACGTCGATGCCATCCATGCCGCACGTGACTTCGCTCGCCAGGACATCGCCACCGCGCTGTACGACCTGTTCTGGAAGCGTTACCAGGCCAACCGCGAGGTGTCGCGGCAGACGCCTTATGTTGCCGAAGCCAGCCATTTCGCCCGGCGCGCATTGCAGAATATCGCGCTGTCCTACCTGATGTTGAGCGGCAAGCCCGAAGTCGTGGCCGCCTGCGTCGATCAGTTCGAGCAGGCTGACAACATGACCGAGCGCCTGACGGCGTTGGCGGTATTGGTCAACTCGGGCTTCGAAGCCGAGCGCGACAAGGCGCTCGAAGCCTTTGCCGAACACTTCAAGGACAACCCGCTGGTCATGGATCAGTGGTTCAGCGTCCAGGCCGGCAACACCCAGCCGGGCGGCCTGGAGCGGGTGCAGCACCTGATGCAGCATCCCGCGTTCACGCTGAAGAACCCGAACAAGGTGCGTGCCCTGATTGGCGCCTTCGCCAACCAGAACCTGGTCAACTTCCATCGGGCCGATGGCGCGGGCTACCGCTTCCTCGCTGACCAGGTCATCGTGCTGAACAAGCTCAACCCGCAGATCGCGTCACGCTTGCTGGCGCCGCTGACCCGCTGGCGCAAGTACGATGCCGGCCGCCAAGGGCTGATGAAGACCGAGCTGGAGCGGATCCTGGCCTCCGGTGAGCTCTCCAGCGACGTCTACGAGGTGGTCAGCAAGAGCCTCGCCTGATAGGCCGATCGCTGAGTGCGATTGACGCAACCTTGAAATCCCGCGCGCTGCCGCGGGATTTCTCTTTTAGGCCATAGACGCACGTCGTAACGTCACGTCAGAGGGGCCTCGAGGCCCTGTGCCATAAGGCTTGCCTATTAGGCAATATCAATCAGCCATGCTTAACAAAACATAACGTCCAGGCAATTGCCGGCGGTTTCGAAAGCCCTATAGCATGGCTTCGCCTGTCTCCATACGCAGGCCCTACCTAATAAGAATAAAGGGGGTATGTATGAGTGAGCCCGTCACGTGGCGCACACCGGTTGGTCGCGCGGAAAACACGACCCGCACGCCGTTGTTCAGCAGTAGATCGCCGCTGGCAAGAACGCTCTCGCTCTGCAGTGTTCTCTCCATTCTGTTCGTCGTAAACACTCCGGTGCAGGCGCAAAACGCTGCCGAGCCAGGGGTTCGTTATGCAATCGAGTCGCAGAAGGCGGCTTCGACGTTACTGCTCGATATCGCGTACGCCGGCAAGCGGCTGGTTGCCGTAGGTGACCGCGGCCACATCATTTATTCAGACGACGGCGGCGCCTCCTGGACTCAAGCCAAGGTGCCGACGCGTCAGTTGCTCACGGCGGTTGCTTTCGCCGATGCGCAGCACGGTTGGGCCGTCGGCCATGATGCGCTGATCCTCGCAACCAGCGACGGCGGCCAGACCTGGACCCAGCAGTACGAAAACCGCGAAGGCGAAGTGCCGCTGCTCGACGTCTGGTTCGAAAATGCCCAGCACGGCTTCGCGACCGGCGCCTATGGCGTGCTGCTGGAAACGACCGACGGTGGGCAGCACTGGGAAGACGTGGCCGATCGGCTCGACAACGAAGACGGCACCCACCTCAATGCCATCGCGGAAATTCCCGGCTCAGGCGTGTTCATCGTCGGGGAAATGGGCGGCATGTTCCGTTCCAAGGACATGGGCGAGACCTGGGAGCGCGTCGAATCGCCTTATCAGGGCTCGTTCTTCGGTGTCGTGGGCGGCGGCGCGCCAGGCGTCGTAGTGGCTTTCGGTCTGCGCGGTCACCTGTTCCGCTCGGCCGACTTCGGGGACAGCTGGCAAGCCATCGAACTGCTCGATGACGGCCACCCGATCGAATCAGGGCTGGCCGACGGCAACCTGCTTCCTGATGGCCGCATCGTCGTGGTCGGCCACGGCGGCACGGTGCTCAGCAGCGATGACCAGGGACGGACGTTCAAGCTATTCAGCAGACCCGATCGGCGCTCCTTGTCGGGCGTGGTCGCCAACCCGGACGGCAATCTGGTCCTCGTCGGCCAGAGCGGCGCCAGGGTCGTTTCACCGACCGGCGCCAACCTGCCTGCACAACAACAATAAGCCGGAGCCAACATGACCAAGCATCAGCAGAAGCCGGCGTCTTTTCTAGAGCGCCTGATCTTCAACAATCGTCCGGCGGTGATTCTGATCTGCCTGTTGATCAGCATATTCCTCTTCTACCAGGCGGCGCAGGTTCGTCCTTCGACCAGCTTCGAGAAGATGATCCCGCTGGGCCATCCCTACATTCAGAACATGCTCCAGCACCGGGATGATCTGGCCAACCTGGGCAACACGGTGCGCATATCCGTGGCGGCGAAGGATGGCGACATCTTCTCCAAGGAGTACATGGAGACACTGCGTCAGATCCATGACGAGGTGTTCTACATCCAGGGCGTCGATCGTTCCAACATGAAGTCGCTGTGGAGCCCCAGTGTCCGCTGGACCGAGGTTACCGAGCAGGGCTTCGCCGGTGGCGAGGTCATCCCGCAGACCTACGACGGTTCGCCGGAAAGTCTCGACGACCTGCGCAGCAACATCCTCAAGTCCGGACAGATCGGCCGGCTGGTGGCCAACGACTTCAAGTCCAGCATTATCGACGTGCCGCTGATGGAGTCCTATTCGGACCCGGATGACCGCAGCAAGCAGATCAAGCTCGATTACCAGAAGTTCTCCCATGAGCTGGAAGAAAAGATCCGTGACAAGTACCAGGCGCAGAACCCGAATGTGGAAATCCACATCATCGGCTTCGCCAAGAAGGTCGGCGACCTGATCGATGGTCTGGTTGGCGTCGCGCTGTTCTTCTTCGTCGCCATCGGCATCACCCTGGCGTTGCTGCTGTGGTTCACCCGCTGCATCAAGAGCACCATCGCGGTGGTGGTGACCACCCTGATCGCTGTTGCCTGGCAGCTCGGCTTGCTGCACACGCTGGGTTTCGGTCTCGATCCCTATTCGATGCTGGTGCCGTTCCTGGTCTTCGCTATCGGTATTTCCCACGGTGTACAGAAGATCAACGGCATCGCCATGGCTTCAGGGGAAACCAATGACCCGCTGTCAGCGGCGCGCCTGGCGTTCCGCCAGCTGTTCATTCCCGGCATGGTGGCGTTGGCCTCGGACGCTGTGGGTTTCGTGACCCTGTTGCTGATCGACATCGGCGTAATCCGTGAGCTGGCCATCGGTGCGTCCCTGGGCGTGGCGGTGATCATCCTGACCAACCTGATCCTGTTGCCGGTGGCGATTTCCTACCTGGGTATCAGCCAGCGTGCGGTCAAGCAGGCGCGGGAAGAGGCTGCGCGCAACCATCCGTTCTGGCGTGCCCTGGCGAACTTCGCCAGCCCGACGGTTGCGCCGATCTCTATCGTCATTGCGCTGTTGGCGGTCGGCGGTGGGCTCTGGTATGGCCAGAACCTGAAGATAGGCGACCTCGACCAGGGCGCTCCGGAATTGCACCCGGATTCTCGCTACAACCTCGATAACGATTTCGTGATCCGCAACTACTCGACCAGTTCCGACGTGCTGGTGGTGATGGTCAAGACGGCGCCCGAAGGCTGTGCCCATTACGACACGCTGGCGGCAATGGACGAGCTGATGTGGCGGATGGAAAACACCGAGGGCGTGCAATCGGCGGTCTCGATGGTGACCGTCGCGCGGCAAAGCATCAAAGGCATGAACGAGGGCAGCCTGAAATGGGAAACGCTGTCGCGTAACCAGTTCGTGCTCAACAGCTCCATCGCCCGTGCCGAAGGCATGTACAACAGTGATTGCTCGCTGGCGCCGGTGCTGGTGTTCCTCAACGACCATAAGGCGGAGACGCTGGATCACGTGGTGTCCGTTGCTCGCGATTTTGCCGAGCAAAACAACCGTGAAGGGCTGGAGTTCGTCCTTGCTGCCGGTAACGCCGGGATCGAGGCGGCCACCAACGAGGTCATCGCCGCGTCCGAGACGACCATGCTGATCGCGGTCTACGCCGCTGTGAGCTTCATGTGCCTGCTGACGTTCCGCTCCGTGGCGGCGACGCTCTGCGTGATCCTGCCGCTGGTGCTGACCTCGATTCTGGGCAATGCGCTGATGGCCTTCATGGGGATCGGTGTGAAGGTCGCGACGCTGCCGGTGATCGCCTTGGGCGTGGGTATCGGCGTGGACTACGGCATCTACATCTACAGCCGCCTGGAATCCTACCTGCGCCAGGGCCTGACGCTGCAGGAAGCCTATTACCAGACCCTGAAAACCACCGGCAAGGCGGTGATCTTCACCGGCATCTGCCTGGCGATCGGGGTGTTCACCTGGGTCTTCTCGGCGATCAAGTTCCAGGCCGACATGGGCTTGATGCTGACCTTCATGTTCCTCTGGAACATGGTCGGCGCGATCTGGCTGCTGCCGGCACTGGCACGCTTCCTGATCAAACCGGAGAAGCTGCGGCAGAAGGCGTGATGCTCTCGTAGCGAAAAAAACCGCGGCCCCAGGGTCGCGGTTTTTTTTGCTGGCAGCCTTGAGCGCGGGCTATTCGGCACGGCTTTGCACGCTGCTTGGCACTTGGTGTGACTAGAGGCGCCTCAGGGTCTGGCGCCTCCTTTGGCATTGGGCCACCTGCGCAATGCATCGCGCATCCAGCCGACGAGGACAGGAGGCTTCCAGCGCGAAGTCTATGCCCATTCCTATCGAGACGAGCTTCGCGCCCAATCAAGTAACAGCGAAGCGCCGTTTCGAGGGTGATGGTCTGGCTGGTCAGTGTGCAGTGGTAAGGTCCCGTGGCTTGTCATCGCGCGGCTCGTGTCAGGGATGAGCGCCTATCGTTGCATCACGACCTCTCCGGTTGCGCAAATGCCGCCTAGCGCAACCCATCCATCACCTCTGGCCACCAGCTATACAGCGGCAAGCCCTGCATGCTGGACCAGTTCCAGCAACGGCTGCGGGTAGACGCCGAGGAAGAAGGCCAGCACGGCAATCGCCAATAGCATGATGCCGCCGGCACGCTGACCCCAGTTCGACGGGGCATCGTGACGGCGGATGCCCGGCTCGACCAGATACAGCGTCACCACCACCCGCAGATAGTAAAACAGGCCCACGGCGCTGCCGATGATCAAGGCGCCCAGCAACCACCACAGCTGCGACTCGACCCCGGATGCGATGACGTAGAACTTGCCCACGAAGCCCGCCGTCAGTGGAATCCCGGCAAGCGACAGCATCATCACGGTAAGCACCGCGGTGAGGTAGGGCCGACGCCAGAACAGGCCGCGGTACTCGTACAGCGCGTCCGCATCGCGCCCTTTGTAGGGGCTCGACATCAGGCTGACCACGCCGAACGCACCGAGGGTGGTGAGCAGATAGGTCACCAGATAAACGCCAATGGCCTCGACCGCCAAGCCCTTGCTGGCGATGAACGCGACCAGCAGGTAGCCGAAGTGGGCGATGGACGAATAACCCAGCAGGCGCTTGAGATTGCTCTGGTTCAGCGCCAGCAGGTTACCCATCAGGATCGACGCGATGGCGATCAGGCTCAGCGCTTCGTTCAGCCAGCCACCGCTGGTTGCGGGCGACAGTTGATACAGGCGCAGCAGCACCGCGAACACCGCCACCTTGCTGGCAGTCGCCAGAAAGGCCGCGACCGGTGCCGGCGCGCCTTCGTAGACGTCGGGTGTCCACAGATGAAAGGGCGCGAGCGAAAGCTTGAAGCCCAGACCGACCAGCATCATGCCGATGCCGGCCTGCACCAGGATGGACGAGCCTTGCGCCGCCAGGCTGGCGCCGATGCCGGTGAAATCGAGACTGCCCGATTCGGCATAGAGCAGTGCCATGCCGAACAGCATGAAGGCGCTGCCGGCGCCGGACAGCACCATGTATTTGATTCCGGCTTCCAGCGAGCGCTTGTTGAAGAAGGCATAGGCAACCAACCCGTAGACCGGCACCGAGAGCAACTCCAGTCCAATGAAGAGCCCCGCCAAGTGTTGCGTGCTGACCAGCACCAATCCTCCCGCGGCCGCCAGCGACATCAGCAGGAAGAGCTCCTCGCGATTGCCCGGAAATCCTTCCGAATCGGCTTCGCCGAGATAGGCATGCGCCAGCGTCACGCAGGCCAGGGTCGCGACCAGCACGAGAGCCGAATAGAAGTAGGCGAATGCATCCAGCCGCAGCATGGGCGTGACGTTCAGCGAGCCCACTTGCAGCGCTGGCACGATCGAAAGCAGCGCAAGCGTCAGGCCAGCGGAGGTGACGACGAAGGTGAGGCCGTAGTGGCGTCGCCAGGCGATCGTCAACATGACCGCGATGGCGGTGGCGCCGGTGATCAGCAGCGGTAGCAGGGCGATGATGTATTGATGATTCAATTGCATAGCGGTTACTACCGGGCCGAAACGGTTGGGGAGAAAGCGGCATCTAGCCATTGCTGCACACCGCTGATGGTGGCGTGCGAGGTGTCGAACACCCTCTGTGGGAACACGCCCAGCAGGACCAGCAGCAGCGCCAGGACCAGCACCATGGACACCTCGCGCCCATCCAGGCCCTGTAGCATCCCCTCTGCACGGGACGGGCCGAAGTAGGCACGGTGGATCATCGCCAGCGAGTAGACCGACGAGAGCACCAGGCCGAAGGTCGCGATCACCACCACCAAGGGCGAATCGGCAAAGGCGCCGAACAGCACTACGAACTCACCGATGAAGTTGCCGGTGCCCGGCAGGCCCAGCGAGGCGGCGGCGAAGAACAGGCTCAGTGGAGGAAGCCACGGCAGGCGCGACCAGAGGCCGCCCATTTCGCGCATGTCCCGGGTATGCAGGCGTTCATAGAGCTGACCGCTGAGGATGAACAGCGCCGCCGCCGAAAGGCCGTGGGCGATCATCAGCACCACGGCGCCTTGCAATGCGAGTTGGCTGCCCGAGTAGATCCCGATCAGCACGAAGCCCATGTGCGAGACGCTGGAATAGGCGATCAATCGCTTGATGTCGGTCTGTGCGAACGAGAGCAGGGCGCCATAGAAAATGCCGAGCAGCCCCAGCCCCATGGCGATCGGTGCGAAGTCCATCGAGGCCTCGGGGAACAGCGGGAGGGCGAAGCGGATCATGCCGTAGGCGGCCGTCTTCAGCAGGATGCCGGCCAGGTCGACCGAGCCCGCTGTCGGCGCCTGGGCATGGGCGTCTGGCAACCAGGAATGGAACGGCACGATGGGAAACTTCACCGCAAAGGCGATGAAGAAGCCCAGCATCAGCAGGTACTCGATGCCCGGCGCCAGCTCGGCCTTGAGCAGCAGTTCGTAGTCGAAGGTCAGGGTGCCGGTGTTGTGGTAATTGACCAGGACCAGCCCGAGGATCGCCACCAGCATGATCAAACCGCTGGCCTGGGTGTAGATGAAGAATTTGGTTGCCGCATTGATCCGCGAACGCTTGCCTTCGGCGCTATGACCCCAGAGTGCGATGAGGAAATACATCGGCACCAGCATCATTTCCCAGAAAAAGAAGAACAGGAACAGGTCGAGCGCGAGGAACACCCCGACCACGCCGCCAAGGATCCACATCAGGTTCAGGTGGAAGAAGCCGACGTGGCGCTGGATCTCTTTCCAGGAACAGAGCACCGAGAGCACGCCGAGCAGTCCGGTCAGTATGACCATCAGCAGCGACAGGCCATCGAGCGCCAGGTGCAGGTTGATGCCGAAGCGCTCGATCCAGACGTGCTTGAACTGCAGCGCCCAGTTGGCCTCGGCGCCAGGAGCGGGGGCCAGCTGATAATTGCCGGTTGCCCACAGCCAGAGGCCGATCGCGAGCAGCAGCGCCATGGTGAGCAGGGCGATCCAGCGTGGCAGGCTTTTGTCGAATTGCTCGACGAGCCAGCAGAGCAGGCCGCCGATGAAGGGAATCAGGATTAACCAGGGCAGAATCACGGGTTCGAGTCCTTGCGCAGATTCAGAGCAGAACGACGCCGAGCAACAGCACGGCTCCGCCAACGATGGACAGGGCGTACCAGCGCAACTGGCCGGTTTCGCTGCGGCTCAACAGGGCATGGCCACCACGTGCCGTACGCGGAATCAGGCCGATGGTGGCATCGACAGGATCGCGGGCGAGCAGCCGGGTCAGCCACAGATAGGGCTGGACGAAGAGCTTGTCGTAGAGCCAGTCGAAGCCCCAGGCGGCGTACCACCAGGCCGTCAGGAAGCGCCCGGGCGCGCTCTGCGCCAATGCAGTCACCAGGCCACGCTTGCCGAGGAACAGCATGGCGGCGAGCAGGATGCCGGCCAGGGCGATGGCCCCTGAAGCGATTTCCAGACTGTGCTTGGCTTCACCGCCGGCATGCCCGACGCTTTCCGGCAGGACTCCGGCCAGCGGCGGCGCGATCAAGGCGCCGACGAACGTCGACAGCAGGATCAGCACCACCAGCGGCACGCTGTGTGCCATACCGTGGCCGGCGTGGGCCTCGACCTTCGCTTCGCCGTGGAAGGCGATGAAGATCAGTCGGAAGGTGTACAGCGAGGTCAGGAAAGCGCCCGCCAAGCCGGCGTAGAGTAAACCGCTGTGACCGCTGGCGAAGGCTTCCCAGAGAATCTCGTCCTTGGAATAGAAACCGGCGGTGACCAGTGGCAACGCCGCCAGCGCCGAGCCGCCGACGATGAAGCTCGCGTAGGCCAGCGGCAGTTTCCGCCACAGCCCGCCCATCCTGAAAATGTTCTGCTCGTGATGGCAGGCGTGGATCACCGCGCCGGAGGCGAGGAACAGCAGGGCCTTGAAGAACGCGTGGGTCATCAGGTGGAAAATCGCCGCGTCCCAGGCACCGACGCCGAGCGCCAGGAACATGTAGCCGATCTGGCTCATGGTCGAGTAGGCGAGGATGCGCTTGATGTCGGTCTGCACCAGCGCGGCGAAGCCCGCCAGTACCAGCGTCACACCGCCGACGATGCCGACCAGCTCGTGCACGTCCGGTGCGAGCAGGAACAGTCCGTGGGTGCGGGCGATCAGGTAGACGCCGGCGGTGACCATGGTTGCCGCATGGATCAGCGCGGAAACCGGGGTCGGACCGGCCATGGCATCGGCCAGCCAGGTCTGCAGCGGCAGCTGCGCCGACTTGCCGACCGCGCCGCCGAGCAGTGCCAGGGTCGCCAACGTGATCCAGAGATCGCCGCTGGCGAACTTCTGCGGCGCCAGCACCAGCAGCTGCTGGATATCCAGCGTGCCGAGCTGGACGAAGAGGATGAACAGACCGAAGGCCATCAGCACGTCGCCGATGCGAGTCACGATGAAGGCCTTGAGCGCGGCATTACCGTTCTTGCGCTCCTTGAAGTAGAAGCCGATCAGCAGATACGAGCACAGTCCGACGCCTTCCCAGCCGAAGTACAGCAGCAGCAGGTTGTCGCCCAGTACCAGCAGCAACATGCTGAAAATGAACAGGTTGGTGTAGGCGAAAAAGCGCGAGTAGCCCTCTTCACCGCGCATGTACCAGCTGGCGAACAGGTGGATGAGAAAGCCCACCCCGGTCACCACGCCGAGCATCGTAAGTGACAAACCGTCCAGGTGCAGGCCGAAGGCGACGCTGAAACCCGCCACGTCCAGCCACTGCCAGAGGTGCTGGGTAAACACGCCATCGACGGGCGGCGTGGTATTGAACTGCCAGATGCACAGCGCCGCGATCAGCGCCGACAGGCCGACCGAGCCGACGCCGATCGTGGCGGCGAGGTTTTCGGATATCCGTCCGCGCGAGAAGGCCAGCAGGAAGTAGCCGAGCAGCGGAAAAACGAAGGTCAGGAATAATAGGTTCATCCGCGCATCTCGCTTGCAGCATCGACATCGAGGGTGTTGAAGCGGCGGTACAGCTGCAGCAGGATCGCCAGGCCAATGGCGGCCTCGGCGGCAGCCAGCGTGATTACCAGGATGAACATGATCTGCCCATCGGGTTGCCCCCAGCGACTGCCGGCCACGACGAAGGCGAGGCCCGTGGCGTTCATCATCACTTCCAGGCTCATCAGCATGAACAGGATATTGCGCCGCACCATCAGGCCGACCAGCCCCAGGCAGAACAGCAAGGCGGCAACGGCCAGACCGTGCTCCATCGGTATTGAGTGCATGGGTTACTCCTTCGCCTCGTGGCGGCCAAGGTGGAAGGCGGCGACCAGCGCTGCCAGCAGCAGCATCGAGGCCAGTTCGACGGCCAACAAATAAGGTCCGAAGAGCGCGACGCCGACTTCTTTCGGCCCCACAGTGGTCAGCCCTGCAGGCGCGTATTCGGAGACTGAAAACAGCGCCCAGAGCAATTGAGCCAGCAGAATCGCCGCCAACAGCGACGGGCCGAACCACACGCGAGGCGCCATCCAGCCGCGCTCCTGGCTGACGGTGTTGCGACCCAGGTTGAGCATCATCACCACGAACACGAACAGCACCATGATGGCGCCGGCATAGACGATGACCTCGAGCGCGCCGGCAAAGGGCGCGCCGAGGCTGAAAAAGCACATCGACACGGCCAGCAGCGAGGTGATCAGGTAGAGCAGGGCATGCACCGGATTGCTACCGGTTATGACCCTCAGCGTGGCGACCACCGCCACGCCAGCGGAAAAGTAGAAAGCGAACTCCATTACAAGCTCCTGGAACGCTGGAAGGCTGAAAGCTGCAGGCTGAACGAAAAAGCCGTGCCCTGACCCTGTGGGAGCGGTCTCGACCGCGAGCTTTCAGGACCCGATTCGCGGTCAAGACCGCTCCCACGGATACCTGATGGCCACGGCCAGCGCTTTTCATCGACAGCCGTCATGGCAACAACCCCTTGACGTTGATCGGCTCCGCCTCGTTCTGCGCGGCGCCCTTGGGCTTACCGGCGATGGCCAGGCCGGAGACGCGGTAGAAGTTGTAGTCGGGGTATTTGCCGGGGCCGGAAATCAGCAGGTCTTCCTTCTCGTACACCAGGTCCTGACGCTTGTACTCGCCCATCTCGAAATCCGGGGTGAGCTGGATCGCGTTGGTCGGGCAGGCTTCTTCGCAGAGCCCGCAGAAAATGCAGCGCGAGAAGTTGATGCGGAAGAATTCCGGGTACCAGCGGCCCTCGTCGGTCTCGGCCTTCTGCAGCGAAATGCAGGCCACCGGGCAGGCCACCGCGCAGAGGTTGCAGGCCACGCAGCGCTCCTCGCCGTCGGGGTCGCGGGTCAGCACGATGCGGCCGCGATAGCGGGGCGGCAGATAGACCGCTTCTTCCGGATATTGCAGGGTGTCGCGCTTGCGAAAGCCGTGGCTGAAAACCATTACCAGGCTGCGTAGTTGGGTGTAGGTGCCGTGCAGCACCGCGCCAATGTATTTGAACATCGTGTTTGCTCCTTACTGGGCCGCGGCCAGCACGAATGCGCCGGTCACCAGCAGGTTGATCAGGGTCAGCGGCAGGCAGAATTTCCAGCCGAAGGCCATCACCTGGTCGTAGCGCGGGCGCGGCAGCGAGGCGCGCAGCAGCACGAACAGCATGATGAAAAACCCGGTTTTGATGGCGAACCAGAAGAATGACAGCCAGGGCAGGGCGTCGAGGAACGGGCCGTGCCAGCCGCCGAAGAACAGCGTGGTCAGCAGCGCCGAAATGGTCACGATGCCGATGTACTCGCCGACGAAGAACATGCCCCACTTCATTCCCGCATACTCGACGTGGTAACCGTCGGCCAGTTCCTGCTCGGCTTCCGGCTGGTCGAACGGGTGGCGGTGGGTGACCGCGACGCCGGCGATGAAGAACGTACAGAAGCCGAGGAACTGCGGAATGATGAACCATAGGTGCTGTTGCTGGTATTCGACGATGTCACGCATGTTGAACGAGCCGACCTGGGCGACGATGCCCATCAGCGACAGGCCCAGGAACACCTCGTATGACACGGTCTGCGCCGACGCGCGCAGGGCGCCGAGCAGGGCGAACTTGTTGTTGCTCGACCAGCCGGCGAAGAGCACCGCGTAGACGGTGAGACCTGCCATGGCGAAGAAGAACAGCAGTCCAATGTTCAGGTCCGCCACGCCCCAGGTCGGTGTTATCGGCACGATGGCGAAGGCGATCAGCAGCGAACTCATCGCCACCACCGGTGCCAGGGTGAAGATCAGGCGATCGGAGAACGGCGGGTTCCAGTCTTCCTTGAAGAACATCTTCAACATGTCGGCGGCGAGCTGGAACATGCCGAATGGCCCGACCCGGTTGGGACCGTAGCGGTCCTGCCACCAACCCAGCAGGCGCCGTTCGACGAAGCTGAGCAGCGCACCGCAGACCACCACCGCGAGCATGATCACCAGCGCCTTGACGACGGCGACGATCACGTCGATTACTTCGGGAGTCAGCCAGCTCATCGGGCGCCCTCCAGCTCAGTGGCCAGATCGCCGGCGTTGAACACGGGGACGCCGGCCAGACCGACCGGCAGGCCTACGAGACCGAGGGCCAGGGATGCATCGATGCGGACCGGCAGCCGCAGCGGCCGATCGGCGACACGCAGACTCAGCAGCTCGCCTTCGGCCACGCCAGCGCGGCTGGCTTCGGCTTCGGCCAGGGCGACGTAAGGTTGCGGGATGCGGCTCTGGATCGGGGCAGCGAGAGCCGAGGTTTCGTCGCTGCCGAACAGGTGATGCAGTGGCACTACCTGCCAGGTGCCGAGCGCGGGCGTGAAAGCACGCGGCGCGGTTTTCCAGCCCAGGTCCTGACGTACACCGTCCAGCAAACGAACGCCCGGATCGCCGGCGCGCAGGTGACCCCCCACTTCATCCTGGAACTTGTTCCAGGCCTGCGGCGAGTTCCAGCCCGGCGACCAGGCGAACGGGATTTGCTGACGGTCTTCGGCGCTGCCCGAATAGCCTTCCATGGAAAAGGCGAACGGCGAATCCGGGTCCTGCGGCTGACGCGGTTCGTGCACGCTGATGTTGGCGCGCATGGCGGTGCGTCCGCTGTAGCGCAGTGGTTCGCGCGCCATTTTCAGGCCCTTGATGCGGAACGAGGCGAGCGGCGCCGCATGGAGGATGCCCGCCAGCTGCGGGTTGGTTGCCGCGCAGTCCGCGGTGACCTGATCCAGCGTGGTCCAGTCCACCGCCTTGCCCTGCAGCGTGCAGTGCAGCGCGTGCATCCAGCGCCAGCCTTCACGCACCAGCACCTTGCTGTCGTAGTAGCTGGGTTCGAAAACCTGGAAGAAGCGCTGCGCGCGGCCCTCCTGGCTAACCAGCGTGCCGTCGGCCTCGGCAAAGCTGGCGGCCGACAGCACGAGGTGAGCCTTGGCCGTGGTCGCCGTCTGCTGATGATCGGCGACGATGACGGCGCTGGCGGCGGCGAGGGCCGCATCGACCTTGGCCTGGCTGGCACGGCGATACAGATCGTTCTCGAGCACGATCACCGCGTCGGCACTGCCTGCAATCAGGGCGTCCAGCGCAGCTTCCACGGACTCGCCACCGAGCAGCGCGACGCCGAGGCTGTTGGCTTCCGGCACGACAAGGCTGATCGAGGCGTTCTTCTCACGGTTCTTCAGCGCCTGGGCGATGTTGCCTGCCGCTTCGATCAGGCTCTTCTCGCCCAGCGAGGCGCCGCTGATCAGCAACGGGCGCTTGGCGGCGAGCAGGGCGTCGGCGATCCGTTGTGCCAGTTCTTGGCCCTCGGCTTCCAGACCCTCGACAGCCGGTGCGCTCGGATCGATGGCATGCGCTACGGCGAAACCGAGGCGGGCAAGATCCGCCGGCGCGGCGTGCACGCTCTGCTCGGCGATGTCATCGAGGCGGGTCTCGGCGACGCTGGCGATGAACACGGGATGCAGGGCGCCTTGTGCGACGTTCTGCACCGCGGCGATGTGCCAATCCTGAATCTTCATCGAGGCGGCGATCTCGGTGGCCTTGCCCTTGGCGGCCTGGCGCACGGCCAGCGCTATGCGCGCGGCTGTCTGGGTGAGGTCTTCACCGAGAATGAACACCGCGTCGTGGCTTTCGATATCGCGCATCGATGGCACCGGTAGCGGGCCGTGTTGCATCAGCTGGCGGATCAGCCGGATATTTTCAAGTTCCGTGGCGGCGACGCCGCTGTAGAAGTCCTGCGCACCGACCAGCTCACGCAGCGCATGGTTGCTTTCCAGGCTGGCGCGTGGCGAGCCGATGCCGATCACCCGCTTGCCGTCCAGCAGGCCGGCAGCCGCGTCGAGGGCGGCGTCGACACCGAGTTTATCCGTGCCGAGGAGCGGCTGGCGGGGCCGGTCCGCGCGGTTGACGTAGCCGTAGCCGAAACGACCGCGGTCGCATAGGAAGTAGTGGTTCACCTCGCCATTGAAGCGGTTCTCGATGCGGCGCAGCTCGCCGTAGCGTTCGCCGGGGCTGATGTTGCAGCCGGACGAACAGCCATGGCAGATGCTCGGCGCGAACTGCATGTCCCACTTGCGGTTGTAGCGTTCGGAGTGGGTCTTGTCGGTGAACACGCCGGTGGGGCAGACCTCGGTGAGATTGCCGGAGAACTCGCTTTCCAGCACGCCGTCTTCGACGCGACCGAAATAGAGGTTGTCGTGGGCGCCGTAGACACCGAGGTCGGTGCCGCCAGCGTAGTCCTTGTAATAGCGGGTGCAGCGGTAGCAGGCGATGCAGCGGTTCATCTCGTGGGCGATGAACGGGCCGAGCTCCTGGTTCTGGTGGGTGCGCTTGGAGAAGCGATAACGGCGCTGGTTGTGGCCGGTCATCACCGTCATGTCCTGAAGGTGGCAGTGACCGCCTTCTTCGCACACCGGGCAGTCGTGCGGGTGGTTGATCATCAACCATTCGACGACGCTGGCGCGGAACGCCTTGGCTTCCTCGTCTTCGATGGAGATCCAGCTGTTGTCGGTCGCTGGCGTCATGCAGGACATGACCAGGCGACCGCGGGTGTCGTTTTCATCGGAGTACTGCTTGACCGCGCACTGGCGGCAGGCACCGACGCTGCCCAGCGCCGGGTGCCAGCAGAAATAGGGGACATCGAGGCCGAGCGACAGACAGGCCTGCAACAGGTTGTCCGCCCCATCGACTTCGTAGTCTTTGCCGTCTACGTGGATAGTGGCCATTTCTAGGTCTTCTCATCCGCTTGCGCGGGTCTGGCTAATAGGAAATCTTTTCGCTTCAGGCTTCAGGCTTCAGGCTTCAGGCTTCAGGCTTCAGGCTTCAGGCTTCAGGCTGCTGTGGCGGTGTGGCGCTCACCTGGGCAACGCCCGCCTCGAACTCCGAGCGGAAATATTTGATTGCGGCGCCCAGGGGCTCCACCGCGCCGGGTGCATGGGCGCAGAACGTCTTGCCGGGGCCGAGGAAGTCCACCAGCCGCAACAGGATGTCTAGGTCCTGGGCCGTGCCCTGGCCGCGCTCCAGCGCACGCAGGGTCTTGACGCTCCAGGGCAGGCCGTCGCGGCACGGAGTACACCAGCCGCAGGATTCTCGGGCGAAGAACTCTTCCATGTTGCGCAGCAGCGAAACCATGCTGACGGTGTGGTCCACGGCCAGTGCCAGACCGGTGCCCATGCGCGTGCCGAATTTGGCGACGCCGCCTGCGTACATCTGTGCTTCCAGATGCTCGGGCAGCAGAAAGCCGGTGCCGGCCCCGCCGGGCTGCCAGCACTTGAGCTGGTAACCGTCCTTCATGCCGCCGGCGTAGTCTTCGAACAACTCGCGGGCGGTAATGCCGAAGGGCAGTTCCCAGATGCCCGGGTTCTTCACCTTGCCGGAGAAGCCCATCAGCTTGCTGCCCATGTCTTCACTGCCGGGACGGGCCAGCGACTTGTACCAGTCCACGCCATTGCCGATGATTGCCGGCACGTTGCATAGGGTTTCGACATTGTTGACGCAGGTCGGCTTGCCCCAGACGCCGACGGCGGCGGGGAAGGGCGGCTTGGCGCGCGGGTTGGCGCGGCGGCCTTCCAGCGAGTTGATCAGCGCGGTTTCCTCGCCGCAGATGTAGCGACCGGCGCCGGTGTGCACGAACAGCTCGAAATCGAAACCACTGCCGAGGATGTTCTTGCCCAGCAGGCCGGCGGCTTTCGCTTCGTCGATGGCGCGATTGAGGTTGCGTGCCGCGTCGACGTATTCGCCACGCAGGAAGATGTAGCCGCGATAGGCCTTGAGCGCGCGCGCGCTTATGATCATGCCTTCGATCAGCAGGTGCGGCAGCTGCTCCATGAGCAGCCGGTCCTTCCAGGTGTTGGGCTCCATCTCGTCCGCATTACACAGCAGGTAGCGGATGTTCAGCGATTCGTCGGCGGGCATCAGGCCCCACTTCACGCCGGTGGGAAAGCCCGCGCCGCCGCGGCCCTTGAGGCCGGAATCCTTCACGGTCTGCACGATGTCGGCGCCGGCCATCTCGGCCAGTGCCTTGCTCAGCGCCGCGTAACCGTTCTTCTGCCGGTAGTCGTCGAGCCAGACCGGCTGCCCGTCGTCGCGCAGGCGCCAGGTCAGCGGATGGGTTTCTTCGCGACGCTCGATGCGGTTGGCCGGGCCGAACGATGCCAGTTGCTTGACGTTCATTGATAGGCCTCCAGCAGGGCTGCGACACCGCCGGGCTGCACGTCGCCGAAGGTGTCGTCGTCGATCATCAGTGCCGGCGCCTTGTCGCAGTTGCCCAAGCAGCAGACCGGGATCAACGTGAAGCGGTTGTCCGCGGTGGTCTGGCCCGGCGCGATGCCGATTTCATTCCTGATGCTGTCCAGCACGCTCTCGTGACCGCCGATGTAGCAGGTCATGCTGTCGCACACCCGGATGATGTGGCGGCCCACCGGTACGCGGAAGATCTGGCTATAGAAGGTAGCGACGCCCTCGACGTCGCTGGCCGGAATCCCGAGGATCGCGCCGATGGCATCGCAGGCGCCGTCCGGTACCCAGCCACGGGCCTTCTGGACGATCTTCAGCGCCTCGATGGAGGCTGCGCGAGGGTCTTCGTAATGATGCATTTCGTGCTCGATGGCCGAGCGCTCGGCTTCGCTCAAGGCGAAACGATCAGTCTTGATTACTGTGCTCATATCAGCGGTCCACGTCGGCCATAACGAAATCGATGCTGCCCAGATAGGCGATCAGGTCCGGGATCATGCTGCCGTTGATCACCGACGGGATCTGCTGCAGATGCGGGAAGCTGGGCGTGCGGATGCGCGTCCGGTAGCTCATGGTTCCGCCATCGCTGGTCAGGTAGTAACTGTTGATGCCCTTGGTCGCCTCGATCATCTGCAGGCTTTCGTTGGCGGGCATCACCGGCCCCCAGGACACCTGCAGGAAGTGGGTGATCAGGGTCTCGATGTGCTCCAGCGTGCGCTCTTTGGGCGGCGGCGTGGTCAGCGGGTGATCGGCCTTGTAGGGACCTGCCGGCATGTGCTTGAGGCACTGTTCGATGATTTTCAGGCTCTCGCGCATTTCACCCATCTTGACCATGCACCGGTCGTAGGCGTCACCGTTGGCGGCCAGCGGCACCTCGAAGTCGAAGTGCTGGTAGCCGGAGTAGGGCCGTGCCTTGCGCAAGTCGAAATCGAGACCGGTGGCGCGCAGGCCGGCACCGGTCACGCCCCAGTCCAGCGCCTGTTTGGTGTTGTAAGCCGCCACGCCCTTGGTACGGCCTATCAGGATGCTGTTCTTCAGCGCGGCTTTTTCATATTCCTTCAGGCGCTTGGGCATCCAGTCGAGGAACTCTCGAACCAGCTTGTCCCAGCCGCGCGGCAGGTCGTGGGCGACGCCGCCGATGCGATACCAGGCCGGATGCATACGGAAACCGGTGATGGCTTCGATCACCTTGTAGGCGCGCTGGCGGTCGGTGAAGGTGAAGAACACCGGCGTCATTGCGCCGACGTCCTGGATATAGGTACCCAGGTAGAGCAGGTGATTCTGGATGCGGAAGAACTCGGCCATCATCACCCGGATGAAATCGACGCGGTCCGGCACCTTGATACCGGCCAGCTTTTCCACCGCGAGCACGTAGGGCAGGTTGTTCATCACGCCGCCGAGGTAGTCGACGCGATCGGTATAGGGAATATAGCTGTGCCAGCTCTGGCGCTCGCCCATCTTCTCGGCGCCGCGATGGTGATAGCCGATCTCCGGTACGCAATCGAGAATCTCCTCGCCGTCGAGCTGGAGGATGATCCGAAACGCCCCGTGCGCGGAGGGATGGTTGGGGCCGAGGTTGAGGAACATATAGTCCTCGTGCTCGCTGCCGCGCTTCATGCCCCAGTCTTCCGGCTTGAAGCGCAGGGCTTCCTGCTCGAGCTCCTGCTTGGCGGCGTTGAGCATATAGGGGTCGAATTCGGTGGCCCGCGCGGGGTAATCCTTGCGCAGCGGGTGGCCTTCCCAGTTCGGTGGCATCAGCATGCGCTTGAGCAGCGGATGCCCCTCGAAGTCGATGCCGAACATGTCCCAGATTTCACGCTCGTACCAGTTGGCATTGGGCCAGATGGTCGAGGCGGTGGGCAGTCGGAGGTCGCTTTCACTGAGCGCCACCTTGATCATCACGTCGCTGTTCCGCTCCAGCGACATCAGCTGGTAGAACACGCTGAAATCGGCAGCCGGCAGGCCGCGGCGGTGGGTACGCAGGCGCTCGTCGGTGGCGCTCAGGTCGTAGAGCATCACGTAGGGCTTGCTGACCTGGCGCAGGAACCCCAGCACCTCGATGAGCTTTTCACGCGGCACCCAGAGCACCGGCATGCCGGTCAGGCTGGGCTGCACGGTGAAGGTCTCGGCGCCGAAGTGCGCGTTCAGTTCGACGACGATATCCCCGTCGTCAGCCTTGTAGGGCGGGATGTACAGAGCATTGCCTGCAGTCATGATCTCGGTCGCTTTCGGTCAACGGTTGGGTGTGCGGGGGCCTTCCTGGCGGAAAGCCAGGCTCACACGTCGTCGGGGCTGCGCAGGTTGGTGACCTGGATACGCTGTTCGCGTCGCTGTTCCTTCTGCGACGGCATCTCGGCGCGATAGACGCCTTGATCGCCGACGACCCAGGAAAGCGGGCGACGCTCCTTGCCGATGGATTCCTGCAACAGTTGCAAACCTTGCAGGAACGCCTCGGGGCGGGGCGGGCAGCCGGGTATGTAGACGTCGACAGGGAGGAACTTGTCGACCCCCTGAACGACCGAGTAGATGTCGTACATACCACCGGAGTTGGCGCACGAACCCATGGAGATGACCCACTTGGGTTCGAGCATTTGTTCGTAGAGACGCTGGATGACGGGTGCCATCTTGATGAAGCAGGTACCGGCAATGACCATGAAGTCGGCCTGGCGCGGCGAGGCGCGGATGACTTCGGCACCGAAGCGGGCGATGTCATGAGGCGCGGTGAAGGCCGTGGTCATCTCCACATAGCAGCACGACAGGCCGAAGTTGTACGGCCAGAGGGAGTTCTTGCGCCCCCAGTTGACCGCGCCACTCAGCACGTCTTCCAGCTTGCCCATGTAGATGTTGCGATGAACCTGGTCTTCTAATGGATCGGCAACAGTCTCCTGTTGGCCGACCGGATAGCGATCAACGACCGCATCCGGATCGATCCGGGTAAGTTTGTATTGCATGCCAAGAGCCTCATTGTTTTAGCTTCGCCTGTCGCTCGCGACGGCTGGATGGCGCCCAATCGAGCGCACCCACCCGCCACAGATAAACAAGACCCGCCAACAGAATTGCTATGAATACGGTAGCTTCAATGAGGCCCGCCCAGCCGCTTTCGCGCACCGAGACAGCCCAGGCAAAGAGATATAGGGCTTCAACGTCGAAGATCACGAAGAGCATCGCGACCAGATAGAATTTTGCGGAAAAACGCAGTCGCGCACTGCCCGTGGGCAATATGCCGGACTCGAAAGGTTCGTTCTTGGCGCGACCCCAGGCCTTGCTGCCGAGCAGGCTGGAAGCGCCGAGCATGAACGCGCACAGCGCGATGACGCCGAGAAGAAATACAGCGAAGCCCCAGTTGTGGGACAGAGTGACATCAGGCATGCCGGACTCCCTGGAGAAACGGCTTTATTGCAGCTGCGGCCAAGCGTCGCAACCTTGTGATGGGTGCACATACTATGCCCATATAAAGTGCACGTACATGTTTCTGACGAAACTTATTGAAATATTTTTGTTGGTTCGTCCCTTTCGGCCTGAAGCGTGGGTGCGGCCTGATAAGGCTCTAGATCGGCAGATCAAGCATGAACACGAGCCTGCAGTCGGCTGAATCGGTTGCTCTGCCGTATCCCTCGGCCGGCATCAGGCCGCGCTGCCATTGGCTTGTTTCACTCGACCGTCGCCATAAGTCCCCTGTGTCGCTGCCACTTCACCGATGACCAGGATCGCCGGGCTCTTGAGTTGGAAGCGTGCCGCGTCGACGCACAGGGCGGCGAGGGTGGAGCGGCGTTCGCGCTGCTGTGGCAGGGACGCGTTTTCGATCATGGCCACCGGCGTGCTCGCCGGCAAGCCGCCTTCGATCAGGCCGTTCTGCACCTGCTGCAAACTGCTCACACCCATATACACGACCAGTGTCGTGCCGCTCTTCGCCAGCGCATGCCACTCGGGGCTGCTGCCGTCGAGCGTATGCGCGGTGACCAGCGTCACGCCGCGGGCAATACCGCGCTGGGTCAGGGATATCCCGCACTGGGTGGCGCCCGCCAGCCCTGCGGTGATGCCGTTGACCATTTCCACTTCGATGCCGCGCTCGGCCAGCCATTCGGCTTCTTCGCCGCCGCGGCCGAAGATGCATGGATCGCCGCCTTTCAGGCGTACGACGCACTTCCCCTGACGGGCGTAGCGCAGCATCAGTCGGTGAATGAAGGCCTGCGGGGTCGAGCGGCAGCCGCCGCGCTTGCCCACCGGGATCACCCGCGCGGTCGGGCAATGTTCGAGCACGGCGGGATTGACCAGATCGTCGATCAGCACCACCTGCGCCTCGTCCATGGCGCGCACGGCCTTGAGCGTCAGCAGTTCCGGGTCGCCAGGACCTGCGCCAACCAGCCAGACTTTTGCGCTCATGTTTCCACCTCTCGTGCTGCTGTAATCGTGTAGGCGATGCGTGCTGCACCGCCTGTTCAAGTGTTGTTGCGTCAAGCCACTGCGGGCGTCTTCACCAGCAGTCGCTTGATTTCCGGTACGCAGGAGCCGCAGCTGGTGCCGCAGCCCAGTTCTTTCTTCAAGCCATTCAGATCCAGCCCTTGGTCGATGCCGGCGCAGATCGCCTCCTGACTGACGTTCATGCAGTTGCACAGCGTCTTGGCGGTCTTGAATTCGCTGCCACCTGGAGGGGTGCTCAGCGGCGCGAGCATCCAGCGGCGCAGGGCTGCGTCGGCCTTGCCGTCGTGCCAGAGGGTTTTCAGCCAGTGACGCGCGGCCGTCTCGCCGGAAAGGCTCAGGGCAACGATGCGGCCTTCATCGATCCGGACCCGCTTGCCGACTGCGCGCCGCGGATCGTCGTAGGCCACTACGGGACCTTCGTCGAGCCCCAGCAACTGATCGAATCGCGCCAGCTGCGCGGCGCTGGGTGCCTCGGTGCAAGCCGCTCTAATGACCAGCGCCGGGCGCTCACGCCCGGCCAGGCTGAAGCTTGCGTAGGCGAAGCCTTCGAACAGCGGGCGCAGGGCTTCGAAGCGCTGCTGCACCGCGCCTTCGACCAGGGCAAAGAACTGCCAGGGCAGCTCGACCGCTTCCACTTCGATTCCGGCGTGCTTGAGCTCGGGTTGTTTCGACAGAGGATCGGAGGCGGGCAGGCTGAGGACATTCACGCCCAGCCCCCTGAGAAAACGATCGCCCCAATGCATGGGCACGAACGCCTGGCCGACCCGCAGGCTGTCGTCCTTCTGCACCGGCAGCACCAGATGGCCGCGACGGCTTCTGATTCTGACTAACTGACCGTCGAGCAGACGACGGCGGCGCATGTCGTCGGCGTTCATGCCGAGGACCGCTTCTTCCACATGACCGAATAACCGCGCGGCGGTGCCGGTGCGGCTCATGCCGTGCCAGTGGTCGCGCAGACGACCCGTGTTGAGGATCAGCGGAAAGCGCGCCTCGCGCTTTTCCTGCGGCGCCTGGTAATGCTCGGCGAGAAAGCGTGCCCGGCCATTTTCGGTTGGAAACACTCCATCGCCGTAGAGCCGCGGCGTGCCTCGCTCGCTGCCGTCAGGGAACGGCCACTGCTGCGGGCCGAGCTGGTCGATCAGCGCGTGGCTGAGCCCGGACAGATCCAGATCGCGGCCCTGGGTGAGCAGCTTGTATTCCTCGAACAGCGCGGCGGCGCTATCGAACGCGAACAGGCTGGCCTGGCCGGGGCGCATCAGCTTTTCCAGACGGCGAGCGAAGTCGCAGGTGATCGACCAGTCGGCGCGGGCCTCGCCAGGGGCCGGGACGGCGGCGCGCACGTGGCTGACGCGACGCTCGGAGTTGGTCACAGTGCCTTCCTTCTCGCCCCAACTGGCGGCGGGCAGCAGCAGGTCCGCGTAGCGACAGGTCTCGGTGGTGAAGAAGGCTTCCTGAACCACGACGAAGGGGCAAGCGGCCAAGGCTTCGTGAATCTTCCGCTGATCCGGCATGGATTGAGCGGGGTTGGTGCAGGCGATCCACAGCGCCTTGATCCGCCCGCTGTGCACGGCGTCGAACAGTTCGATGGCGGAAAGTCCGGTGGTTTCGGGCAGCCTGTCGACACCCCAATACGCCGCGACTTCGGCACGATGCGCGGGGTTGCCGGCTTCGCGATGACCGGGCAGCAGGTTGGACAGGCTGCCGGTTTCGCGGCCGCCCATGGCGTTGGGTTGGCCGGTCAGCGAGAAGGGCCCGGCGCCGGTGCGGCCAATCTGTCCGGTGGCCAGATGCAGGTTGATCAGCGCGCTGTTCTTGGTGCTGCCCGAACTCGACTGGTTCACGCCCATGCACCAGAGCGACAGAAAGCTCGGCGCGTTGCCGATCATCCGTGCACAGCTTTGCAGTTCGTTCACGCTGATGCCGCACAGGTCGGCGACCATCGACGGGTTGTAGTCGCGCGCGAGGTGCTTCAAGTCATCGAAGCCGTCGGCGTGGGCATCGATGAAGTCCCGGTCGATCCAGCCTTCCCACAGCAGCAGATGCAGAATGCCGTGGAACAAGGCGACATCCGTTCCCGGCAGGATGCCGAGGTGCAGGTCGGCCAGTTCGCAGGTGTCGGTGCGGCGCGGATCGACGACGATGACCTTCATCTCCGGCCGCTTCGCTTTGGCGTCTTCCAGGCGGCGAAACAATACCGGGTGGGCATAGGCCATGTTGCTGCCGACGATCAGCACGCAGTCGCTCTGCTCGATGTCCTCGTAGCTGCAGGGTGGCGCGTCGGCGCCGAGGCTGCGCTTGTAGCCGACCACCGCAGAAGACATGCACAGGCGGGAATTCGAGTCGATGTTGTGGGTGCCGACCAGCGCGCGGGCGAGCTTGTTGAAGGCGTAATAGTCCTCGGTCAGCAGCTGGCCGGAGATATAGAACGCGACGCTGTCGGGGCCGTGTTCGGCAATGGTTTCGGCAAACACCTTGGCGGCGTGATCCAGGGCGCTGTCCCAGTCGGTGCGGGCACGGGCCAGGCCCTTGCCCAGGCGCAGTTCGGGGTAGAGCGCACGGGCGTCGAGGTCGCCGGTCAGGTGCAGGGTCGAGCCCTTGCTGCACAGCTTGCCGAAGTTGGCCGGGTGGTTCGGGTCGCCGGCGACATCGAGGATGCGCTCGCCGTCGTGCTCGATCAGTACACCGCAGCCCACGCCGCAGTAGCAGCAGGTCGAGGCGGTTGTCTGGCGCATGGCGTCGTCTCCTGGCAATTCGTTCATGGATGGGCTCGCTGGCGCCGCAGTCAGGCGCACTCGGTTGCGCTATTCAGCGAGAGCAGCACGCGGCCGTTCTCGACGCGGGCTTCGTGGCGATGCGCACAGCCCACGTCGGGCGCCACGGCTTCGCCGCTGTCCAGGTTGATTTGCCAGTTATGCAGCGGGCAGGCGACCTGCTTGCCGAAGACGATGCCTTGCGACAGCGGACCGCCCTTGTGCGGGCAGCGGTCGTCCAATGCGAAGACTTGATCATCCGCGGTGCGGAACACCGCGATGTCGCCCTTGGGGCCGGCGACGATGCGTGCGCCGAGCGGGTTGATCTCGTCCAGGGAGCAGATGTCGAACAAGGTCATGGTGATTTCCTCGAATGGCGGGCGGTGTCGGTCGAGCCTGGATTTCAGGCGGGCTCGATCGATTTGAGCTGGATCGTTTCGTATTCCTTTTTCAGCGACTGTTCCGCGATGGCCTTCTTCCAGCCGTCGCCCTCGAAGCTCAGCGAATACATCAGGCGCTGACTCAGGGCCTTGCGCCGGGCTTCATCTTCCAGAACGGACTTCTTGATGTAGTCCAGCCCCACGCGCTGCATGTAATGCACGGTGCGCTCCAGGTAGAAGGCCTCTTCGCGGTACAGCTGGAGGAAGGCGAAGCTGTACTCGGCGACTTCCCCGGCCGTCCTGACCTTGACGAAGAACTCGCCGGCCTCGGTCTTGATGCCGCCGTTGCCGCCGATGTACAGCTCCCAGCCGGAATCCACGCCGATGATGCCGACGTCCTTGATGCCGGATTCGGCGCAGTTGCGCGGGCAGGCGGAGACGGCGAGCTTGACCTTGTGCGGCGAGTACATGCCGAACAGGGCCTTTTCCAGCTCGATGCCCAGTTGCGTCGAATTCTGCGTGCCGAAGCGGCAGAACTCCTGCCCGACGCAGGTCTTCACGGTGCGGATGGATTTGCCATAGGCGTGGCCGTCGGGCATGTCCAGATCCTTCCAGACGTTCGGCAGATCGTCTTTCCTGATCCCCAGCAGGTCGATGCGCTGGCCGCCGGTGACCTTGACCATCGGCACCTGGTATTTGTCGGCGACATCGGCGATGCGGCGCAGCTCGGCGGCATTGGTCACGCCGCCGAACATGCGCGGCACCACCGAGTAGGTGCCGTCCTTCTGGATGTTGGCGTGGGCGCGCTCGTTGATGAAGCGCGACTGCGGGTCGTCCTTGGCTTCGCCGGGCCAGGTGGAAATCAGGTAATAGTTCAGCGCGGGCCGGCAGGTCGCGCAGCCGTTGGGCGTGTGCCAGTCCATGAAGGCCATGGCGTCCGGAACGGTCAGCAGGTGATGGTCACGAATGGCCTTGCGCACCTGGCCGTGGTTGAGTTCGCTGCAGCCGCAAATGGCCTTCTCGCTTTTCGGCTTGACGTCCGCCGCACCACCGACGGTGTTCATCAGGATCTGCTCGACCAAGCCTGCGCAGGACCCGCAGGAGCTGGCGGCCTTGGTGTGCTTCTTCACGTCGTCGACGGAAAACAGGCCGTGTTCCTGGATCGCCTTGACGATGGTGCCCTTGCATACGCCGTTGCAGCCGCAGACTTCCATGCTATCGGGCATGGCCATGGCCTTGTTCTGACCCTGGTGGCCGGTGTCGCCGATGGCGCCTTCGCCAAACATCAGGTGGTCGCGGATCTGCGCCACGTTGTGGTTTTCACGAACCTGACGGAAATACCAGCCGCCATCGGCCGTGTCGCCGTAGAGGCAGGCACCGACGAGGATGTCGTCCTTGATCACCAGCTTCTTGTAGACGCCGCCGATGGGGTCGGAAAGGGTGATCGTTTCCGTGCCTTCGCCGCCAATGAAGTCTCCGGCGGAAAACAGGTCGATGCCGGTGACCTTGAGCTTGGTCGAGGTGACCGAGCCGAGATAGCGAGAAAAGCCGAGCATCGCCAAGTGGTTGGCGCAAACTTTCGCCTGTTCGAACAGCGGGGCGACCAAGCCGTAGGCGGTGCCACGATGGTTGGCGCACTCGCCAACGGCATACACGCGCGGATCGTAGGTTTGCAGGGTGTCGTTGACCAGGATTCCGCGGTTGCAGGGAATGCCGGCTTTCTCGGCCAGCGCGCTGTTCGGGCGGATGCCGGCGGCCATTACCACCAGATCGGCATCGATCACCTCGCCATCGGCGAAGCGCACGGCGCGGATACGGCCCTGCGCGTTGCCGATCAGCTCGGCGGTCTGCTTTTGCATCTTGAAGCACAGGCCACGGCTTTCGAGCGCCTGCTGCAGCAAGGTTCCTGCGGTCTTGTCGAGCTGGCGCTCCATCGGCCATTCGCCGATGTGCACCACGGTGACCTCCATGCCGCGTAGCTTCAAGCCGTTGGCCGCTTCCAGACCCAGCAACCCGCCGCCGATGACCACGGCGTGCTTGTGGGTCTTGGCTGCGTCCATCATCGCCTGGGTATCGGCGATATCGCGGTAGCCGATTACTCCGTCGAGCTGGTTGCCGGGAATCGGCAGGATGAAGGGGTTGGAGCCGGTCGCGATGAGCAGGCGGTCGTATTCGGCTTCGCTGCCGTCCTCGGCGATGACGCGGCGCTTGGCGCGATCGATCTCTACCACCTTGCGGTTGAGCATCAGCCGGATGTTGTGCTCGGCGTACCAGTCGAGGTCGTTGAGTACGATCTCCTCGAAGGTCTGCTCACCCGCGAGGACCGGCGAAAGCAGGATGCGGTTGTAGTTGGGATGGGGCTCGGCACCGAACACGGTGATGTCGTAGAGGTCGGGGGCGAGCTTGAGCAGTTCTTCCAGGGTGCGAACCCCGGCCATGCCGTTGCCGATCATCACCAGTTTGAGTTTTTTCATGCCGTTCTCCGCGCCGGGCCGACGGCTGATTGCTGCCTGGCCATGCCGTTGAAAATCCAACAACGAAAAAAGGCGTCCCACTGGTTACCCAGTGAGGACGCCTTTGTCCTTGTCTTCCGTATTCGGAGCCCGGCCCTCTACGTTGAAGGCCCGGCTTGATGTTGAACCTGGCAATGCAGAGGCTGTGCCAATTCTGCATACCCTTGGTTTTCAGGTAGTTAGGCGGGGGTGCCAGCGACCGATCTGGCCGGTTCCTGCACCCATATGATGCGCACCGCGCAGCGCTGGTGCAGTCGTGCGCCGCCGGCAGCGGTAATTGGCCGTTGACAGCGGCCGTGTCGCTTTTTATTGTTTCGCCCATGCGCCGATTTAGTCAGCTACTTGCGGGGCGCCTGGAGCCGAAGGCTTCGAAATACCGCTAAAGCGCTGGTTCGGTGTCGCCTCCCACCGCTGCCCAGCGGAATCCTCGAGGCGGGAAATCCCCGATGAATGCACTGCAACGCGCTCCTCTACGTCTGGCCCCGATCACCAGTGGGCTGGTCCGCAGCAATCCGAAAATCCTCCTTGGCGGCAGCCACCAACCCTCGCTGCTGCGTTATCTCGACGGCTGGCCCAAGCGCTGGGGCAAGCCTCGTGCGTTTCTCGTGCAGTTCACCGGTGCCGATGAGTCGCTGGCGCATTTCGCCGCGGACAGTTTCGATCTGGCGGTGATCCAGGCACCCAGCCGTGAGCGCCTCGATGAATGCGTGCGCGAGCTGACGCGGGTTGCGCGCCAAGGCTTGATCGTTCGACGCTGATCGGCCAGCCAAACGGCCTGCCTGCTAACTGCCTTTGCCCAGCCAGACCAGCAAAATCACGTTGAGCAGCAGCGAGAGCAGGGCGAGGCCGCGCCAGACCTTCAAGGGCTCTCGTTCGAGCAACGGCAGCGCAGGCGCGTTGCCGGTCAGGCGCTCGCCCTGTTCCAGGGTCAGCAGCCATTCTTCCGCCGTTTCGAAGCGCTGCGCGGGCTCCACTGCAACGGCGCGCTTGAGCATGTCATCCAGCCACGGGGACAGGTCGGGGCGGTAGCGGCTGGCCGGCACCGGAGTGCCGAAGCGGGGGCGCTGGAAGGCTTCGATTTCGCCGTACGGGTAATGGCCGGTCAGTAGGTAGGAGAGCGTGACGCCAGCCGCGTAGAGGTCCTGTTCCCGGCTCGGAGACGCTCCGGCGAAAGCCTCCGGAGCGATATAGCTCGGCGTACCGGGCAGGTTGTGCGGCAGGTCCTGGGACAGGCCTGGGCAATAGGCCAGGCCGAAGTCCAGCAGGCGCAGCTCGCCATCGTCGTCCAGATGAAGGTTTTCCGGCTTGATGTCGCGATGCAGGATGTTGCGCCTGTGCAGCATGCCCAGCGCGTGGATTAGGCGCGACGCCAGCTGCAACCAGTCGGCCAGCGCCATCGGGCCCTGTTGGCCGAACTGCTGGGCGAGGGTCTGGCCGCTGTATTCGCGCTGCACGTAATACAGATGCTGACGCTGGGGCAGGCCGTGGGTTTCTGGAAAGTGTCGACCGGCAACGCGGCGCAGAAACCATTCTTCCTGCAGCAGCGCAGGGCCGGCGTCCGGTTCGTCATCGCGGCTGGGCGGCAGCGTCTTCAATATCCAGGGTTGACCGTGCTGATCGCTGACCCGGTAAACGAGCGATTGCCGCGACTCGACCAGCAACGTCTCGACCGTCCAGCCTTCGAATACCTGAGCCGGCCGCAGCCTGGGCGGCAACGGCCAGTCCGCCAGTTGCGCGAGCGAGTCGGCCAGCGCTGCTTCTGGCAGCTCATCGACCCGTAGCAGCAATGCGCTGGCATTGTCCTGGCTGCCGCTCTGATGAGCGAGGTTGACCAGTGCTTTGGCTGCGTTGGACAGGTCGGGCTCGGCACCAAGGATGTTCTGTATATCGCCCTCGGTAATGCTGGCCCAGATGCCGTCGGTGAGCAGCATGAAGGTTTCGCCGAGACGCAGTTCGCCGTCGAGGTAATCCACTACCAGGTGCTGGTCCAGACCCATGGCACGCTTGAGCACGTGCTGCATGTTCGGATGTTCCCAGACGTGGTCTTCGCTTAGCCGTTGCAGCTCACCGTCGAGCCAGCGGTAGGCGCGGCAATCGCCGACATGGGCGAGGGTGAAGCGCCGACCGCGCAGCACCAGCGCCGTCAATGTGGTCAGCAGCGGCTGCCCTCCACCGTTGGCTTGCAGCCAACGATTGTGCGCCACCAGCAGCCGATCCAGTGATTGCGCGACGGTCCAGGTTTCCGGCGTGGCGTAGTAATCGGTCGCCAGCGCCTGCAAGGTGGCCCGTGCCGCCAGGCCGCCATCGGCACATTGACTGACACCATCGGCGATGGCGAACAGCGCCCCCTTACTCGCGGCGAGACCCGGTGTCGGCGTGACGATGCGCAGCGCGTCCTGGTTCTCTTCGCGAGGGCCGGTGGCAGTGGCTTCGCCGAACGAAAACTGCAAGGGCATGAAGGCATCACTCCGGAGGACGCGCGAGAGGGTTGAACGAAGGATAAAGGCAGGCTCCGTCGCCTGCCTTCTGGTGGTTGCGACGTTGTAATCAAACGCGCGCGGCAGTCATCGCCGCGGAACCCCAGGTGGTCCTCCAACGGCGCTTGACCCCATAGAGGCCAAACCAGGCCAGCGCACCCAGACTGGCGAACAGCCAGAGGCCCATCTGATAGTCGCCGGTGGCCTGCTTGACGGCGCCAAGCCCCGCGGTGAGCAGGAAGCCGCCGATACCGCCCGCCATGCCGACCAGCCCGGTCATCACGCCGATTTCCTTGTTGAAGCGCTGCGGCACCAGCTGAAACACCGCACCGTTACCGGCGCCGAGGCTGAGCATCGCGACCACGAACAGGGCCAGCGCAGCCGTCGAGCTGGGCAAGTTGAAGCCCACCACGAACAGACAGGCAGCCGCAACCGTATACATCACCAGCAGCGAGCGGATGCCGCCGATGCGGTCGGCCAGTGCACCGCCCAGCGGACGCAGCATGCTGCCGGCGAACACGCAGGCGGCGGTGTAATAGCCGGCCTTGACCGGATCGAAAGCGTACTGGTCGTGGAAATAGCCGGGCAGGGTGCTGGCCAGGCCAAGGAAGCCGCCGAAGGTCACGCTGTAGAAGAACATGAACCACCAGCTGTCTCGGTCCCCGAGGGCTTTCATATAGTCGGCGAAGGATTTCGGTGCCGGACGGTTCGGTGCGTTCTTGGCCTGAGTGGCGAAGATGATCAGCACCAGCACCAGCGGAATCAGCGCCAGACCGAACACGTTGCTCCAGCCAAACATGGTCGCCAGCATCGGAGCGAACAGTGCCGCGAACACGGTACCGGAGTTGCCTGCACCGGCGATACCCATGGCCTTGCCCTGATGCTGCGGCGGATACCACTGCGAGGCCAGCGGCAACGCGACGGCAAAGGAGGCGCCTGCCATGCCCAGGAACAGCCCCAGCAGCAACGCCTGCTCATAGCTGTGCACGCCGTACAGCCAGGCGATGAACAACGCGACGATCACCACCACTTGCCCGAACAGTCCGGCCGTCTTCGGCGAGGTGCGGTCGGCCAGCATGCCCAGCACGAGGCGCAAAACGGCGCCTGAGAGGATTGGCGTGGCGACCATGAAGGCACGTTGTTGGGTGGTCAGACCGAGATCGGCAGCGATCTGCACGCCCAGCGGACCGAGCACATACCAGACCATGAAACTCAGATCGAAGTAGAGAAAGGCGGAGAACAATGTCGGTGTATGGCCGGATTTCCAGAAACTCGTATTCATCGAACACCTCACTAGACAAGGGCAACCGACGCGCCGGAGCGGGCGACGGAGAATGCGATGGCCGCCACCCGATTCGCTGTGGCGCCGCGTGAAGCTGTTGTGAGCGGCTGATCGTTGCCGCTCGCGCCCCGGTCCTTAGGGCAAAAAAAAGCGCCGCGAAACCGCCGTCAGTCTCAACGGGGCAACGCGACGCCTTTGTCATGTCTGTGAGTAACCGCCTTTGGCTACCTGTCTCGGGATAAGCAGGAGCTGTGCCAAGAGACGAAGCTGCCGGTTTCAGCCGTATGCAGAGCCGTCAGTGGGCTTTGGATCGGAGAGAAGCGCGCGCCCATGGTGCGTCGTGCTTCGAAGTGGGGCGCATCAGGCGATGCGATTGACCTTTGGAAATTTCGCCTCGAACTCGGCTGGCATGGGCACCACCTGCGTGTCCAGATAGTTGTAAAAAACGAAGCCCGACTTGGCCATGGCGATCAGCGTGTCGTCGGCGGGGCGGGTAATGCGGAAGGTGATGTCGCCGCCGTACGGGTTGAAATCCATCACGCCGACTTCGAACAACAAGGCGTCCCGTGCATGGGCCTCGGCTTTGTAGGTGGTGGCCAGGTCGGTGACGATGATGCCGCTGCCGTCCTTGCTGGTCTCGGCGATGCCGTAGGCGAACAGGAAGCGAGCGCGGGCTTCGGAAATCATCGAGATCATCGAGTCGTTGGCCAGGTGGTTGCCGGCGTTGATGTCGGTGATGCGGACGGTCAATTGGGTGGAAAAGCAGAACTGGTCTTCGGGGAACTGCAGGGTCAGGCGGGCCATGGTGCTCTCGTAGTGCTGAAGGCGTGGTGCGAGGCGTTGACCATGGGCCGGCGCGACGCGGGCGCCGATTCTACGCGTCCGCCCAGCTGGCCCAAGCATGATTCAACGGATTGATGTCCCTGGCCGCACCCTCGGCGTTCACGTGAAGCTGTGGCAGGACGAGCGACGGGATCAACGCGCGTGGCCTTCGGCACGCTGCGACCAGCGACTGGCGCGAAACGCAGAGTCATGACGCCGATCGCCGTCGGGGATGGCGCTGGCTGGACGCGATGTCATTGCCCCAGCAGATCGTTCATCGCGATGATCTGCTCGGCGACCTGGATCAGCTTCTGCTGGCGGCTCATGGCCTGGCGGCGCATCAGCGTGTAGGCCTCTTCTTCGTTGCAGCTGCGCATCTTCATCAGCATGCCCTTGGCCAGTTCTATGCGCTTGCGTTCGACTAGTTGCTGGTCGCGCGCATGCAGTTGCGCACGGATCGCCTGGTCGCTTTCGAAGCGGGCCATGGCGACGTCGAGGATGGGTTTCAGGCGCTGGGCCTGAATGCCCTCGACGATATAGGCGCTGACACCGGCGCGGATCGCCTGGCGCATGGCGTCGGGATTGCTGTCATCGGTGAACATGACGATGGGCCGCGGCTGGTCGCGGGTGACCATCACCACCTGTTCCATCACATCTCGGCCGGGGGAGTCGGTGTCGATCAGCACCACGTCGGGGCGTATGGCCTCGACCCGCTCGGGCAGATCGATGGTCAGGCCGGATTCCTCGATCACCTCGAAGCCGGCTTCTATCAGGGCGGTGCGCAGGCGGCCGACCTTGCGTGGAGTGTCGTCGATCAGGAGGACGCGAAGCATGGCTGTCTCCCTCTTCAAGGCTTGCTGATGAGCGGCGGCGCCGTGTCCGCTATCGCATGCAGGGCGAAGCTGCGTGCATAGCCGGCGGGGTCGCTGCCATTCCAGTGGCTGCCGTCCATCAGCGTGGCGCTGCGCATCGGCGAGTCGGGTACCGCAATCTGCAGCGCTGTCGCCGCATCGCGGTAGAGGCCGGTCTGCTGGATACGCTGCGCCACGGCCAGGTAGTCAGGGTCTTCACGCAAAAGGCCCCAGCGCCGCAGTTGGGTCATGAACCAGAGACCGTCGGAATGGTAGGGCATGCTCACGTCGCCGTTGCCGAAGAAACGCAGCGGGTGCTCGTCCATCCAGGCGTGCCCGAGCCCGTCTTGATACTGGCCAAGAAAGCGCGGCTCGATGGCGGCCACGGGCGCATCGAGATAGTCGCTGCCGGCGATCAGTCGTGCCGTGCTGCGCCGGTTTTCCGGACTCGCGTCGATGAAGCGACTGGCTTCCAGAACGGCCATGACCAACGCGCGAGCCGTGTTGGGGTACTGGTCGACGAACTCGCGGGTACAGGCAAGGACCTTCTCCGGATGGTCGGCCCAGATCGATTGGCTGGTCGCGACGGTGTAGCCCAGGTTTTCGTCGACGGCCAATGCGCCCCAGGGCTCGCCGGCACAGAACCCGTCGATGCGGCGCGCGCGCAGATGGGCGACCATCCGCGACGGCGGCACCACCAGGGTGCGCACGTCATCGAGTGGATGAATGCCGTGAGCGGCGAGCCAGTAGTAGAGCCAGAGGGCATGAGTTCCGGTCGGGAAGGTCTGTGCCAGGGTGAGCTTCGCACCACTGTGGCGCACGCTGCGGCGCAGGGCGTCAGGGTCGATCACGCCAGCGGCTTTCAGCTCGCTGGACAGGCTGATGCTTTGGCCGTTCTGCGCCAGCCCCATGAGCACGGCCATGTCCCTGCGCGGGCCGCCACTGATACCCAGGTGTACGGCATAGATCAGACCGTAAAGGCCGTGGGCGGCATCCAGCTCGCCACCCACCAATTTGTCGCGCACGCTGGACCACGAACACTGCCGCCGGAGGTTGAGCGTAAGCCCATACGGCTGGGCGAAGCCCTGGGTGGCCGCGACGATCAGCGAGGCCGCATCGGTCAGCGCCATGAAGCCAAGCTCGACGACGCGCTTTTCCGGCGCGTCGCTGCCGGCAACCCAGGCCAGCGGATCAGGCATTACGGGTGTGTTGGAAAGAGGCATACGGGCAGGACCTTCGACAGGCACACATCGCGGGGAAGCGACTCGGTGCGAATAAATCATGAGTCTTGCGAAGCAAGCGACATGCCAATGCCCTGGCTCCCAATGTGGGGCGGCGTGCACTGCTTTTTGTGGGAGGCCCGACCTCGGGCCGAAGCTCTTCCCGCACCGAGCTGGCGCCATTCGCCGCGGGTCGCGCCTCCCACAATTGGGGAGGCGTGCACCGCTGTTTTTTTTTGTGGGAGGTCCGACCTCGGGCCGAAGCTTTTTCAGGCACCGAGCTGGCGCCGTTCGCCGCGGGTCGCGGCTCCCACAATGGGAGCGGCGTGCACTGCTTTTTTGTGGGAGGCCCGACCTCGGGCCGAAGCTTTTTCGGGCACCCGAGCTGGCGCCATTCGCCGCGGGTCGCGGCTCCCACAAATGAGGGTGGCATGCACTGCTTTTTGTGGGAGGCCCGACCTCGGGGCGAAGCTTTTTCGGGCACCGAGCTGGCGTCGTTCGCCGCGGGTCGCGGCTCCTACAAATGAGGGCGGCGTGCACTGCTTTTTTGTGGGACGCCCGACCCGGGGCGAAGCTTTTCGGGCACAGAGCTGGCGCCATTCGTCGCGAGGGCGCGCCTCGCACAACACACAATAGGGCGAGGCGTCCATCGATCGGTCCAGCTTCGCGCGGTGCGCTGTTCCTCAGCGCGGATACAGGGGCGGCAATGCCCCGTTTTCCGGCTCGTTGGCCGTCGGCCGTACGGTCGGCAGGTTCTGAATCGCCTGCCATAACGCCTCACCTTGCCAACGTTGGCCGGTCTCGCTGTAGAGCGCGCCGTTCAGGCCATCCAGGGCGTCGGATAGCGGAACGAAGCGTGCAGCCATTTCCGCCAAGGTTTCGGGTTGCTGGCGTGCCCAGGCGTCCAGCGCGTGACGAGTCGCCTGGGTGTCATTGGCCAGACAGGCGCGTTTGAGGTCATCGAGCAGGCTGCGTGGCGTCGGGCCGCTCTGCACCGTGCGGATCACCGCCGGTTGACTGCGCGCACGCAGCCACAGGCCGAAGCCGAGCAAGGTGGTCAGTCCCAATACCGCGCTGCTCAACTGCCACGGCCACAACCGCTGCGGCTGTGACATAGGGTGAGCGGCAGCAGCCGCGTCCTCGAGGGCGGGTTGCTGGAGTTCGGGGTTCTCGGCGACCTGCAGGGTGCGCTCGGGCAGCGTGCTGCGCTCGAGCCGATCTTCGACGGTATTCCACCAGACCACCTCGGTGGCCGGCAGCCGATAGTCGCCGGCCTCGCTCGCGACCAATGCCTCGCGCTGCTCACGGCTACCGGTGAGGCCGTTCTCGGTCACCGTATCGTTCAGGGTTGGCTGGTCGGGGTAGCGCCGCAGGCCTGCGACGGGTGGTGATTCGATCGGCGGCAACTGGGCACTGGACAGGCCCTCTGCCTTGATCAGCAAACTGCGGGTCAAGGCTTCGCCCAGCTGCGCCTCCTGCGGTTGCGGGCTCCAGGCTTCGACCAGGGTCAGGTTGGCGGCGGGCAGCCAGGGTGCATCCTTGGGGTATTCGGCGGGCTTGGGCTTGACCAGCAGGGGTATTTCCGGCGATTTGACCTGGGTGGTCTTGCCGAAGCGGGACCCGTAGTAGTCGCCACTGGGCGCGACCGTGGTGGCGCTGAACAACTGCGCGGGAATGGTCAGCGTGCCGCTCTTTTGCGGATACAGCGCGTAGCGGATCTCGATCACACCGTGGCGAACGCCGTTGATGTCTTTCTCGTAAGTACGCGGCTCGCCGAGCCGCTCGACCAGCGCATCGCCGAACTGCAGGGGCGACAGCGTGCTGTCATCGTAGAGTGAGACGGAATGGTAGATGCGCAGGGTGAGCACCACTTGCGCCTGCACGTAGACGCTGTCCTGGTCGAGGCTGGAGTCGATGAAGATCGGTGCGAGCCTGCCGCCGCCCTCGGTGCTGGATTCGCTGACGTTGAGCATGATCGGCTCGCTGTGCCATTCGCCCAGCTGCAAAGGCGGAATGACGACGTACCCGGTCCGCTGGGGCTGTAACGTAATCAGCCACTGGGTAACGGCTTGTGCTTCACCGTAGGCGCTGGAGAGCTGGTTCGCCTGACGAGTTCCCAGCACGCGGAAGAGCCCTTCGAGCGGTTGGAGGTCGGGTTTGCCAAATACCGTGGTGTCACTGGTTTCCAAGGTCAGTTCCACGGTTTCGTCCAGACTCAGCTGAGTGCGATCGACTCGTGCGACCAGCGTCGCCGCGCTCGCCTGGCATGCGAGCAGAAGCGTTAACAGCAATGTGGTCAGCCGCGTCATCGGTTCAGCTCCTGGCGCTTGCGTTGTTCGAGGAGAAATTTGCGACGTAGCAGTTCGCCTGGGTTGTCGGGAATCCTGCGCAGCCATTGAGCTGTCGCCTGGTCCTGCTCGGGATCGGCCATGCCTTCGCGCGGTTGCTCTGGCGCGTCCTGCGGTTCGCCCTGTTCGGGAGCCTCGGGCGGCTGGGCCGCTAGCGCCTCTGCCGCTTCGTTAGCATTACCCGGCTCTTGCTGATCGGATGCTTCGCTGGCGTCGCGCTGGCCTGCGGCTGGGCTGCTGGGCGCGGGCGGTGGTTCTGTCTGTTCTGGGGGCTTCTCCTGTGCTGGTTGGCCCTCGGAGGGCTGCCCCTGCTGCGCCTGCTCTTCGCGCTGGCGCAAGAGGGCCTCGACGATGGCCTTGTTGCGACGGGCCGACGCCAGGTCCGGGTCGAGTTCCAGCGCCTGATCATACGCCTCGATGGCCGCCTGCAACTCATCGTTGCGAGCCAGGGCGTTGCCGCGGTTGAAGTGGGCCGAAGGGGTATCGCTCATGGCGAATTGCTCGGCGGCGCCGGCGAAATCTCCGGCCAGGTAGCGGGCATAGCCTTGCCATTGCGGGTCGTCGAATCGCTGCGCGGCGTCGGCGGGACGCTGCGCTTGCAGCAGGCGCATGCCTTGCTGGTCCGGACGCAACCAAAGGTTCTGCAAGGTCAGGGCGCTGGCTGGTGGCGGCATGACCATCAACAACGGCAGGCAGAACAGCCAGCCGCGCCGTCCCGCGCACGCCGCGAGCAGCAGCAGGGGAAGCAGCAGCCAGTAGCCCTGATCCAGCCAGGTATCGAGCTGGGTGGTGTCGGCCTGGTTCAGCAGCTCGCCGTTGCGTTCCAGCAGGCCGAGGCTGCGCAGATCGGTGTCATCGATGCGGGCGCCCTGATAGCGCCCCCCGAGCTCGGCGGCGAAACGGCGCAGGGTGCGCTCGTTCAGCCTCGGGATCAGGATGGCGCCCTCGTCGTCCTTCAGGAAGCTGCCGTCTTCCTGGGCGATAGGCGCGCCTTGCTCGGTACCGATGCCCAGTATCAGCAGTCGCTGTCCGTTCTCACCGAGCGACATGCCGATGGCGTCGCGCTCCTGTTGGTTCAGGCTGCTGCCGATCAGCAACAGCCGTCCGCGCCCGTTCGCGCCCTGTTCGAGCAGCTCGAGGCCGCGCTGCACGGCCAGGTCCGCGCGATGGCCGGCCTCCGGCATGAGGGCGGGCTGCAGCGCATCCAGCAGGTTCTGCGTCGTGGCGATGTCGTTGGACAGCGGTACCAGGACATGCGCGCTACCGGCGAACGCGATGACCGCGGTCTGGGCATCCTGGCGAGCCTGCAACAGGTCGAGAATCTTGCGTTTGGCCTGTTCCAGCCGGTTGGGCTGGACATCCGCCGCGAGCATGGCCGGGGTTGTATCCAGCAGCACCACCAGCGGGTCGGCACGTGACAGTCGAGGCTGTTCGGCTTGCTGCCAGCTCGGACCGAGCAGCGCCAGGCAAGCGAGCAGCCAGGCTGCGCCGAGTACCAGCCAAGGGCGCCTGCTGTTGCGCAGCCTGCCACGCGTGAGCAATGCTGCGTGGAACGCCTCGGGCAACAGGCGCTGCCAGCGACCGATCTGCCGCTGGCGGTGCCAGAGCCGCCACAGCAACCATATCGGCAACGGCAGGATCAACAGCCAGAACGGCCGGAGCAGGTGTGGCACGAGTTCGGTCATGGCTGTTCTCTGCGCCAGAGAAGGTGCCGTAGTGATGGCCGCCAGAGACGATCGGCGACCAACAGCAGGCTGATCAACAGCGCAGCCGAGAGTGGCCAGACATAGAGTGCTTCGGCTATACGCGCTTGCGTCGGTTGCTGCGCGGTCGGCTCGAGTTCGTCGAGAGTCGCACCGATGGCTTGCAGCTCGTCGCTCGATCTGGCCCGGAAATATCGCCCGCCGGTTTGCTCGGCAATGGCCTTCAGGGTCGGTTCGTCGAGCTCGGCGCCGGCCAGGCCGAAATGCTGGAGCACCCGCCCAGCCTGCGTGTCAGCGCCAATGCCGATGGTATGCACCTTGATCCCGTCGACCGCCGCCAGCCGGGCGGCCTGCAAGGGATCGATCTCTCCGCCATTGTTGGCGCCATCGGTGATGAGCACCAGAACCCGGCTCTGTGCCGGGCGGTCGCGCAGGCGCTTGATCGCCAGCCCGATGGCATCACCGATGGCCGTATTGTTGCCAGCGATACCGACGAGCGCCTCGTCGAGCCAGGTCCGTACGGTCTGGCGATCGAACGTCAGTGGCGCTTGCAGATAGGCCTTGCTGCCGAAGAGGATCAAGCCGACACGGTCGCCGCGGCGCTCGGTGATGAAGTCGCCGAGCAGATGCTTGACCAGTTCCAGGCGACTGATTTCTTCGTCTTGCCAGTGCATGTCCGGGTAGTCCATCGACCCCGACACATCCACCGCCAACAATAGATCACGGCCGCTGGTGGGCAACGGCAGGGGTTCGCCGAGCCATTGCGGGCGGGCGGCTGCCAACAACAGCAGCAACCAGACCACCAGATAAGGAAACTGCTGACGCCAGGCGGGGAGGGTGACGGTTGCACGGCGACCGGCCAGCGACTCGAGTTCGCCGAGGAAGCTGACCTTCAAGGCGGCGTCACCGCTGTCGGCGGCTGGCAGCAACCAGCGCATCACCCAGGGCAAGGGCAGCAGCACGAATATCCACGGCCACGCCAGCTCAAACATGCTTGCGAATCCATATCTGCACGGATTGCTCGAGGCTCTGGATGGCTTTGTCATCCAGCCGGCAGTCAGCGCGGTAGACGCCCTCGACCAGCACCATCCAGCGCGTCAGACCAGCGGCTGGGCAACGGCTGTCGAGAAACGCCAACCAGGCACGTCCGCTGAGCGTGTGGGGATTATCGTTCGGGTAACGGGTGCGGCAGAGCCGTTTGAGCAGAGCGTTGAGCTGTTGCAGCCACTGGTTGGCCGGGGCGCCGCCGTAGGGTTTATTCAACTGCGCGAGTTCGTTCAGCGCGATCTGGCGCTGAGGATCGATGGTCGCTTCGGTATCGGCCGCCCGCTCGGGCCGCCGGCGTTGCCAGGGTCGCAAACGGAGCAACAGTATGACGCTGAGCAACAACGCCGCCAGGAACCACCAGCCGGGCGCCGGTGGCCAGGCGCTGACGGCCGGCGGCGCAATCAACGGCTCGAGCTGGTCGAGCGGACTCATCGCTGTGCTCCGGGGTGCTGCACGCTGAGGTGTTCGCGCAGTTGATCGATCAGATCATGCTGGGTGTCCAGCGCCATCAGCGGCAAACGCAGGCGATCGGCGAGGCGCCGCCACCGCGCGCTACGGGCTTCACCCTGGCTGCGGTAGGCCTGGCGTATGAGCGGATCGTGGCTGTCCAGGTCCAGACGCGCACCGAACTGGGCAAAGCGCAGCAGACCGGCAGCCGGCAAGGCACGGTCGAGCGGATCGAAAACCGGAACCAGCAGCAGGTCGACGTGGCGGGCGAGCAAGGTCAACTGCTGCTCGGCGGCGTCGCCGAGGGCGCGTTCGTCACAGATGATCACGGCCAGACTGCCGGGACGCAGGACTTCGCGAGCGCGTCTCAGGGCCAGCCCGAAAGCGTCCGGGTCGCTGCTCTGATCGGCGCTCAATGCGGTGTTGGCGCGGGCCAACCGGTCGAGCAACTGCAGCAGGCTTTGCTTGCTGCGCCGAGGTTTGATTTCGTGGTGTTCGGCCTGCCCGAATACCAGTCCGCCGACACGGTCGTTGTGGCTCAGCGCGGCCCATCCGACCAGGCTGGCCGCCTGCGCCGCCAGGACCGACTTGAACGCCAGCCCGCTACCGAAGAACAGTCGAGGACTCTGCTCCACCAGAATGTAGATCGGACGTTCGCGCTCTTCATGGAACAGCTTGGTGTGGGGCTCCTGAGTCCGCGCCGTTACCCGCCAGTCGATGGTGCGGACGTCGTCCCCCGCCTGGTAGATGCGCACCTGGTCGAAATCCACACCGCGCCCGCGAAGCTTCGAATGATGCAGACCGACCAGTGGGCTTCGGCGATGCGGGGTCGAGAACAGCGGGACTTCCCGGACCCGATGTCGCATGTCGATCAGCTCGGCGAGGCTTATGCGCACACCCGCCCCGGCAGATACGGCCTGCTGGCGGTCGACCGGAGGCGAGGGGGGCATCAGGCCACCGCCACCACGTCGAGGATGCGCTGCAGCACGCGGTCCTGATCGATACCGGCGGCCTCCGCTTCGAACGAGAGGATGAGCCGATGGCGCAGCACATCGAACAGCATGGCTTGAATGTCTTCGGGACTTACGAAATCGCGGCCCGCGAGCCAGGCGTGGGCACGGGCGCAGCGATCCAGCGAGATCGAACCGCGAGGACTGGCGCCGTAGGCAATCCAACCCGCGAGCTCGGCATCGAACTTGGCGGGTGTGCGGGTCGCCATGACCAGCTGGACCAGGTATTCCTCGACCGCATCGGCCATGTACAGGCCGAGGATTTCCTTGCGAGCGGCAAAGATGGCTTGCTGCGAGACCCGGTGCTCGGGCGGGGTTTCGCCGTTGATGGCTTCGCCACGCGCCTGTTGCAGGATGCGTCGCTCCACCGAGGCGTCCGGAAAGCCGAGCTTCACGTGCAGCAGGAAGCGGTCGAGCTGCGCCTCGGGGAGCGGATAGGTGCCCTCCTGCTCGATCGGGTTCTGCGTGGCCATCACCAGAAACAGCGGTGATAGGTCATAGGTGCTGCGGCCCACACTGACCTGACGCTCGGCCATCGCCTCGAGCAGTGCCGACTGGACCTTGGCCGGGGCGCGGTTGATTTCGTCCGCCAGTACCAGGTTGTGGAAGATCGGCCCCTGTTGGAAGACGAAGCTGCCGGTTTCGGGTCGATAGATCTCGGTGCCGGTGATGTCAGCAGGCAGCAGGTCGGGCGTGAATTGAATGCGATGGAATTCAGCTTCCAGGCCGCCGGCCAGCTCCTTGATCGCCCGTGTCTTCGCCAGCCCGGGGGCGCCTTCCACGAGCAGGTGGCCATCGGCTAGCAGCGCGACGAGCAGCCGCTCCACCAGCCGTTCCTGGCCAAGAATCTGGGTTGAAAGAAACTGTCGCAGCGCGACTATGGCTTCACGGTGATCCATCGTTGAACTCTTCTACGGAGGCGTGTCGGGGCGATTGCCCGACGGCGACGACTTTAATTCATTTGCCAGATCGCAGCCATGCGCGGCTCGGCAACTTGGCTGGCGTATGGCGTTTTTTCTTGCCACAGGTAGCGGCGGCAGCCGGCGAGCTGGCGGCCGTTCGGGCAGATTGAAAGACGGCGCGCATCAATTGGCGGCCATGCCTGAAAGAAATGTGACTGCTGCGTCATTGGCGGCGCCAGAGAAGGGTAGGGCCGCGTTCATGCAATCACTGTTTTGCTGGACTAACGTGGAACTTACACGTTGCGTTGCCAGTCAGGTGCCGCGACTGCCTTAGTCGAATTCCAAGCCAGAATGGAGCGAAAAAATGGCGTTCTTTACAGCTGCCAGCAAAGCCGACTTTCAGCAACAACTGCAAGTGGCGTTGGCGCAGCATGTCGACGAGAAACTCCTGCCACAAGTGGGACTCTTCGCCGAGCAATTCTTCGGTATCGTCGCTCTCCCCGAGCTGACAGAGCGACGCATGACTGACCTGGTCGGCTCAACGCTGGCCAGTTGGCGCCTTCTGGAGCATTTCGACCCGGGCAGCCCGGACGTGCACGTGTTCAATCCGGACTACGAAAAACACGGCTGGCAATCGACCCATAGCGTGGTCGAGGTGCTGCACCCCGACATGCCGTTTCTGGTCGACTCGGTACGCATGGAGCTGACCCGCCGCGGCTATGCCATCCATACGTTGCAGAACAGCGTGCTCCAGGTGCGCCGGGACGCCGACGGCAGCCTGATCGAGCTGTTGCCAAAAGGCAGCGCCAGCGAAGGGAGTCAGGCCGAATCGCTGATATTCGTGGAGATCGATCGTTGCGCCAGCGCGGCAGCCCTGCGCGAGCTGGAGCAGTCGCTGCACGGTGTCCTGGCCGAGGTGCGTCTGGCCGTCAGCGATTTCCCGGCAATGAAGGCGAAAGCCGAAGACCACTACACCCGTCTGGGTACGCTGCAGCTGGCCGACGCGGCCGAATTGTCCGAAAGTCGGGATTTCATGCGCTGGCTGGCTGACGATCATTTCACCTTCCTCGGCTACGAGGAGTTCACCGTGATCGACCAGGGCGACGGGGGGCGCATCGTTTACGACGAATCCTCGCTACTGGGCCTGTCGCGCATCCTGCGGACCGGGCTCGAGGAAGACGATCAGCTGATCATGCCGCCGGCCTTGGCCTATCTTCGCGAACCGCTGCTGCTGTCGTTCGCCAAGGCGGCGACCCCCAGCCGGGTGCATCGCCCGGCATATCCGGACTTCGTCTCGATTCGTGAATTCGACGAGCAGGGCCGCGTGGTCCGTGAGTGCCGCTTCCTCGGGCTGTTCACCTCATCGGTCTACACCCAGAGCGTACGGCGGATTCCCTACATCCGCAGCAAAGTGGCGGAAGTGGTGAGGCGCTCGCAGTTCGACGATTCGGCGCACCTGGCCAAAGAGCTGATCCAGGTGCTTGAAGTGCTGCCGCGCGACGAACTGTTCCAGATGACGCTCGATCAGCTGTTCAACACCGCGATTGCCATCGTACAGATCCAGGAACGCAACAAACTGCGTCTGTTCATGCGGATCGACCCCTACGGCCGGTTCTGCTACTGCCTGGCCTACGTACCGCGCGACAGCTACTCGACCGAGACCCGTCTGCGCATTCAGCAGGTCCTGATGGATCGCCTGGAAGCCAGTGGTTGCGAATTCTCGACCTACTTCTCCGAATCGGTGCTGATCCGCGTGCAGTTCCTGCTGCGCCTGGACCCGAACAAGCAGGTGCAGTTCGATCCGGTACAGCTGGAGAACGAGGTGGTGCAAGCCTGCCGCACCTGGCAGGACGACTACACCAGCGTCGTTATCGAACAATTCGGCGAGGCTCAGGGCACCGGCATTCTCGCCGAATTTCCGAAGGGCTTTCCGGCTGGCTACCGCGAGCGGTTCGCCCCGCATTCGGCCGCCGTCGACATGCAGCACGTGCTCAGCCTGAGCGAAGAGCGTCCGCTGGTGATGAGCTTCTATCAGCCGATCACCGCTATGGAGCATCGCCTGCATTGCAAGCTCTACCACATGAACACGCCGCTGCCGTTATCGGACATGTTGCCGATCCTGGAGAATCTAGGGCTGCGTGTGCTGGGCGAGTTTCCGTTTCACCTGCGCCGCAAGGACGGCCGCGAATACTGGATTCACGATTTCGCCTTTACCTATGCCGAAGGGCTCGAAATCGATCTGATGGAGATCAACGAGCCGCTGCAAGATGCCTTCATCGCCATTCACAATGGGCAGGCGGAGAACGACGCCTTCAACCGACTGGTCCTGACGGCTGGGCTGACCTGGCGGGAGGTGGCGCTGCTGAGGGCCTACGGTCGCTATCTCAAGCAGATTCGCATGGGTTTCGACCTGGGCTATATCGCCAGCGCGCTGCTCAACCATACCGATATCGCCCGCGAGCTGGTGCGGCTGTTCAAGATGCGTTTCTACCTCGCGCGCAAGCTCGGCGAGGAAGACCTGGCCGACAAGCAGGCGCGGCTGGAGCAGGCGATCATCACCGCCCTGGACGACGTCGCGGTGCTCAACGAGGACCGTATCCTGCGCCGCTACCTGGCGCTGATCAAAGCGACGCTGCGCACCAACTTCTACCAGAGCGATGCCAGCGGCAAGCCGAAGAGCTACTTCAGCTTCAAGCTCGATCCGCGTTCAATTCCGGAGATGCCGCGTCCGGCCCCGAAGTTCGAGATATTCGTCTACTCGCCGCGCGTCGAAGGCGTGCACCTGCGTGGCGGCAAGGTGGCGCGAGGCGGCTTGCGCTGGTCGGATCGCGAGGAAGATTACCGCACCGAGGTGCTGGGGCTGGTCAAGGCGCAGCAGGTCAAGAACGCCATCATCGTGCCTGGCGGCGCCAAAGGTGGTTTCGTTCCGCGCCGGCTGCCCACCGGTGGCTCGCGTGATGAGGTTCTCGCCGAGGGGATCGCCTGCTACCGCATCTTCATCAGCGGCTTGCTGGACATCACCGACAACCTCAAGGATGGCAAGGTGGTGCCGCCGGCCAACGTGGTGCGTTATGACGAAGACGATCCCTACCTCGTCGTGGCGGCGGATAAAGGCACCGCGACCTTCTCCGATATCGCCAACGGCATCGCCGCCGAGTATGACTTCTGGTTGGGCGACGCATTCGCCTCGGGCGGTTCGGCAGGCTATGACCACAAGAAGATGGGCATCACGGCCAAGGGTGCCTGGGTGTCGGTACAGCGGCACTTCCGCGAGCGAGGTATCGATGTCCAGCGCGATCCGGTCAGTGTGATCGGCATCGGCGACATGGCCGGTGACGTGTTCGGCAATGGCTTGCTGATGTCCGAAACCCTGCAGTTGGTGGCGGCCTTCAACCACCTGCATATCTTCATCGATCCGGACCCCGATGCGGCGCGCAGCTTCATCGAGCGCAAGCGCCTGTTCGACCTGCCGCGGTCATCCTGGACCGACTACGACCCGTCGCTGATTTCGGCAGGAGGCGGGGTGTTCCCGCGCTCGGCCAAGCGCATCGCGATTACCCCGCAGATGAAGGCACGCTTCGAGATCGAGGCCGATCAACTGACGCCTGCGGAGCTGATTCATGCGTTGCTCAAGGCTCCGGTGGATCTGCTTTGGAATGGCGGCATCGGCACCTACGTGAAGAGCACCACCGAGACGCACGCGGACGTAGGCGACAAGGCCAATGACATTCTTCGGGTCAATGGTAACGAGTTACGCGCCAAGGTCATCGGCGAGGGCGGCAACCTCGGTATTACCCAGCTAGGACGGGTCGAGTACTGCCTCCACGGCGGCGCGGCCAACACGGACTTCATCGACAACGCCGGTGGTGTGAACTGCTCGGACCATGAGGTCAATATCAAGATCCTGCTGAACGAGATCGTCAGTGCCGGCGACATGACCAGCAAGCAGCGGGACAAGTTGCTGTTCGACATGACCGACTCGGTGTCCGAACTGGTGCTGCACGACAATTACAAGCAGACCCAGGCGCTATCCCAGGCCGAACGTCGGGCACGTGAAGGCGGCGGCGAATACAAGCGACTGATCAGCGCGCTCGAAGCTGACGGCTTGTTGGATCGAGCGCTGGAATTCCTACCCAGCGACGAGGCGCTTGCCGACCGCGCCACGCTCGGCAAGGGGCTGACCCGCGCGGAACTGTCGGTGCTGATTTCTTACAGCAAGATCCATCTGAAGGAAGCCCTGTTGCAGTCCCGGGTACCGGATGACGATTACCTGGCGCGCGAAATGGAAAGTGCTTTCCCGCAGCTGCTGGCCGAGCAATACCGCGGTGCGATGTTGCACCACCGGTTGAAGCGGGAGATCGTCAGCACCCAGATTGCCAACGACCTGATCAACAACATGGGTATCACCTTCGTGCAGCGGCTGCATGAAGCGACGGGCTTGAGTGCCGCCAACGTCGCCGGTGCCTATGTCATCGTGCGGGACATTTTCCATCTGCCACACTGGTTCCGTCAGATCGAAGCGCTGGACTACAAGATTCCGGCCGAGCTGCAGTTGAATCTGATGGAAGAGCTGATGCGCCTGGGGCGCCGGGCCACCCGTTGGTTCCTGCGCAATCGACGCAGCGAGCTCGATGCTGCTCGCGACGTCGCTCACTTCGGCCCACGCGTAGCGGCGCTCGGACTGAAGCTCGATGCCTTGCTACAAGGGGCTACACGCGATCTGTGGCAGGCTCGCTACGAGCGCTACACCGAGGCGGGCGTACCCGAGCTGCTGGCGCGAATGGTGGCCGGGACCAATCACCTCTATACCTTGCTGCCGATCCTGGAAGCGGCCGACGAAACCGGCCAGCCGCCGGCTGATGTGGCCGCGGCGTACTTCGCGGTCGGGGGCGCGCTGGAGTTGCCTTGGTATCTGCAGCAGGTCACCAGCCTGCCGGTGGATAACAATTGGCAGGCGCTGGCACGCGAGAGCTTCCGCGATGACCTGGACGGTCAGCAACGCGCCATCACGGTCTCGGTGCTGCAAATGAGCGACGCGCCCGATGGCTTGGATGAGCGGGTACAGCTGTGGTTGGAGCAGCGGGCGTACCAGGTGGGGCGCTGGCGGCGGATGCTGGTCGAACTGCGTGGCGCCAGCAGCGTTGACTATGCGATGTATGCCGTTGCCGGGCGTGAGCTGCAGGATCTGGCCCAAGACAGCGCACGACGCTAGTGCGCTAAGGCCCCCGGTGCTGCCGGGGGCTGTCGATAGCTAGAGAAACGCCGGCGCATTTGCACCGGCGTTTGGTTTTGGCGATCGGCGGCGTCAACGCTTGCCGATCGGTACGGATTCTATTGGCGGCGATCGGCCAGCGCAGATCAGTCGGTCTGCGCTGCCCGGTTGCCGAGACGGAAGCGCGTGATCTGTGGCAGGTCACGCAGATAGCGAATCATGTCCGGCGCGCCGGCAAGCTTGAGGCCTTCGCCGAGGGCGTTGGCGGTGGCATGGCGCTTGTCGAGCAGGAGCAGCTCGGAGTTGTCCGGGTTGCGCAGCAAGGTCAGACGGGCGTAGGGGATCTTCGCATCGAGCAACAACCCCATGAACTCGCGGTCATTCCAGGCTTGCGCCGGCATGGTCACCGCGTGGTATTCGCTATCCAGCGCATGCAGGCCCGGCGCATCGAGCCGGTAATCAACCAGTTCGCAGGGCAGGTTCACTTCGAGTCCGCGTAGCCGCGCATAGGCGACGGCGCAGGCGAAGGCTTCGGCGTGATGCTCGCCCGACCAGTAGATGCGCTCGCCGAGCCAGCTGGCCTGACGAAGCTCTATGGGGGCCTGGGTCTCGAAGCCGGGCAGGGCGGTCGAGAGGGTGCGGACGAAATCCTTGTAGCTGATCACACGCAGCTTCCGGCATGCCGGGGTGGCGGCGAAGGCTTCGAAGGTCGGGTATGTCCCGCCGCTGGTGTTCTGCCCGCTGAGCCCGTCTATCTGGCGCAGATCCAGCGCCGCGTGCGTGGTCTCTTCACGTCGTACGAGCCGCGTCAAGGCGGCACGTGCCTTGGCTTTGTCTTCCTGAACCGGGCCGGAAAGGGCGCTTCTCGGTAGATCGACGAAGCGCTGCAGGCAAGGTCCGTCGTGCCAGAAGATGCTCGGCGCCGGTTCCAGGAGCGGCGCGAAGGGCAGTCGCAGCTGGCTGGCCAACTCGAGCAACTGACGCGGCGATTTGCCGGCCAGGCCAAGGCGTTGGGCAAATTTGACGATTCGGGAGGTCACGGGCGGCACCGGCTCGGGCAGGTTCATCATTGCGGACGACCGTTTGGAACGACGAGGGAAGTGTGGCAGAGCCGCCGACGCTGTGCACAGTGTTTACCGAGCCTTTGCTCGCGCATGAGCGGCGTCAGGGCACAACGGGGAAGGTATCCGTATGGCAAAATCGCTGTGCTGATCAATGAGGAGCCTCCATGCCAAGCCTCGTGCTGGATATTGCGCTACCGGCGGGAAAACTGCTGGCAGTTTATCAAGGGCGCGCCAATCGTATCCTGATCAAGAGCCGGGAGGGGACGAATGTCAGCCTGCCGGCACACCATCTGCGACCCTTTCTGACAAGTGCTGGCGTGTTTGGTTCATTCGAATTGGAATTTTCTCCGGAGGGCAAACTGCTCCGCTTGCGGCGGCTGGTACACGCACGCTCCCAGTAGCGGTTTGGCCCGTTGGTCATCACGTTCACCCGCTGGAACTGGCGCCGCCTGCTATACTCCCGCGCCACACTCTACCCAGGATCTTAGGCTGCGTATGTATAACCTGGCCCGCCAGCTGTTGTTCAAATTCACCCCCGAAACGTCTCATGAGCTATCGCTCGATCTCATCGGTGCGGGCGGCCGCCTAGGGCTCAATGCGCTGTTGAACAAGGCGCCGGCCATGCTGCCGGTACGGGTGATGGGGTTGGATTTCCCCAACCCGGTGGGGCTGGCGGCCGGCCTGGACAAGAATGGTGAGGCGATCTGCGGCCTGTCCCAGCTGGGGTTCGGCTTCGTCGAAGTGGGCACCGTGACGCCACGGCCACAGCCGGGCAATCCTAAACCTCGTATTTTCCGCTTGCCCGAAGCCGAAGCCATCATCAACCGCATGGGCTTCAACAACCACGGCGTGGACGCTTTGCTGGAGCGGGTCGACGCGGCGCGCTTCAAGGGCATCCTGGGCATCAACATCGGCAAGAATTTCGATACGCCAGTCGAGCGTGCGCAGGACGATTACCTCCTGTGCCTGGACAAGGTCTATCACCAGGCCAGTTACGTCACCGTGAACGTCAGCTCGCCGAATACCCCGGGGCTGCGCAGCCTGCAGTTCGGCAACTCGCTCAAGCAGTTGCTCGACGCGCTCGCGCAGCGCCGGGAGGATCTCGAAGTGCTGCATGGCAAGCGTGTACCGCTGGCCATCAAGATCGCACCGGACATGACTGACGAGGAGATCGCGCTGGTTGCCGAAGCGGTCTTTCAGGCGGGAATGGACGCCATCATCGCGACCAACACGACGCTCGGTCGCGAGGGTGTGGCGGGGCTGGCTCATGCGGACGAGGCGGGAGGGCTTTCAGGCGCGCCGGTGCGCGACAAGAGCACCCACACCGTCCGCGTATTGGCGCAGACGCTGGCGGGGCGCTTGCCCATCATCGCGGTAGGCGGGATCACCGAGGGGCGGCATGCGGCGGAGAAGATCGAGGCGGGGGCAAGTCTGGTGCAGTTGTACACCGGCTTCATCTACAAGGGGCCGGCGCTGATTCGCGAGGCGGTGGATGCCGTGGCGTCTCTGCAGTCGAGAAGGAAGTGACGCGAAGGAAATGATTGGCTGCCTGGTGGGGCTCCCTGAGGGAGCCCCGGGCTTAAAGCCCGCCGCCCGGGTGGGGCGTGCCAGATGAAGTCGGTGTGATCGTGTCAGCCGACTGCGTGGAGTTCGTTCAATCGATGAAGGCCGGCCGCGCCGGTCAGACCGTCCCAGTTGTCGCCGCGACCCTCCCGCCAGCCGTTAATCCAGGCTTGGCGCACCTCCGGATGGGAAAAAGGACATAGATCGCGAGATTTACCGTGTATGCCATGCTGATAACCGCGTAGAAATGCTCGTTCCATCGGATCACGCTTGAGTCTTCTCATTGGGTATTGCCCTCAGTGGTTGACTGGTGTTCCTGTTGACCTCATGGCGAGATCGGCAGATAGACTGCCAGCGAAGCCCCGTTGCCGGCGTGACGGGGTTCTACCGGGCATCGTTGCGATGCCGGTCTGTGTCGAGTTCTAACCCAAATGCTTCGGGCGCGGGAATGATCGTTTTGTAATAAGCAAGTAACCAAACCGTGGTGCTGCCCATAAGGCGCGTGAGACGTGCTCTCGCTGCCGCCTCGGCACGCTACGTTGCATTAGCTTCTCGACGAAAACGGTCGAAGCCGTACCCCTATCGAAATCGGATCCGCACGCGCTGCCGCGTGGATCGAATACTCTGGAAATGCCATGACTGATCGCCACGAACTCATCCTCACCTGTCCCAAGGGGCTGGAAGGCCTGCTGCTCGACGAGGCCGTTGGCCTGGGACTCGAGGAGGCGCGCGAGCAGACCGCGGCGGTACGCGGCTTCGCCGCCATGGAGGTCGCGTATCGGTTGTGTCTCTGGTCGCGGCTGGCCAACCGGGTATTGCTGGTGATCAGTCGTTTCGCCACGGTAAATGCCGAAACCCTGTACGAAGGTGTCCACCAGTTGGACTGGTCCGAGCATCTCGAGGCCACCGGCAGTCTGGCCGTCGAATTCAGCGGCCATGGTTCAGGCATCGACAACACCCACTTTGGCGCCCTGAAGGTCAAGGATGCGATCGTCGACCGTCTTCGTACGGCCAGTGGGGATCGCCCCAGCGTCGATAAGCTCGATCCTGACCTGCGTGTGCACCTGCGCCTGGATCGTGGCCAGGCCGTGCTGTCGCTGGACCTGTCCGGGCACAGCCTGCATCAGCGCGGCTATCGCCTGCAGCAGGGCGCTGCGCCATTGAAAGAGAATCTCGCCGCGGCGGTGTTGATTCGGGCCGGCTGGCCTCGTATCGCCGCTGCTGGCGGCGCCCTCACGGACCCGATGTGTGGCGTGGGTACATTCCTCATCGAGGGTGCCATGATGGCGGCGGACATCGCTCCCAACCTGCGCCGCGAACGTTGGGGCTTCAGCGCCTGGCTGGGTCACGTCCCGGCCTTGTGGAATCGCCTGCACGCCGAAGCGCAGCAGCGCGCCGAAGCGGGACTGGCCAAACCGCCATTGTGGATTCGCGGCTACGAAGCCGACCCCCGGCTGATCCAGCCGGCCAGGAACAATATCGAGCGCGCCGGCTTGGCGAACTGGATTCGCGTCTACCAGGGCGACGTTGCCACCTTCGAGCCTCGCCCTGATCAGAACCAAAAGGGCTTGGTGATCTGCAACCCGCCTTACGGTGAACGACTGGGCGACGAAGCGAGCCTGGTCTATCTCTATCAGAATCTCGGCGAGCGCCTGCGCCAGGCTTGCCTCGGCTGGGAGGCGGCGGTGCTGACCTCGGCGCCGGACCTGGGCAAACGCATGGGCATCCGCAGCCACAAGCAATACGCCTTCTGGAATGGCGCGTTGCCGTGCAAGCTGCTGCTGATCAAGGTCGAGCTCGATCAGTTCGTTACCGGCCAGCGAACGAACTCCACGGAGCGCAAGGACGAGCAGGAGCCCGTGCAGGAACTGGCGCGCCTCAGTGAAGGGGGGCAGATGTTCGCCAATCGGTTGCAGAAGAATCTCAAGTCGCTTGGGAAATGGGCCCGCAAAGCCGGCATCCAGTGCTATCGACTGTATGACGCGGACATGCCGGAGTACGCGCTGGCCGTCGATCTATACGGCGACTGGGTGCACGTGCAGGAATATGCTCCGCCGCGTTCGATCGATCCGGAAAAGGCCCAGGCGCGGCTGTACGATGCGTTAGGTGCGATTCCTCAGGCGCTGGGCGTTTCGCGCGATCGAGTAGTGGTCAAGCGGCGCGAGCGCCAGAGCGGGACACGTCAGTACGAGCGCCAGGCCAGTCAGGGGCAGTTTCTCGAAGTCAGCGAAGGTAACGTCAAGTTGTTGGTGAATCTCACCGACTACCTGGACACCGGCCTGTTTCTCGATCACCGCCCGATGCGCCTGCGTATCGCCCGGGAGGCTGCCGGCAAGCGCTTTCTGAACCTGTATTGCTACACGGCCACCGCAACCGTGCATGCCGCCAAGGGCGGTGCGCGTAGCACCACCAGTGTCGACCTGTCGAAAACCTATCTGGATTGGGCGCGACGCAATCTGGCGCTCAATGGCTTGTCCGATCGGCAGCGTCTGGAGCAGGCTGATGTGATGAGCTGGCTGGAAGAGGATCGCGGCGAGTACGACCTTATCTTCATCGACCCGCCAACCTTCTCCAACTCCAAGCGCATGGAAGGCGTCTTCGATGTCCAGCGCGACCATGTTGCCTTGCTCGACTTGGCGATGGCGCGACTGGCAACCGGCGGTACATTGTATTTCTCCAACAACTTCCGCAAGTTTGTGCTGGATGCGGGCATCGGCGAGCGCTATGCCGCCGAAGAGATCACCGGTGCCACGCTGGACGAGGATTTTCGTCGTAACAGCAAGATCCATCGCGCCTGGAAGCTTCAGGCGCGATGATCGGCGGTCACGCCGCAGCTGGCCTCGCGCCTTGCTGGTGAGCCAAGGCGCAGACGTGAACGGCGGGGCTCGTGGAAGAACTCAGCGAAGGTGTTCTATCGCTGTGCCGTGCTGGTGTTGTCCGGCCGGTTATAGAGGCTGACCAACACCTGATCCAGCACCGAGGATGCGCCCCATGGCCGGGGATGGTTGAGGATCGCGACGACCGCCCAGGTATTGCCCGCGCCGTCACGGCTATAGCCAGCGATGGCTCGTACCGTGTTCAGGGTTCCGGTCTTGATGTGCGCCTTGCCGGCCACTCCGGTGTTGCGCAGGCGCTTGCGCATGGTGCCGTCGACGGCCGCGAGCGGCATCGATGAAATGAACTCCGCGGCATAGGGGCTTTGCCAGGCTGCCTTGAGCAAGGCGGCCATCTCGCGCGCACTCACGCGCTCGGCACGAGACAGGCCGGATCCGTTCTCGATCACCAGGTGCGGTGAGATCAGGCCCTTTTTCGCCAGCCACTGCCGAATGACCCGCTGCGCGGCTTTCGAATCGTCGGCGTCCGTTTCGTTGCGAAACGCTGCGCCTAGGCTCAAAAACAGCTGCCGTGCCATGGTGTTGTTGCTGTACTTGTTGATATCGCGAATGATCTCGACCAGATCGGGCGAATAGGCGCGGGCAACCATTCGCGCATCCTTCGGCACCTGGGCGACCCGATCGCCGCCCAGGATATTGCCGCCCAGTTCCTTCCAGATCGCTCGGACGGCACCGGCTGCGTAATGTTGATGGTCGAGTAGCGATAGATAGGTTTGGCCGCTACAGCCGGCGGCGAGTTTGCCGGTCGCCACCACGGTAACGCCGTCGGCATCCTCGATGGGGTTGTAGCGAATGTCCGGCCAGCCGGGACACTTGGCCTTGGGCAGCGCCTGAATGCGGTTATCGATACGGACTGCGGCGATTGGAGGCTCGACCGCGACGTCTACCTGCCCATTGTCGTTGCGCGCAATGAAGCGAAGTGCCTTGAGGTTGACCAGCAGCGAGTCGGGGCCAACCAGGAAGGGCTTGTTCTTGTCGTTGCCATCGTCATCGAAAACGGGCAGTGACGGCTGGACGAAATGGCTACGGTCGAGCACCAGGTCGCCGGTCACGGTTTGCACGCCATTGGCGCGCAAGTCACGCAGCAGCAGCCATAGCTTTTCCATGTTGAGCTTGGGATCACCGCCGCCCTTGAGATAGAGGTTGCCCTTCAGTGTCCCGTTTTCGATCGGGCCGTCGGCGTAGAACTCGGTCTTCCATTGATGGTTGGGACCCAACAGTTCCAGCGCGGCGTAGGTCGTGACCAGCTTCATCGTCGAGGCGGGATTGACCGATACATCGGCGTTTATATAGGTCGGCGATGCATTGCTATTGAGTGGCAGCATCACGACGGACAGGGCGCTGCTCTCGATCTTGTTCGCTTTGAGCGCCTGAGCGACCCGCGGCGGCAGCGTTTGGTTGATCGCGTCGGCGAAGACCGGGAAAGCCAGCGGCAGGGTCAGCGAGGCGATGGCGACACGACCGAAAAACGTGCTCATGACACCGCGCCGAAAGGCAGCGGCACGCAAATTGGAAATCAACGACATGAAAGTTCCCTACAGCGTTCAGGGAAAAATGACGGGCCATTATGCCCACGTCCGAGAAGTGACGTACTTCTCATCCGACAAGCGTAGCCGGGGAGTGTGGGTTTCAGCAAAAAAACAAAACCATACGGTATCGAGGCCTGATCCGACCGACGCCTGTAATCGCACAAGTGAGGCGTTGCTGTTAGAGTGCGCGCCGTCATCTCGTTAGAAAAAGGACCGATTCAATGGCTACCAATCGCTCGCGTCGCTTGCGCAAGAAACTCTGTGTCGACGAATTCCAGGAGCTGGGGTTCGAGGTCAATCTGACCTACCGCGACGGCATCGAAGCCAAGGCTGTGGACGACTTCCTGGAAGCGTTCCTGAACGAAGCCATCGAGGCCAACGGCCTGGGTTATATCGGCGGCGAGGATTACGGCTTCGTGTGTCTGGCCAGCCGCGGCTCGGTCAACGAAGAACAGCGTGGTCAGGTCGAGGCGTGGCTCAAAGGGCGCAACGAACTGTCCGAGTTCAACGTGAGCCCATTGATGGACGTCTGGTATCCAGAGAACGAGATCAACGCTAAGGCGTGATCGAGTCATTGTTTCCCTGATCGGTTGCAGTGTTTCGCCCGAATCTACGCAACGTAATTCGGGCGATCAACCGGCGTAGCAGGTACATCAACAGGGTCACGCCCAGCGCCACGCTCACCCCGATGGCGGCATTGATGAGGCGCAGCTGCGGAAGATCCCAGTCTTGCGCGAGCGTTTCCGCCAGCAATACGAAACTCAACGTCGTCTGTAGGACGAAAAGCCCGTAGTGATGTGCCTGGAAGGCCCGGCTGAGCATCACCAGTGGCAGCATGATCATCACCATCATTGGCGGATCGGCCAAACTATGGCCCATGTAGATCAGTACCGCCGCTGCGCAGAAGATCCCGAGGCTGGCTTGTAGGGCCCGTGTCAGGCTGCGTTGCAAATCCATTTGCAAGGTCGTGAAGACGGCCAGAGTCAGCCAGTAGCCCCTGGGAAGCTCGCCAAGCGTCACGATCAGGCCGCCTGTGGCAGCGGCGAGTATGTAGGCCAGGGCATGCAGTCGCCATTGGCGAATCGGTGTACGCCGCGCGCGGCGCCGCAGTACTTTCATCAAGCTCAGCAGCCGTGGCATGTACGGCCACATACGTAAGCCGTGCATGCCACGCAGGCCGAAGGCGAGCAGGGTGACCCAAAGCCCGCCTAGCGCGAAAAGCACGGCGATAGCCTGAGGATTGTTGAAGTCACCGATGCCGTGCTGGCCTTGGCCGAGGCACAGGCAGATGGCCAGACCGATTCCGAGCTTGCCAGCCTCGCTGCCATAGCGCTGCAGCCACGCCAACAGCAGACCGTAGAAGGCGAACAGGCCGAGGCTGATCAGCGGATGCGTCGCCGACCAGAAGCCGAGCCCGGCGCTGCCTGCGCCTAGACCGATCAGCAGCAACATCCGTAGCATGCCGAGCCGGTGCAGCGGGTTCGCCTTGGCGGCCTGGAAAGCGCCGACCGTGGCCCAAAGAAAGCCGGCATGACCGCTGAACAAGCCGAGCAGGAGCGGCAATGCACAACCCAACCCTGCAACAGCGGCGGCACCCCAGGCGGGGCGGCCGGGCTGCCAGCCGACAACTTTCCAGAATGGCTTCTTCATCAATTTCACGTCGGGCTCGAGCGTCCGGTCATTTCGCCGGCCATTTCGGTCGCGTAGCTGTCGGTCATGCCGGCAATGAAGTCGATGACCCGCACGAAGGACTGATACAGAGGCCAGTCGGCTTTCGGGGCGTTACCGCCAAGCAGGTCCAATATACGGCGGTTCTTGAACGACAGCTCGCGTCCGCCGTGCTGCTCCAGTGCCGCACCGCAGAAGGCGTTGAGCAAAATTTCGAGGGTGGTGTAAGCGCCGATTTCATGCAGCGTCTTGCGCTTGTCCTGGAAGATCTTTTCCCGCGCCATGGCTTTGGCTTGCAACACACACTTCTTCGCAGGGCCATGCATGTGCTCGACCAGATCGCCGGTCAGTGTGCCGGCCAGAAGGGCTTGCTGTTGATCCACGAACGCCCGTGCCGCGGCGTTGGTCAGGTGCTCGATCGCCTTGCCTCTGAGAATCGCCAGCTTGCGTCGGCGTGAGTCTCCGGGCCCGAGTTGGCGATAGGTTTCCGGCAGATCGTCACCGACCAGGTTCAGCAGCAGAGCCTCGACCTCGCTGTAGTCGAGCAGGTCCATCTCCAGCCCATCTTCGAGGTCGATCAGGCCGTAACAGATGTCATCGGCTGCTTCCATCAGATAAACCAGAGGGTGGCGTGCCCAGCGCTGTTCGTCCAGCTTCGGCAAGCCAAGCTTCGCGGCGATCTGCTCGAGCAGGGCGAGCTCACTCTGGTAACAACCGAACTTGTGTTTCTTGTATCCAAGCGCCTCGGCATGGCGCGATGTCCACGGGTATTTGAGGTAGGTGCCAAGCGTCGCATAGGTCAGGCGGGTGCCGCCGTCGAACTGGTGGTATTCGAGCTGGGTCAGGACCCTGAACCCCTGCGCATTGCCTTCGAAATTAAGAAAGTCGGCCCGCTCGGCATCGCTCATGTCATCCAGCCAGCCCCTCCGTGCAGCTTGCTGGAACCAGTGGCGGATGGCGTCCTCGCCGGAGTGCCCGAACGGAGGGTTGCCAATGTCGTGAGCCAGGCAGGCCGATTGGATAATCATTCCAAGGTCGGCCGGGGTGCACCATTCGGGCATTTCATCGCGTAGCACTTCGCCAACGCGCATGCCGAGTGAGCGGCCAACGCAGCTGACTTCGAGTGAGTGCGTCAGGCGTGTGTGAATGTGATCGTTGCTGGAAACCGGATGCACCTGAGTCTTGCGCCCAAGCCGGCGAAAGGCTCCGGAAAAGATGATCCTGTCGTGATCCTTGTGAAACGGGCTTCGACCGAGCTCTTCATTGCTGTGAACGGATTTACCGAGACGTTCACGGTTCAGCAGGGTGTGCCAGTCCAAAGAGCAACCTCCTTAATGTCGCCAGCAGGCAAGTGCGCCAAACGCGGCATCATGAGCAGCAACAACTGCAACGGCGTGTCATGACACATGCGCAAGCCAGCCTACAGCAGTTGGTGACTGCCGTGCCATACACCTATTGCGCAGGCGGGCTCCGCGTCGTTGCAGCGCTGTCGCTTCACCACTCCGCTAGTGCCGCAATCTGTTCACGATCGGATAAAGCATGACCCCGAGTCGGGCCAATTTACCGAACTTGCCCAGACGTCGTCCGAAGAGCATCAGCGCCAGGCTGGTTGCAATCAGCAACGGCCCTTTGCGCGTATGGTCGTCGGATTCGGCGTTTCGGTGGGCAATCATCCCTTTCATTCGCTGAAAGGGATGAGCCAACGGCTGCGAGTGATAGAGCAGTTGCTGGCGATTCATCTCCATGCGAAGACGGACGAGATCCTTGCGCATGGCCAGATCGCTGGAGGTGCTGAGAGGAAGGCTCATGGTAGTAAACGCTCCCGGTTGCGTGCCAATTCTTCGACCGTGGCCTGGAACGGCGAAGCGCTTTCCTTGGCGAGGTGGGTCGCTCGGCTGATGCAGATCACCAGCGCGATGGCATATAGCGCGCAGAGGATGAGAATCGCGGCAATCGGATTGCTATCCCAGAAGGCAATCACAATCGCAGCGGAGAGCCCTACCAGAATCAACAAGCCGAGTATCAGGCTGATGCTGGCGAGCAGAAACAGCTTGAACACCCGTGTGCGTTCTTCCTGGATCTCGATCCCGATCAGCTCCAGGTGCCCTTGGACAAGCCCTGCGAGGGCGCCGCCCATCTTCTTGATGGAAGGGGCCGGAGCCTCATCGTTGTGCTTGGTTTCCATTGGTTCCGTTCCCCACATCAGCGGCGGGTGATCAGGCCGAAGAGAAATCCGACGCCTGCAGCGATTCCGATCGACTGCCATGGATGGGTATGAACGTACTCTTCGGTGCATTGAATGGCCGCTTGGCTCTGCTCACGCAGCGTCCCTTCCTGTTCCTTGAGCATCTGGCGGGCGCGGCTCAGGTTGGCGTTGATCTTGCCTCGCAGCTCCTCGGTCTGAGTGCCGGCGGTGTCCTGCGTGTGCTTCAGCAGGCGCTCGGTGTCGCCGATCAAGGTATGGAACTCTTCGATGAGTGCGTTCTGGGCAGCTTGTAGGTTACGACGGTGCGCGGACTTATCGAACAAAGGCGCGGAGGTACCGGTGGACCCATCGGGGATGGGCGTTTCGTCACTGGTGCCGAAAGTGGACTCGATAGACATCTGCAGCTCCTTTTCAGTCTCGCTGGGACAAAGGGTCCCAGTGCCTCAAGTTTCGAGCACGCTGACGACGCAAGGTTCCCGCTTCGTTTGCCCCCGTTTTTCTCCGGCTGGCAAAGTTGCTGGCGACGTCATACGGTCACGGCTTTGGCTGAGTGGCTGCTGAAAAAAAGAAAACCCGCCGAAGCGGGTTTCCTTGATCTACTGCAAATGCAAGTAGCCGCTATTACATCAGCGGGATGGTGTAGCTAACGATCAGGCGGTTCTGATCGATGTCCTTATCGTTGTTATTGCTGCTGCGATATGTACCGTTGCGCCATTTTACGCCGAGGTTCTTCAGGGTGCCTTCCTGGAAAACGTAGCCGATGTCGGTGTTACGTTCCCATTCTTTGCTATCCCCGCCTGCACCAAAGTTATCGCCGGTAACGTAGCGAGTCATGAAGGTCAGTCCAGGAATGCCCATTGCAGCGAAGTTATAATCGTAACGCGCTTGCCAGGATTTTTCGTCTGGGTTGGCGAAATCCGCAGAAAGCATTACATAGTTGACCAGGTAGGGATCGGTACTGGCACCGGTATAGGCGAAACCAGTATCTCCGCTCATCTTCTGATACCCCAGCCCGAAGCTATGACCGGTTATGGAGTATGTGACCATCGCTCCGATGGCTTTGTTGTCAACGGAGGACGAGCCATCGTCTGTCGAACGGGCATAGCGCAAGTCGGTTTTCAGAGATTGGTCTTCGCCGAGCGGCAGGACATGGATCAGGTTGAACGAATGCTGTTTGTAGACTTCTTCAAGATTGCTGTAGTAGTACGCGCCCTTCAGGTCCTTCGTGAAGGAATAGGTAGCGCCAGCGAAAAGGAAGTCGTCAGGCTTGTCGCCAGTAGCCCCGCCCTTACCGCTAAACTTCAGATCTTCGTAATTAGTGGAGTCGCGGTCGTTTTCTTCGGTCAGGTAACCGGCGTCCAAGGTGAGGCCATCGATCTCGTTGGAGATAATTTGACCGCCTTTGAAGGTTTGCGGCAGCAGGCGCGAGTCGCTGCGCGAGATCGCCATGTTCTTCGGTTCGATCGTGCCGACTTTCAGTACGGTCTTCGAGATCTTCGCTTTGGCAGTCACACCCAGCGACGAGAAGTCGTCAGGGGCCTCATTTCCAAAGGAGCTAGGCATCAGGCCCGTGCCAGCGGTGTCTTCGCTGGAATACAGCTTGAGACCCATAAGACCCAGCGCATCAACACCAAAACCTACAGTACCTTCGGTAAAACCTGATTCGGCTCGAAGAATGAAGCCCTGGCCCCACTCTTCTGACTTGGATTGCTTGGTGGACGGGACGGAGCGGTTGTCGCTGTTGTAATAGAAGTTACGCAGTTCCAAGTTGACTTTACTGTCGTCAACGAATGCAGCCTGGGCCATGGTAGGGATGGCCAGTGTTGCTCCCAGAGTGGCTAGGGCCACGCCCCGGGCGATTGGGGTCTTGAGCATTTCTTATTTCTCCTCGTTGGATGATGCTCTGAAGTCGCTCTTACGGCGCCATGCAATAAAGCACTACATAGGTATTCAAGCCTTTAGACCTTAGTCGTTGGCTCAAGTAAGGTATGCCGTGGTATCGCTCGGTAACGTGGCTGCTTCACTCGATACATCAAGCAATTGCCGCCAAGCGCACATACACACCCGGCCCTGCAGCTCTTCGGCCGCTTGGGTTGCCGCATCCTAGCGGTTTGAAGGCGTTACGTCGATTCCCTAAATCAAACCATCGTTTGAGTGCGTTCAAGGTCACATTTTTCGCAACGGCCAGGCCGGAAGTAGTAGGCCGGTGCGCGACAGCCTCATCAAGACAAGCCTGCTAGAATTGCTGAGCCAGTTTCGACGAGCCCTACTTATATATGCATCTTCCTGAATGCCAACTGTTTGGAACCCTGGGTTGCCACCTTTGCGAGCAGGCCGAGGCAGTGGTCATGCCTCTGGTGGAACATGGGCTATTGGTAGAACTGCTGGATGTTGCGGACAGGTCCGAATGGGTCGACGACTATGGGTTACGCATACCCGTGCTGAAAAGAACCGACACCGGCGCGGAACTGGACTGGCCATTCGAACTGGAACAGGTCGTCTGGTTCTTGCAGCAATAGGGGGGCAAATCTGGCGCCGACGGACGATTGGCTCAGGGATGGCAGCCCTTACGTGGTGAGGCGGGCGGCTAGTCGCTGTTCAAGCGGTATAAGAGGTGGGCTTAAAGCGAAAAAACCGGCCAGTGGCCGGTTTTTTTTTGATATCAGGCTTATCGCGCTGATCTCGGGATATGGTCGGAGCGACTGGATTCGAACCAGCGACCTTCTCGTCCCGAACGAGACGCGCTACCAAGCTGCGCTACGCTCCGAAGATGGCGCGCATTTTACAGAAAAACTTTTGCTTCACAAGAGCTTAGTAAACGCTTTTTGCGTAGTGCCAGGCGGAGCGCTTGGCACCGCGCAATCCGGCTCGTTACAGTTCCTTGACGGTGCGTACCTGGTCCTTGTTGACTCGTCCCGGCTTGCCGTCGAGGCCTTCGAACTCATAGAAGCCGGCCTCCTCATCGTAATCAGGGCGATCCAGCGTTTGGATTTCTCGCCCATCGTTGAGCGTGATGACGCTCGGGCTCGAGCAGCCAGCCAAGAGTGTCAGTCCGATCATTAACGCCAGGGCGGGTGCGGTTGCTGCGCGCATGAGCATTCTCCTTTGAGTGATGCGTCTGTGACGGCGGTCGTCGGCGCTAAGTTCCCGGCGGAGGGGCGTGCTCGGTAAGCAGGTTGGGTGAGTTCAAATTGGCCAGTCGAGTATCGTGCTGGTCGATCTCAAGGGCGCGGGCATGCAGCGCCAGCAGAACGTTGCGGTTGCTTCGCTCGCCGGTCTGCCAGGCTTGCTCGATCGCCGAAGCAAGGCTGACCGGGATGATGCAGAACAGCGGCTCCCATTGTGCGCCTCGCCGGAGCATCACTGGCTTGTCCGGCTCCGCTACAGCCATCCCGTACAGTTGCGTGAGTAGCGCCTCGTCGATCAGCGGTGCATCGCAGGGCACCACCATGAGCCACGAGTGGCGAGCCGCAGAGAGGCCTGCTCGTATGCCCGCCAGGGGCCCGGGAAAGTCCGGTTCGTTGTCGCAGACCAGCTGATCGGCGAAGGCTGAGTAACGCTGCTGGTTGCGGTTGCAGGAGATGAGCAGATCATCGGTCAGCGGACGTGCAACCCTATAAGGCCAGGCCACGAGCGGCTGGCCGTGCCACTCCACCATGCCCTTGTCTCGTCCGCCCATTCGCTGTCCGCGGCCGCCGGCCAGCAGCAGAATCGAGCAATCCGCTAGCCTTTGTCGTTGCATCAAGTGCTCCTTTCAAAGCCTGTGATATAACACCTCGGAACTGAATTAACCAATCGGGAAGCCTGTATGAGTCACCTCGCTGATCAATCCTTCGTTCCGTTGAATATCGCCGTCCTGACGGTCAGCGACACTCGCTCGCTGGAGACCGATACCTCCGGGCAACTGCTCGTTGATCGTCTGCTGGCTGCCGGGCACAGGCTCGCGTCGCGGGTGCTGCTCAAGGATGATCTGTATCGGATTCGGGCGCAGGTCGCGAACTGGATCGCCGAGGATGAAGTGCAGGTGGTGTTGATCACTGGCGGAACTGGATTCACTGCGCGGGATAGCACGCCGGAGGCGGTGGCTTGCCTGCTGGACAAGCAGGTGGATGGCTTTGGCGAGCTGTTTCGCCAGATATCTGTAAGCGATATCGGAAGCTCCACGGTCCAGTCGCGCGCGTTGGCCGGCCTGGCGAATGCCACCTTGGTTTGTTGCCTGCCCGGCTCGACCAATGCCTGTCGGACCGCCTGGGATGGCATCCTCGCCGAGCAGCTCGACGCGCGTCATCGCCCTTGCAACTTCGTGCCTCACCTCAAGCAGACCGCGCACTGCGAGAGTCGCTCCTGATGGTGGGCGAGGCGCAGGCGCTGATGCCTGTGGAGCAGGCGCTGGACGCGCTGCTCAAGCAGGCAGAGGCGGCTCCGATCACGGATGTCGAGCGCGTGTCGATCAACGACGCGCAGGGGAGGGTGCTGGCTGAATCGCTGATCGCCACGCTGGATCTGCCGCCGTGGCCGAACAGTGCGATGGATGGCTACGCGGTTCGTTCAGCAGATCTTGACGGGCAGCCGTTACGGGTTTCCCAGAAGATCTTTGCCGGTGCTAAGCCCAAACCGCTGGAGCCGGGTTGCTGCGCTCGGATTTTTACCGGTGCGCCCATGCCGGAAGGCGCCGACAGCGTAGAGATGCAAGAGAATGTCGAGGTGCTCGATGACGGTCGGGTGCGTTTTGGCGAACTGATACGGCCGGCACAGCACGTTCGTCCTCAAGGCGGCGAGGCTCGAGCGGGAGATGAAATGCTGGCGGCCGGAGTGCGCTTGGGGCCGATCGAACTGGGGCTTGCCGCGTCGTTGGGCGCGGCGCAGCTGAGCGTGACCCGGAAGATCAGGGTTGCGCTGCTTTCCACGGGCGATGAGCTGGTCGATCCGGGGGAGTCGCTTCGGCCGGGACAGATCTACAACAGCAATCGCGTGCTGTTGCGTAATTGGCTGCACCGACTGGGTTGCGAGGTCATCGATGCCGGAGTTGTGCGCGACGATCTTGTACACGTCCGTCAGTGTCTGGCCGGCCTGGCCGATGTGGATCTGATTCTCTCCACCGGAGGCGTGTCGGTTGGCGAGGCCGATTTCCTCGGACAGGTGCTGCGCGAGGAAGGTGAACTGACGCTCTGGAAGTTGGCGATCAAGCCAGGAAAACCGCTGACCTGCGGCAGCTACCGTGGCGTTGCGGTGATCGGCCTGCCAGGAAATCCCGCCTCGACATTGGTGACCTTTGGTTTGCTGGCCCGGCCTTATCTGCTGCGCAGAATGGGCGCCACCGAGATCGCACCGCTGAGCTTCCAGGTGCCCGCTGGTTTCAGTTGGGGCAAGCCCGGCAAGCGTAGGGAATACCTTCGCGCACGCCTCGAGTCGGGCAGGGCGGTGCTTTACCCGAACCAGAGCTCGTCGATCCTGCGCAGTGCCGCCTGGGCGGACGGCCTGGTTGAGGTGCGTGAGCACAGCCAACTGAACGAGGGTGACCTGGTCTCTTTCATCTCCTTTGCCGAGTTGCTGGGCTGAAGGCCCGGCGTTATACGCTGCACGGGCGCCGGCGCTGGCCGGCTCGCCCATCCGTTGCTGCATTACGTCGGGTCAGATGGATGGCTCGGGGCGGCAATAAACTGATCTCGTTTTTCATTGTCTACCTTTCCCATCTGTGCCGGGTCCGGCCGCGATGCGTCTGGTCATAACAAGGAGAAACGTGATGCAGGAGAGAAACGCCTGGGTCGATTACGCCAAAGCCATTGGAATCATCCTGGTTGTCTATGGACATGTCGCGCGCGGAGTGTTCAATGCCGGCTTGCCGATCGAGGAGAGCAGCTACCTTCTTGTCGATAGCATCATCTATAGCTTTCACATGCCGCTGTTTTTCTTCTTGTCGGGCCTGTTCTTCTACGATTCTCTGATGAAGCGTGGGACGACCGGACTGATCGTCAACAAAGTGGACACCGTCGTCTATCCCTTCATCCTGTGGTCGTTGTTGCAGGGATCGATCGAGGTGGTGCTATCCAACTACACCAACGGTGACGTCACCTTAGGGCAGGTGTTCTCGCTGCTCTGGTCGCCGCGGGCGCAGTTCTGGTTCCTCTACGCGTTGTTCTTGGTATTCGTGGTCTGCTCGTTCGTGTATGCCAAGGCGGACCGCCGCTTCTTTCTTCCCATACTGCTGGCGTTCGGCGCGCTTTACGTGTTCAAGCAGGATCTGGCGACGAACAATATCGGCAGATTCATTTTCGGCAATGCGGTGTTTTTCGCGCTGGGTGTGTGGTTCAACGAGATCAGGGCCTATTTTCTCGCCCGTTACGTTCCGCTCACCTGGTTGTTCGGGGTGCTATTCGTGGTCGGGCAGTACCTGTTCCACATCACCTTCGGTTTGAACTGGGAGGTCGGTGGCTTGCCGGTTCTTGCGCTGGCGAGTATCTCGATCTTTTTCGTGATATCGCTCTCTATGTGGTTGGGGCGGATTCGCATCGAGTGGTTGTTGTTCATCGGCGCCTCCTCGATGACTATCTATCTCATGCACATCCTTGCCGGCAGTGGGGTTCGGGTGATTCTCAGCAGCTTCATGGGCATCGATTCGATCCCTGTGCATCTGGTGCTTGGGACGCTGATCGGCGTTGCGGCGCCATTGCTTGCGCAAGTCATCATCAAGCGTTACGACCTGTCCTTTCTACTGGCGCCGCCTAGGTCCGTCTCTGCAACGAACCTGCGATCTCGCCGGGCGCTGGCGCACTGAACCGCTAACGGCGGGTTCACGAGCGGACGCTTCTGCCGACCCGCGGAATGTTCGCTTGGACGCCCGGCCGGCGCCGGGCGCGATGTGGAAGATTACCCGCAGTGGACCTGCTGGATCTCCAGCGTGTCGTCGGTCGTCAGGTTTAGCCGGCCGGCGTTGTACTCCAGAGTCACCACGTCCCCCGGCCTGAGGATGCGTGCGGTGGAGGCTCCGCTCTCCCGGCGTGCCTGATCGAGCAGTGCCGGGGTCGCCTTCTCGCCGACGAGCTTTTCTACAGCGGACGCCGTGCATCGGTCGGCTGCCGCGTCCCCGGGGGCTTGTGCTTGTTCGGGCGCCGATGATTGGCAGCCGAGCAGAATGGAACTGCACCACATCGCTGCAATCAGGGGAATGGCTCGCATATTGGTCTCCTTGAAGGGGAAGTCGTCGTCAGCTATATGCAGACTGTTGAGGTTAAAACCGCTCGAGGGCGAAACCTTAGCGCGTAGGGAACTGGCGGAACAGCGGCGTCGTCTTACTTCTGACGGCCCGTCGCTAACTGCGCTGGCTACCGAACAAAAAGATAAGGAGTTCCGCCATGTTCAACTCTTCCGTGATGAAGCGTGTGGCCACCCTGGTGGCAGCGATGCATTTCATGCTGTTCGCGCAGATTCCGATGGCCCAGGCGGCGATGATCGGTACGCCCGAAATCATTGCCGAACATCAGCAGCAAGTGGATCGACAGCAGCTGCTGACGATGCTTGAAGATCAGGATGTGCAAAAGAAGCTGGTTGCCATGGGTGTCGAGCGTGACCAGGTCGAGCAGCGGATCAATAGCCTGACCCCGGCGGAACTCGCGCAGTTCAACCAGCAGTTGGATCAGGCGCCTGCAGGCGCTGGTGCGGTGGGAATTATCGTGCTGTTTCTGGTGATCTTCATCATTACCGACCTGCTGTGCGCGACTAACATCTTCAACTTCGTTCACTGCATCAACCGTTGATTCGGCGACTGACATTACTGGTCGCGATAGTCCTTCTCGGGGCGTGCGCGCGAACTCCGATCGTTCCGGTCGGTACCGCGGGCCTCCCCGAGCGGGTGGAACTGAGTCGTGTGCCGTTTTACTCGCAGGAAGACTATCAATGCGGGCCGGCGGCGTTGGCTACGATGCTGACCTATCGCGGCATCGATACCGACCCTGAACGGCTGGTCAATCGGGTCTATATTCCGCAGCGCAAGGGCAGTCTTCAGGTCGAAATGGTCGCGGCGGCGCGTGCGCATGACCTGTTGGTGTATCCGCTGGAGGGGCGGTTGGAAGCGATACTCTCCGAGGTGGCGGCAGGGAACCCGGTCTTGGTGTTGCAAAATCTGGCATTTGACCGCTGGCCCCAGTGGCACTTCGCGGTGGTGGTGGGGTACGACCTGGCTGATCAGACGCTGATACTGCGATCCGGTACGACTCGTCGCTGGACCGGAAGCTTTCGTCAATTCGAGCGAAGCTGGACTAAAGGAAACCGTTGGGCTGTGGTAACCGTCGCGCCCGATCAACTGCCGCGCACCGTGAAAGAGACGGTTTGGCTACGAGCGGCGAGCGATCTCGAACAAACCGGTCGCCAGACATCGGCCTTGCGTGCATACGAAACCGCGGCGCAGCACTGGTCCAGCGGTTTATCCTGGTTCGCACTAGCGAATGCGCACTATGCGCAAGGGAACAAGCGTGCGGCAGAGCGAGCCTTGCGAACCAGCGTGCAGCGTGACGGCGCGTTTGCGGCGAGCTGGTTCAATTTGTCACAAGTGCTCGCGGAGCGCGGTTGCCAGGCCCAGTCTTTGGCGGCGCAATCGTGTGCGCGGCAACTCGCCCCAGAGGACAAACGATTCCAGGCGCACCTGCCTTCGGCAAGTGTGAAGGCTGACGCGTGCGAAGCGCCCCCATCGTGTCCGGCGCTTTAAGGCTCAGAAGGGCGGCGCAGCTGCTTTGCATGAATGCAGCGAATACGCCGCCGTTTTTCAGATCGCAGTCGATGCCGTAACGCGCAACACGCTAGCGGATGATGTGTACGCCTTCGAAAGCCATTGCGCCGATCAAGGTGGCGTCGTGTTCCCCGTACTGCGCTCGACGGTATCAATGTCACTGCTGTAGCAGTTGACGATTGTCCTCCGTAGTGCCCAGAGGCGCCGAGCCCGACCTTGGCCGCTTCAGTGCGACGACACGAAAACCTTGTTCGAGAACGGACAGGGCGGTCGATGGCTCGATGTAGCCTGTCACGATCACGCAGACGTCCGTCTCGACGCAACTGCGAAGCGCACGCGCTCTGATGGGATTCGCCGATGCAACGTAATAAGAAGAGGATAAGTGGCGTGCGATATTCTAGTTTTCGCTGTTCTCGATATTTGACGCTGATGCTGTCTCGACTGGATTGGAGGTGCCATAGCACCGCAATAATGGTGCTTTCGCTCAAAAATTACGAATATCAGTGGCTTAGCGAAAAAAGCGCTTGACTCTATCAGGCGAATCTCTAGAATGCGCGTCCATCGGAGGCACATAGCTCAGTTGGTTAGAGCACCACCTTGACATGGTGGGGGTCGTTGGTTCGAATCCAATTGTGCCTACCAATTCCGAGAAAAGGGTCGCGCTAGCGGCCCTTTTTTTATGCGTCGCTTGTCAGTGCGGATGCTTTCTGAAAGCATCCGCACTTTAATTTTCCAGAGACTTCGGTTTGCCTGAATCTGCCTTCGGGCTCCCGCCACTGTGCGGCGGGATTATTCGGCGGGCCGCTTTCCTGGCTCATCCCAACCCACGTGGCCTTTGGTAGGGGTCACCACTAGGAGAGGAGGCGCCATGCCCACCATTACTCTTCCCGACGGCAGTCAGCGTTCGTTCGATCACCCGGTTTCGGTCGCCGAGGTCGCGCAATCCATTGGTGCGGGGCTTGCAAAGGCTACGCTCGCGGGCAAGGTCAACGGTCGTCTGGTCGACGCCTGCGATCTGATCGACAGCGACTCGACCCTGCAGATCATTACGCCGAAAGACGAAGAGGGGCTGGAGATCATTCGTCACTCCTGTGCTCACCTCGTAGGGCATGCGGTCAAGCAACTCTATCCGTCCGCCAAGATGGTCATCGGGCCGGTGATTGCGGAAGGGTTCTATTACGACATCGCCTTCGAGCGGCCTTTCACGCCGGAAGACATGGCGGCAATCGAGCAGCGCATGAGGGAATTGATCGATACCGAGTACGATGTGATCAAGAAGGTCACCCCGCGTGCCGAGGTCATCGATGTGTTCCGGGCGCGTGGCGAGGACTACAAGCTGCGTCTGGTCGAAGACATGCCTGACGAAAAGGCCATGGGGCTGTACTACCACGAAGAATACGTCGACATGTGCCGCGGCCCGCATGTGCCCAACACCCGCTTCCTCAAGTCGTTCAAGCTGACCAAGCTGTCCGGCGCCTACTGGCGCGGCGATGCGAAGAACGAGCAGCTGCAGCGCGTCTACGGTACCGCCTGGGCGGACAAGAAGCAGCTGGCCGCGTACATCCAGCGGATCGAAGAGGCGGAAAAGCGCGACCATCGCAAAATCGGCAAGCGCCTGGATCTGTTCCATACCCAGGAAGAGGCGCCTGGGATGGTGTTCTGGCATCCCAACGGCTGGACCATCTACCAGGTCCTCGAGCAATACATGCGGGGTGTGCAGCGAGCCAACGGCTATCTGGAAATCAAGACACCGCAAGTTGTCGATCGCAGCCTGTGGGAGAAGTCCGGGCACTGGGGCAACTACGCCGAAAATATGTTCACGACCGAGTCGGAAAGTCGCGACTACGCAATCAAGCCGATGAACTGCCCCTGCCATGTCCAGGTTTTCAATCAGGGGCTGAAAAGCTATCGCGAATTGCCGATGCGCCTGGCCGAATTTGGTTCCTGCCATCGCAACGAGCCGTCCGGTGCGTTGCACGGAATCATGCGGGTACGTGGTTTCACCCAGGATGATGCACATATTTTCTGTACTGAAGAGCAGGTCAGTGCCGAGGCCGCCGATTTCATCAAGCTGACGATGCAGGTCTATGCTGACTTCGGCTTCAGCGATATCAAGCTGAAGCTGTCCACTCGCCCGGAAAAGCGTGTCGGCGACGACGCGTTCTGGGATCGTGCCGAGGCCGCGCTTGCGGGGGCGCTGAACGAAGCGGGCCTGCCTTGGGAATATCTGCCGGGCGAGGGTGCGTTTTACGGTCCCAAGATCGAATTCACACTACTCGACTGCCTCGGGCGTTCCTGGCAATGCGGAACGCTGCAATACGATCCGAATATGCCGCAGCGCCTGGATGCGAGCTACGTGGCGGAAGATAACAGCCGCAAGACGCCGGTCATGCTCCACCGGGCGATCCTGGGGTCGTTCGAACGCTTCATCGGCATTCTGATCGAGCACTACGAAGGCGCGTTCCCGGCCTGGTTGGCGCCCACTCAAGCTGTGGTGATGAATATCACCGACAAGCAGGCTGATTTCGCACTGGAAGTGGAGAAAACGCTTAACCAAAGCGGCTTCCGTGCCAAGTCCGACTTGAGAAACGAAAAGATCGGCTTTAAAATCCGCGAGCATACCTTGCTCAAGATTCCCTATCTTCTGGTTATCGGAGATAGGGAAGTAGAGACACGAGCCGTTGCTGTGCGCACCCGTGAAGGCGTCGATCTGGGCTCCATGCCCCTGGATGACTTCGCGCAGCTGCTGACACAAGCGGTTTCCCGGCGTGGTCGCCAAGAATTGGAGTAATGACTATTAAGCGTGAAATGAGACAGGATAAACGAGCTGCACCCAAGGCCCCGATCAACGAGAATATCTCGGCTCGTGAGGTCCGTTTGATTGGTGCTGATGGCGAGCAGGTTGGCATCGTCTCGATTGATGAAGCGCTTCGTATAGCTGAAGAAGCCAAGTTGGATCTGGTGGAAATTTCCGCCGATGCGGTTCCTCCCGTTTGCCGGATCATGGATTACGGCAAGCACCTGTTCGAGAAGAAGAAGCAGGTCGCTGCGGCGAAGAAGAACCAGAAGCAGATCCAGGTTAAAGAAGTAAAGTTTCGTCCAGGGACGGAAGAGGGCGACTACCAGGTCAAGCTACGCAACCTGGTACGTTTCCTGAGTGACGGGGACAGGGCCAAGGTTTCGTTGAGATTCCGCGGTCGTGAGATGGCCCATCAGGAGCTGGGGATGGAACTGTTGAAGCGGGTCGAAGGTGACCTGGCTGAATACGGTTCGGTCGAACAGCATCCAAAGATGGAAGGACGCCAGCTGATCATGGTCATCGCTCCCAAGAAGAAAAAGTAACCACCAGGGCACTGGCAGGCCTTGCGGTTATTTGAAATCACCCACACTGTGGAGTACCGAACATGCCAAAGATGAAGACTAAAAGTGGCGCTGCGAAGCGCTTCAAGAAGACGGCGAATGGCTACAAGCACAAGCACGCTTTCAAGAGCCACATCCTGACCAAAATGTCTACCAAGCGTAAGCGTCAGCTGCGTGGTACATCTCTGATGCACCCGTCTGACAACGCAAAAGTAGAGCGCATGCTGCGCGTTCGTTAATTTGGTCAAGACTCAGAGGAATAACTCATGGCTCGTGTTAAGCGTGGCGTCGTCGCTCGTCGCCGTCACAAGAAAATCCTGAAACTCGCCAAAGGCTACTACGGCGCTCGTTCGCGTGTGTTCCGTGTTGCCAAGCAGGCGGTAATCAAGGCTGGCCAATATGCCTACCGTGACCGCCGTCAGCGCAAGCGTCAGTTCCGCGCTCTGTGGATCGCTCGTATCAACGCTGGTGCTCGTGTAAACGGTCTGTCCTACAGCCGTTTCATCGCTGGCCTGAAAAAAGCGGCCATCGAAATCGATCGCAAGGTTCTGGCCGAGTTGGCAGTGAACGAAAAAGCAGCATTCGCTGCGATTGTCGAAAAAGCCAAAGCTTCTCTGGCCTAAGCCCATCGACAATCGAATCTTCGGATTCGTAGCGTCACCGATAGGGGAAGAGCCTGCGCTCTTCCCCTATTTCGTATCTGAAGGGGCATTTGCAAAAGTGCACCTCGCGCAAAGCCTGAATGCTGATCGCCTGGTGCGGTTCTGCAAGAACCTCTGGAGGTTGTACATGGAAAACCTGGATGCACTGGTCTCGCAAGCGCTCGAGGCGGTGCAACATAGCCAAGACATCAATGCCCTGGAGCAGATCCGGGTCCAGTATCTAGGCAAGAAAGGCGAGCTGACCCAGGTCATGCAAACCCTGGGCAAACTGTCGGCAGAGGAACGCCCCAAAGCCGGTGCGCTCATCAACGCAGCGAAGAGCCGTGTTCAGGATGAACTGAACGCCAGAAAGGCAGACCTCGAACAAGCTGCGCTGAGTGCCAAGCTCGCGGCCGAGCGGATCGACGTGACATTGCCTGGGCGGGGTGAAGTCTCTGGTGGGCTGCATCCGGTAACACGTACGCTAGAGCGGATCGAGCAGTTCTTCAGCCATATCGGTTACAGCGTTGCCGAGGGGCCTGAGGTCGAAGATGACTACCACAACTTCGAGGCGCTCAATATTCCTGGTCATCACCCGGCACGGGCGATGCACGATACCTTCTATTTCAACGCCAACATGCTTTTGCGGACCCATACCTCGCCAGTGCAGGTGCGCACCATGGAGTCGCAGCAGCCACCTATCCGTATCGTCTGTCCTGGGCGTGTCTACCGGTGTGACTCGGATATCACCCATTCGCCGATGTTCCATCAGGTCGAGGGTTTGCTGGTCGACGAGGGCATCAGCTTTGCGGATCTGAAGGGCACGATCGAGCAGTTCTTGCGGGTGTTCTTCGAAAAGCCGCTGGGTGTCCGTTTCCGGCCCTCGTTCTTCCCGTTCACCGAGCCGTCTGCTGAAGTGGACATGCAGTGTGTCATGTGCAGCGGGAAGGGTTGTCGCGTCTGCAAGCAGACCGGCTGGCTCGAGGTGATGGGCTGCGGCATGGTGCATCCGAATGTGCTGCGCATGTCCGGTATCGATCCGGAAAAGTACCAGGGCTTTGCTTTCGGTATGGGCGCCGAGCGGCTTGCCATGTTGCGTTATGGCGTCAACGACTTACGCCTGTTCTTCGATAACGACCTGAGGTTCCTGGCGCAATTTCGCTAGTTCCAGAGTCCAGTCAAAGAATATTTAGGAGAGCAGGATGAAATTCAGCGAGCAGTGGTTGCGTACGTGGGTCAATCCGCAGGTTTCCCGCGAAGATCTGGTGGCGCGGCTATCAATGGTGGGCCTCGAAGTCGACGCGGTGGTCCCGGTTGCCGGCGCGTTCAGCGGCGTGGTCGTCGGTGAGGTGGTGAGCACTGAACAGCACCCCGATGCTGACAAGTTGCGGGTGTGCCAGGTCAGCAATGGCAGCGAGACGTTTCAGGTCGTTTGCGGTGCGCCCAATGTGCGGCCCGGTCTGAAAATTCCGTTCGCGATGATTGGCGCCCAACTGCCAGGCGACTTCAAAATCAAGAAAGCAAAGCTTCGCGGCGTCGAGTCCAACGGCATGCTCTGCTCGGAAACCGAGTTGCAAATCGGCCCCGACGATAGCGGGCTGATGGAGCTGACCGGTGACGCCCCGGTTGGTAGCGATCTGCGGGCCTACCTCGGTCTGGACGATGCGAGCATTGAGATAGGACTGACGCCGAACCGTGGCGACTGCCTGTCCATCGCAGGTCTTGCTCGCGAAGTCGGTGCGATGTATGACGCAGCGGTAACTGCCGTCGAAATCGCTGCCGTGGCTCCGAGTCACGATGAGGTGCGCCCCGTAGAGGTGCTCGCGCCGAAAGCCTGCCCGCGTTACCTCGGACGTGTGATTCGCAACGTCGATCTGTCGCGATCCACTCCGCTGTGGATGGTCGAGCGGTTGCGTCGTTCCGATATCCGCAGCATTGATGCGGTGGTGGACGTTACCAACTACGTGATGCTCGAACTCGGCCAGCCGCTGCATGCGTTCGATCTTGCCGAAATCAATGGCGGCATCCGGGTCCGGATGGCCGAAGAGCAGGAAAAGCTCGTCTTGCTCGACGGCCAGGAAGTGACCCTGCGTGGCGATACGCTGGTCATCGCCGACCATCAGCGCGCCCTCGCGATTGCGGGCGTGATGGGTGGTGAGCACAGTGGCGTCAGCGCCTCGACTCAAGATCTGTTCCTTGAAAGCGCCTTCTTCGACACCATCGCGCTCGCCGGCAAGGCGCGTTCTTATGGTTTGCACACCGATGCGTCGCATCGCTACGAGCGCGGAGTGGATTCTCAGTTGCCCCGTCGAGCCATGGAGCGGGCGACTGCGTTGCTGTTGGAAATTGTCGGAGGCAGCGCCGGTCCGGTAATCGAAGCTGTCAGCGAAGCCGATCTTCCCAGCGTTGCGCCGATTCTGCTGCGCAAGGATCGCATCGAGCAGATGCTGGGGTTGGACATGGCGCGCGATCAGGTCGTCGCGCTGTTGTCCGCCTTGGGTCTGGGTGTGGTTGAGCTGAACGAGGAATCGTGGGAAGTCAACGTACCTAGCCATCGATTCGACATCGCGCTCGAAATCGATCTGATCGAAGAGCTGGGTCGCCTGTACGGCTATGACCGCCTTCCAGTGCGTTATCCGCAGGCGCGGTTGGCACCCGAAGCCAATCCCGAGGCCCGTGCAGAGTTACCGGCACTGCGTCGGTTGCTGGTCGCTCGTGGTTATCAGGAAGCGATCACGTACAGCTTCATCGATCCCAAATTGTTCGAGCTGTTCAGTCCTGGCGTCGAGCCGTTACAGCTGGCCAATCCGATTTCCTCGGACATGGCGGCAATGCGCGTAACGCTCTGGCCCGGGCTGATCAAGGCGCTGCAGTACAACCTGAATCGTCAACAAACGCGGGTGCGCCTGTTCGAAAGCGGCCTGCGTTTCGTCGGTCAGCTTGGCGACCTGAAGCAGGAGCCGATGCTGGCAGGCGTTATCACTGGCAGCCGTCTGCCAGAAGGCTGGGGCAACGATAGAGCCGCAGCGGACTTTTATGACGTGAAAGCCGACGTCGAAGCCTTGCTGGGGCATGCCGGCAATGCCGCTGCCTATGGCTTCGCTGCCGCCGAACATCCGGCACTACATCCCGGGCAGACCGCTCGAATCGAGCGGGAAGGGCGGCTAGTCGGCTACATCGGAAGTCTTCACCCAGAGCTTGCGGCAACGCTGGGTATCGATCAGCCGGTCTATCTATTCGAGTTACTGGTCTCCGAAATCAGCGAGGGTCGGCTGCCGCGTTTCAGTGAGCTGTCTCGTTTCCCTGAAGTGCGCCGCGACCTGGCTATTCTGGTGGCGCGTGAGGTTCCGGCAGACGATGTGTTGCTGTGCATTCGTGAGGCCGCTGGCGACAACCTGACGGACCTCAAGCTATTTGATGTTTATCAGGGTAAAGGTATTGATCCGCTTAGCAAAAGTGTGGCAGTCGGCTTGACCTGGCAACACCCTTCGCGCACTCTAAACGACGACGAGGTGAGTGGTGCGATGCAGCAAATCCTCTCCTCCCTGGAAGAAAGGTTTAATGCCACGTTAAGGAAATAGCGTATGGGGGCTCTGACGAAAGCTGAAATGGCGGAACGTCTATATGAAGAGCTAGGCTTGAATAAGCGCGAGGCCAAGGAGCTGGTCGAGCTGTTTTTCGAGGAAATTCGTCAGGCGCTGGAGCATAACGAACAGGTGAAATTATCCGGTTTCGGTAATTTCGACCTGCGAGACAAGCGCCAGCGCCCCGGACGGAATCCGAAAACCGGTGAGGAAATTCCGATCACGGCACGCCGTGTGGTGACGTTCCGGCCAGGGCAAAAACTTAAAGCCAGAGTCGAAGCCTATGCTGGAACCAAGTCATAACGACGAATTGCCGACGATACCGGGTAAGCGCTATTTCACCATCGGTGAGGTGAGTGAGCTATGTGCGGTCAAACCGCACGTACTGCGCTACTGGGAGCAGGAATTTCCACAGCTGAACCCCGTAAAGCGCCGTGGCAATCGTCGCTATTATCAGCGGCAGGATGTGCTGATGATCAGGCAGATCCGGTCGCTGCTCTATGAACAAGGCTTCACCATTGGCGGTGCTCGACAGCGCATGTCAGGTGATGAGGCCCGTGACGACACCACCCAGTACAAGCAGTTGATCAGGCAGATGATTACCGAGCTCGAAGATGTGCTTCAGGTACTCAAGAACTAAGCGGCCTCGAATAAAAAACTTTCAACTATTCAGGTGCTTAGTGTATAGTTCGATCCGCTTTCAGCAGAGCTGAAAGCACCGTCGGGGCGTAGCGCAGCCTGGTAGCGCACTTGCATGGGGTGCAAGGGGTCGAGTGTTCGAATCACTCCGTCCCGACCAAATAACTCCACGATTTAGGCCAGTTCAGAGATGAGCTGGCCTTTTTCGTTTCAGGGACTTCTGCGGGACTCATCCTGCCTTCCTCACCACTATCGTCAGCGTCGGCCCCGCGAGTCCGTCGCCGATATCTTGTTGGCCTCATCAATTAATTTTCCCAGCTCCGCTGCCGAGTAGTGGATGGTGATGCTGCCGTTCATGTGGCCCAGCAGGGCCCGCCGGTCTTCTTCGGTGTCACCTGACACCCGCTGCCCGACGTCTTATCCAAAGGCGTGTTTCAGGTCGTGGATGCGGATCGAGGCGAATTCCTTCGGTGCCGGTCGCAGGAAACGTTCCTGGTGCTTCTTTCCGCCGTGGTCGCTTTTGCTGTCGCTGGCGTTGCTGCTGTGCCGTTCCAGGCACCGGCTGGGCGGTAGGCATGGTCATGGAAGGTTCCTGATTGAAGCGACGGAACGCGGCGTTCGGTTCGTTAACCGAAGCCGACCAGTGCTTTACCTGAGTGGGCGTGGCTTTCAGCAAGTGTCAGCCGGGCGTCCAGCCGGCGTCGGCCTGGGCGGGTGATGCATCGACGGGCAGTGGCGGCGCCTCGGCTGCTGCTCAGCCAAACACGGCAGATCTTCATCCTTGGTTCATTGGAAATCCCGGCTGCGTACATCAAGCCCGGTCAGTAACTGCGAAAGATCACTCAAGCGTCCGGCGATGACATGGCGCACCCCGCTTGCCGATTCCAGATGGCCGTCGATACGCAGCAGTTGCGACTGGAGCAGCACTCGCCGCTGTCGCTCGGCCAGATCGCGCCAGACCACGACGTTGACCATGCCGAATTCGTCTTCCAGGGTAACGAAGATCACGCCGCTGGCTGTCTGTGGGCGCTGACGACCAATGACCAGGCCGGCAACGCTAACCATCCGGCCATGCTCCATATCGGCCAGCTCACGCGAGCTGCGGCAGCGCCGGCTCCTGAGTTGAACACGTAGCAAGCTCAGCGGGTGAGGGCCCAGCGTGGTACCCAGGGTGGCGTAGTCGGTCAGCAGGTCTTCTCCGACGCTGGGCTGTGGCAGGGGTACAGGCGCTTCCGGCGATGCGCTGTGGTTGGCGAACAGCGGCAACTGCGGCTCGACGCCGGCTACGGCCCAGCGTGCCTGGTAACGGTGGCCGGCAAGGCGCTGCAGGGCTCCAGCGTCGGCCAGCCGTTCGCGGGCGCGGGCATCCAGCCTGGCGCGAAGGCACAGGTCATCGATCGCCACGAAGGGTTGCAGCTGGCGCGCAGCTTCGATGCGCCGTGCATCTTCTTCGCGAAAGCCGCGCACCAGGCGTAGGCCCAGGCGGATCGCCGGTTGCTCGCCGGCGCTCGGTTCGAGGCTGCAATCCCAGTCACTGTGCTGCACATCCACGGGACGAATTTCCAGGCCGTGGCGGCGAGCGTCCTGCAGTATCTGATCGGGATTGTAGAAACCCATCGGCCAGCTGTTGATCAAGGCGCAGGCATAGGCGGCCGGCTCATGGCATTTCAACCAGCAGCTGGCATAGGTGAGCAGTGCGAAGCTTGCTGCGTGCGATTCCGGGAAGCCGTAGCTGCCGAACCCTTTGATCTGTTCGAAGATGCGTGCGATGAATTCCGCCTCGTAGCCCTTGGCGAGCATGCGTTCGGTCAGGCGCTGGCGATGGTGTTCCAGGCCGCCGTGACGCTTCCAAGCGGCCATGGAGCGACGCAGTTCGTCGGCTTCGCCGGGCGTGTAAGCCGCGGCGACGATCGCCAGTTCCATTACCTGCTCTTGGAACAGAGGCACACCGAGCGTGCGCTCGAAGACCGGTTTCAACTCATCGGATGGGTATTTAACCTCTTCTTCATCATTACGCCGGCGCAGATAAGGATGGACCATGTCACCCTGGATCGGTCCTGGACGCACGATGGCGACCTGAATCACCAGATCGTAAAAGGTCTTTGGGCGCAACCTCGGCAGCATGGCCATCTGTGCCCGCGACTCGATCTGGAACACGCCAACGGTATCTGCGCGGCTGATCATGGCGTAGGTCGCCCGGTCTTCCTGCGGCAGGGTGGCGATGGTCCAGTGGGTACCGCGGTAGTGTTCGATCAGGTTGAAACAGCGGCGCAGTGCGCTGAGCATGCCAAGTGCAAGCACATCGACCTTGAGCAGACCGACCAGGTCGAGATCGTCCTTGTCCCACTGGATCACGGTGCGCTCGGCCATGCTGGCGTTTTCCACCGGCACCAGGGTTTGCAGCGAGTGCTCGGAAATGACGAAGCCGCCCGGATGCTGTGAAAGGTGGCGGGGAAAACCGATCAACTCGCCCGTCAGCACCAACACCCGGTGCAGCACCGGACTGCTCGGATCGAAGCCAGCCTCGCGCAATCGCTCGTCATCAGGAATCCGGTCGCTCCAACGTCCGCAGCAATCGGCCAAGGCGTTGATCTGGTCCGGCGGCAGGCTGAGCGCCTTGGCGACGTCGCGCAAGGCGCCGGTGGCATGGTAGGTACTGACAACGGCCGTGAGCGCGGCCCGTTCGCGGCCATAGCGGCGGAATACGTACTGAATGACTTCTTCGCGGCGCTCGTGCTCGAAATCGACGTCAATGTCCGGTGGCTCCTTGCGCTCGCGAGAGAGGAAGCGCTCGAACAATAATTTGCTGCGTGACGGATCGAGTTCAGTGATGCCGAGCGCGAAGCACACGGTGGAGTTGGCCGCCGAGCCGCGCCCCTGGCAAAGAATATGCTGGTCACGAGCGAAGCGGACAAGATCGTGCACGGTGAGAAAGTAACTCTCGTATTCGAGCTCGGCGATCAGCTGCAGCTCATGCTCGATCTGAGCGCGCGCCTTCGCCGCAATGCCGTCCGGCCAGCGCCAGCGCGCACCTTCTTCAACCAGCTTGCGCAGCCAGGAGGTGGCGTTATGGCCCGCAGGCACCAGCTCGTGCGGGTATCGGTAGCGCAACTGGCCGAGGTCGAACTGGCAGCGTTCGGCGATGCGCAAGGTTTCGGCGAGCAATTCGGGAGGGTACAGCTGGCTCAGCTCCTCGGGTCGGCGCAGATGGCGTTCGCCGTTAGGGAACAGATAGTGACCGGCTTGCGCCACCGGCAGGTGGTGGTGGATTGCAGTCATGCAGTCCTGCAAGGCACGGCGACCACGGGCGTGCATATGCACATCGCCGCAGGATACTGCAGGCAGGTTCAGACGGCTGGCCAGTGCCTGCCATTGGCGCAGGCGCTGGGCGTCATCGGGCCCACGGTGCAGTTCGATGCCCAGCCAGAGGCGTTGCGCAAAGCGTTCACGCAGCCAGTGGCCTTCGAGATCAGCGTCGGGTTGGCGGGCAATCCAGAGGGCCAATAATCCCTCCAGTGGTTCGTTCAGGTCTTCAGCCAGCAACTGATAGCGACCTTTCTCGGCGCGACGGCGAGCGCGGGTGATCAAACGGCACAAGGTCTGATAGCCGGTCAGATTCTCCACCAGCAGGACCAGCTTCGGCCCGCCTTCGATCTGCACCTCGCTGCCGATGATCAATGGCAGGCCGACATCCTTCGAGGCCTGCCAGGCCCGTACGATACCGGCCAGGGTGCATTCATCGGTGATGGCCAGTGCCCGATAGCCAAGGCGTGCGGCGCGCTCGAAAAGTTCGCGGGCACTGGAGGCGCCGCGCTGGAAGCTGAAGTTGGACAGGCAATGCAGTTCGGCGTAACCGGCCATCATGCGAACCAGCCGTGCAACAGCAACGGCCCTCCATCGGTCGAGCGGAAAGCCCAGCCACGCTGGCCGGTGCGGGTCTCCACCAGGTAATAGTCGCGCCGCACATCGCCGCCATCCCACCAGCCGGACTCGATGCGCTCGGGGCCGGCAAGGACGCGCAGAGAGGCTTCGTGCAGGGGCTTCGGTTCAGCCAGTAGCCAGCCGGGGCGGGGTGTGATGTCCGATGGCAAGGCATTGCGAATGGCAGGCTGCGATTGCCAGGCGCACTCGGGGCGATGGTCGGCATGTGCGGCGAGCCCCTGCACGGCGTCGTCACCCAGCCGGGCGCGCAACCGCTCGCGCAGCTGCTCCCAGGGCAACGACTGCTGTGGGCGTTCGTCGAACAGTTCACGGTGCTCGGGGACGAAGGTTGGCAGTTCGCGCGCGATCAGACGCACCGCCAGCACGGGCGCTGGCAGTTGCAGATGTTCCAGGCGGCCGCGGGTCAGTTCGAAAAGCATGGCTGGGTCACGCTCGGCGCTGAGCAGACCGACCGGCACCTGGCTGTCGGCCAGTTGGCGGTGCTCCAGATGCAGGGTGAAGCGTTGTACGCCACTGTCGCGACCAGCCAGATAGGCGGCAAGATCGGCGGTCAGACGGCGCAGCGGGAACAGTAATGCCTGATGCGACTCGACCTCGAAGTTCAGTTCGATTCGAGCATCGAAGAGGTCTGGGGGGCGGTGGAACTCAAGCGCCAAGGGACGATGCCCAATCAGGGTATCGAGATGCCTGAGGGTTTCTGCGCAAAAGCGCCGGGCCAGGCCATCACGGGGCAGGGCGAGGATCTGCTTCAGCGTTCGCAGGCCCATTCGGGCAAAAGCGGACGCCACGTCTCGTGGCAGGCCGAGGCGCTCTACCGGTAGTGATTCAAGTACGTGATACAGCGAATCGGTATCCGTTACGGCCAAGCCGTCATGCACGTTGGCCAGCACCCGCGCGGCGGCCGGGTTGGGCGCCAAGGTAATGCGATGACCAAAGCCCAGTGTGCGCAGCTCTTCACGCAAACGCGCTTCCAGACGCGGCCAGGGGCCGAACAGGGCAAGGCTGGAGTGCACTTCCAGCAGCAGGCAGCGCGGGTAATGCAGGCTGACCTGCGAACTGAAACCGTAAGCCCAGGCGGCGAGGAATTGCTGCCAGCGCTCGATCAAGGCCAGATCATATTCAGCCGTCGTGAAGGCACGGGACATTGCCTGGGCGGCAATCAGCGATTGCCCGGGTTTCAGTCCGAGCGCCCGCGCCGCCGGATTGACCACCTGCAGGATCCGGCGCTGCGGCGTCCCGCTCAACAGGGCCAGCGGTGCGTCGGCGTCGGTGCGGTTGCGCAATACACCGTCCAGGGCCAGTTGTGGGAGTAGAACGCAGACCCAGAGCATGACCATCTCAATGCCACGCCGCGGCAGGGATCGGCCGCGCCGGAGCCAAGCCGCCACGACACTTGAGCACGCGCAATTGTGCCGGTTGAGCTTCAACTGCCAGGCGCAGAGCCGCTGGTGAGGAATTGACTGCTTCACGTAGGGGGCGATAGGCGAAGGCCAGCGTCTGACCCGTCTCTGCAGCGACTTGCAGGCGCCGCAGGGCACGGTCATCGGCCTGTTGCGGCCAACACACCACCGCGCCGCAGCTTCCCGAACGCAGACATTGCTCGGCAGCCCACAAGGCCTCGCGCCCTTCTGCATGGATGATCGATAACTGATGCAAGGCCACACCGGCTGCCAGCCAGGCATGGGGGTAGGGCACATGTGGGGGCGCTACCAATGCCACGCGTTCACCGGCTGCGGTCAATCGCGCCAGGGTTGGCCAGAGCAGGCGCAGTTCGCCGATACCGGTCGTGGCGATCAGCAGCTCGCTCAGTGCCGATTCAGGCCAGCCGCCGCCGGGCAGCGCGGCATCCAGGGCGGTATGCCCGGTCGGCTGGTTGCTGGTCGAGACGAGGCTGGACTGGCCGCGCCACAAACGACGCGCATCGAGCAGTTGACTGAGTGCGACCACGGAGGCCATGACGGTAGGTCTTTCCAAATACTGTATATGGATACAGTATTTGGGTTCTGGAAATATCGGTCAAGTCGCTGCGATGAAAAGCGCAGTGCAATGCCGACGTTCGAATTTTTGGCTCTTCGCAAAAGACTGCCAAGCGACAAAAAACAGCAGCAGGGGTATAGCAGGCGAGGCCCGAACCAAAATGCGTTATCTTCATTAATATGAAAATTAATGGATTAAACGACGATCCGTATTCGTTAGAAGTATTTAAATCCATGCGCGAGACTGTTCGACGTTCGCTCTTTTAGCGCTCGCAAGCGCTGAATGGCGGGCATCACTCATCTGTCTCCAGGAAATGTCATGGCTGATGCTGCAGTTCTCGATACACCCGACTACAACTACGACGTCGTCCGTCGCTTCACCTTGATGACCCTGTTCTGGGGTGTGCTCGGCATGGGCATGGGCGCGGTCATCGCCGCCCAGTTGGTCTGGCCAGAGCTGAATCTGGGATTACCCTGGACCACCTTCGGGCGACTGCGCCCGGTTCACACCAACCTGGTGATCTTCGCGTTCGGCGGCGGTGCGCTGTTCGCAACCTCGTTTTACGTCGTGCAACGCACCTGCAAGGTGCGGCTGATCTCCGACGGGCTGGCCAACTTCGTGTTCTGGGGTTGGCAGGCGGCGATCGTGGCGATGCTGGTCAGTTATCCGCTGGGTATTACCTCGTCTAAGGAGTACGCCGAAATGGAATGGCCGATCGCGCTCTGGGTGACGCTGGTCTGGGTGGCCTATGCCTATCTGTTCATCGGCACCATCGCGCGTCGGCAGACCCAGCACATCTACGTCGCCAACTGGTTCTATGGCGCCTTCATCGTCGTGACGGCGATGGTCCATGTGATCAACCATATCGCTATCCCGGTGACCTTGTTCAAATCCTACTCGGCCTATTCCGGCGCCACGGATGCCATGATCCAGTGGTGGTACGGGCATAGCGTGGTGGGCTTCATTCTCTCGGTGGGCTTTCTCGGCATGATGTATTACTTCGTACCGAAGCAGGCCGAACGCCCGGTGTACTCCTATCGCCTGTCCATCGTGCATTTCTGGGCCATCATCAGCCTGTACATCTGGGCTGGCCCTCACCACCTGCACTACACCGCATTGCCAGACTGGGCGCAGAGTCTCGGCATGGCCATGTCCGTGGTGCTGCTGGCGCCCAGCTGGGGTGGCATGATCAACGGCATGATGACCCTCTCGGGCGCCTGGCATAAGCTGCGCACCGACCCGATCCTGCGCTTCCTGGTGGTGTCCCTGGCGTTCTACGGCATGTCGACCTTCGAAGGTCCGATGATGGCCATCAAGACCGTCAACGCGCTGTCCCACTACACAGACTGGACCATCGGCCACGTGCATGCCGGCGCTCTCGGCTGGGTCGCGATGATTTCCATCGGCACGCTCTACCACATGATTCCCAAGCTCTGGGGGCGCGAGCGGATGCACAGCGTCGGGCTGATCAATGCACACTTCTGGCTCGCCACCATCGGCACCGTGCTCTACATCGCCTCGATGTGGGTCAACGGCATCACCCAAGGTCTGATGTGGCGCGCGATCAACGAAGACGGCACGCTGACCTATTCCTTCGTCGAAGCACTGGAAGCCAGCCATCCCGGCTATGTTGTGCGGCTGATCGGCGGCGGTACCTTCGTTCTGGGCATGTTGCTGATGGCCTATAACGCCTGGCGCACCGTGCGTGCGGCTGATCGGCGGCCGATCGGGGCGGCTGTCATACGGGTCGCCTGAGGGAACCTGCTGCTCGGGAACGGCCTGTTAGAACTCATCTCATTGATCTGGAAGATTTGTTCTAAGCAAAGAATTTCTTATTCTTTTTATGGTTACAGCGCAATGACTAGACTGGCTTCCATCCTTTCGGAGGCCGCCCCGATGATCCGTTATCTGATAGTGCCAGGCTGGAAGGGCTCACCTGCAGCCCACTGGCAAAGCCATTGGCAGCACAACCTTTCCGGTAGCGCGAGGGTAGAGCAGGCCGATTGGCTGAACCCTCGCCGCGATCGCTGGATTGCCGAGCTGGATCGCACTATTGCGATGAGCGCCCAGCCGACCATCCTCATTGCGCACAGTCTGGGCTGCATCACCATTGCCCACTGGGCCGCACAAGCATCGATGGACACATTGCAGCGGGTTCGTGGCGCACTGCTGGTCGCTCCAGCGGATGTGCAGCGTGATGGCTGCCCCGATGCGCTACGCGATTTCGCGCCGATTCCACGCCAGGCCCTGCCATTTCCTAGCCTGTTGATCGGATCCGACAACGATGCCGCTGCAACAGCCGAACGGGCCATTGAACTGGGGCAGGAGTGGGGAAGCGAAACCGTCATACTGAAGGGCGTTGGTCACATCAACACGCAATCGGGCCATACCCGGTGGACGTCAGGCTTCGCCTATCTGTATCGCCTGCAGCATCGAGTCGCTCAAGAGGCCCGGAAATCGGCCTGAGCCACGTAACAGGACTGGTCGCATACTGCGGCCGAGATCAGCAACACCCATAGAGGAAAGAAGCCATGAGCATCCGTCTCGGTGACATCGCCCCCGATTTCGAACAGGACTCCAGCGAAGGCCGCATTCGTTTTCATGAATGGCTCGGCGACAGCTGGGGCGTGTTGTTCTCGCATCCGGCGGATTTCACGCCGGTCTGCACCACCGAGCTCGGCTTGACCGCCAAGCTCAAAGACGAGTTCGCCAAGCGCAACGTCAAGGCCATCGCGCTGTCAGTCGACCCGGTAGATTCGCATGTGAAGTGGATCGATGACATCAACGAAACCCAGAGCACGCGGGTCAATTTTCCGATCCTGGCTGACGCCGATCGCAAGGTCTCCGAGCTGTACGACCTGATTCACCCCAATGCCAACGACACCCTGACGGTGCGTTCGCTGTTCGTCATCGATCCGAACAAGAAGGTGCGGCTGATCATTACCTACCCGGCCAGCACCGGGCGCAACTTCAATGAGATTCTGCGTGTGATCGATTCGTTGCAGCTGACTGACAACCATAAGGTCGCGACACCCGCCAACTGGCAGGACGGCGAGGAGGTGGTGATCGTGCCGTCGCTGCAGGACGAGGAGGAACTCAAGCGCCGCTTCCCGAAAGGCTATCGCGCGATCAAACCCTATCTGCGCCTCACGCCGCAGCCCAATCGCGATTAAGGAGTGGCCCAGCTGCCAAAGCCGCCGAAGGCCTTTGCTTGTGCTGGAAAAATCAGTCGATTAGGATTCGCGCCCGGGTATGGACGCGTGAGTGCCGAGCACCGCGCATGACCCTATCGAATGTTGCAGCCCGGTTCGGAGACGGCCGGGCTTTTTCATGCCCCGGTTCGTGCCCGCTGAACGACCGGCCCCGCTCCTGATGATCAGGGGCGCCAGTGAAGAGAGGAATGTCATGCGCGAACGCTTGTTGGCCGCGGAAAAAGTGAAGGCTATCGAGTGGCAGGACGGGCTGTTGCGTTTGCTCGACCAACGCAGACTGCCACTGGAAACGATATGGCATACCTATGATTCCGCGGAGGCGGTGGCTACGGCCATTCGTGAAATGGTCGTGCGCGGCGCTCCGGCGATCGGTATCAGCGCGGCGTACGGGCTGGTCATGGGGCTCCGGGTACGGCTTGCCGAAGGCGGCGACTGGCGCGCGGCGCTGGAAGCGGACTTCGCGGTGCTTGCCGACTCGCGTCCGACCGCCGTCAATCTGTTCTGGGCACTGAATCAGATGCGTGAGCGCCTCGATCGCTTGAAGCCGGGCGAGGATCCGCTGACAGCGGCCGAAGCCCAGGCCGCTTCCATTCATGCCAGCGATCGGGAAGCGAACCTGACCATGGCGCAGTTCGGGGTCGACTTGATTCGCAAGCATCAGGGCAGCCCGCAGAACCTGCTCACCCATTGCAATACCGGCGCATTGGCCACCGGCGGCTTCGGCACCGCTCTTGGGGTGATTCGTGCCGCGCATCTGGAGGGCCTGGTCGAGTGCGTTTACGCCGATGAGACCCGTCCCTGGTTGCAGGGCTCGAGGCTGACGGCGTGGGAGCTGGCAGGCGAGGGCGTGCCGGTCATGCTCAACGCCGACTCGGCAGCGGCGCATCTGATGAAAACCCGTGGCATCACCTGGGTCATCGTGGGGGCCGACCGGATCACCGCCAATGGTGACGTCGCCAACAAGATCGGCACCTACCAGCTCGCCGTCCTGGCCATGCACCATGGCGTACGGTTCATGGTGGTCGCGCCGAGCTCGACCATCGACATGGACCTGGAAACCGGTGAGGACATCCCCATCGAAGAACGTGCCGGCAGCGAGTTGCTGGAGGTCAATGGTCAGCGGTTTGCGGCGCAGGTCGATGCGTTCAATCCGGTATTCGATGTGACCCCCGCGGACCTCATCGACGCCATCGTGACCGAGAAGGGCGTCGTGGAACGGCCGAATACCGCCAAACTGGCTGCCCTGATGAGCCGCAAGCGGCTTCATTGAGCGCAGAAAGGGCGCATGCAAGCTGTTGGAGGCTGAGCGGGGAAGAACCGCAGCCATGCCCTGCGTCCTTCTGTGAGCCAGCGAGCGGCTCGGGCTCGAAACGCGTTGTTCGTTAAGCCCGCAGCCTCCAGCGGCCTCCCTCCTTGTGATACCATTCCGCGCTTAATCGCAGGACCCTGCTGACTATAAGGAACCAGGCTTCCATGGGCGAACTGGCCAAAGAAATCCTCCCGGTCAATATCGAAGACGAACTCAAGCAGTCCTACCTCGACTACGCCATGAGCGTAATCGTCGGACGAGCGCTGCCGGATGCGCGCGACGGATTGAAGCCTGTGCATCGCCGTGTGCTGTATGCCATGAGCGAACTGGGTAACGACTGGAACAAGCCGTACAAGAAATCCGCCCGTGTGGTCGGTGACGTGATCGGTAAATATCACCCTCATGGTGACTCGGCGGTATACGACACCATCGTGCGGATGGCGCAGCCTTTCTCGTTGCGCTACATGCTGGTCGATGGTCAGGGCAACTTCGGTTCGGTCGATGGCGACAACGCCGCGGCCATGCGATACACCGAAGTACGAATGGCCAAGCTGGCGCACGAGCTGCTGGCCGACCTGGACAAGGAAACCGTCGACTGGGTGCCCAACTACGATGGCACCGAGCAGATTCCGGCAGTCATGCCGACCAAGATCCCGAACCTGCTGGTCAACGGTTCCAGCGGTATCGCCGTGGGCATGGCGACCAACATTCCGCCGCACAACCTGGGCGAAGTGATCGATGGCTGCCTGGCACTGATCGAAAACCCAGACATCAGCATCGATGAGCTCATGCAGTTCATCCCCGGCCCCGACTTTCCCACGGCGGGCATCATCAATGGTCGCGCGGGCATCGTCGAAGCCTACCGTACGGGCCGCGGACGCATTTATATGCGCGCGCGCTCGACCATCGAAGACATCGACAAGGTCGGTGGCCGTCAACAGATCGTCATCACCGAGCTGCCTTACCAGTTGAACAAGGCGCGACTGATCGAAAAGATCGCCGAGCTGGTGAAAGAGAAGAAGCTCGAGGGCATCACCGAGCTGCGCGACGAGTCGGACAAGGACGGCATGCGCGTGGTCATCGAGCTGCGTCGTGGCGAGGTACCCGAGGTCATCCTCAATAACCTCTATGCCCAGACCCAGCTGCAAAGCGTATTCGGCATCAACGTGGTCGCGCTCATCGACGGCCAGCCACGTACGCTCAACCTGAAAGAACTGCTCGAAGCCTTCGTCCGCCATCGCCGCGAAGTCGTAACCCGCCGGACGGTCTATGAACTGCGCAAAGCGCGCGAACGTGGGCATATCCTCGAAGGCCAGGCCGTCGCACTGTCCAACATCGATCCGGTCATCGCTCTGATCAAGGCGTCGCCAACCCCGGCTGAAGCCAAGGAAGCGCTGATTGCCGAGGCCTGGGAGTCCAGCGCCGTCGAGTCGATGGTCGAGCGTGCCGGTGCCGATTCCTGCCGTCCTGAAGGCCTGGATCCGCAATATGGTCTGCGCGACGGCAAGTATTACCTGTCGCCGGAACAGGCCCAGGCCATTCTTGACCTGCGTTTGCATCGCCTGACGGGCCTCGAGCACGAGAAGCTGCTCAGCGAGTATCAAGAGATCCTGACCCAGATCGGTGAGCTGATCCGTATCCTCACCGATCCGGTGCGCCTGATGGAGGTCATCCGCGAGGAGCTCGAAGGCGTCAAGCGCGACTTCGGCGATGCGCGTCGCACCGAGATTCTCGAGGCGCGTCTGGATCTGACCTTGGCCGACCTGATCACCGAAGAAGAGCGCGTCGTCACCATTTCCCATGGCGGCTATGCCAAGTCGCAGCCGCTGGCGGCCTACCAGGCGCAGCGGCGTGGTGGCCGTGGCAAGGCGGCCACTGGCGTCAAGGAAGAGGATTACGTCGAGCACCTGCTGGTCGCCAACAGCCACACCACGCTGCTGTTGTTCTCCAGCAAGGGCAAGGTGTACTGGCTCAAGACCTACGAGATTCCCGAGGCTTCGCGCACATCGCGCGGCCGTCCGCTGGTCAACCTGCTGCCGCTGTCCGAAGGCGAGCACATCACCGCCATGCTGCAGGTCGACATCGAGGCTGCGCGTCAACAGCAGCACAACGGCGAAGACGATGTTGAAGATGCCGAAATCATCAACGAAGTCGAAGAGGCGGAAGAGCCGCTCGACGGCGATGAGTCCGATGAGTCGGCAGACGAGCCGACCGGCACCTACATCTTCATGGCGACCGCCAAGGGCACCGTGAAGAAAACCCCGCTTTCCCAGTTCAGCCGCCCACGCAGCGTCGGCCTGATCGCGCTCGGCCTGGAGGAGGGCGATACCCTGATCGCCGCAGCGGTGACCGACGGTGCGCGTGAAGTCATGCTGTTCTCCGACGGTGGCAAGGTGATCCGCTTCAAGGAGAAGCACGTTCGCACCATGGGCCGTACCGCCCGAGGCGTTCGCGGCATGCGCCTGCCGGAAGGTCAGCGCCTGATCTCAATGCTGATTCCCGAGCCCAACGCGCAGATACTCACCGCCAGCCTCAATGGTTATGGCAAGCGCACTGTGATCGATGAGTTTCCGCGTCGCGGTCGCGGTGGCCAGGGCGTGATCGCCATGGTGACCAACGAGCGCAACGGCCCGCTGGTCGGTGCCGTCCAGGTGCAGCAGGGCGAGGAAATCATGCTGATTTCCGATCAGGGCACGCTGGTTCGCACCCGTGTCGATGAAGTGTCCTCGCTGGGCCGTAACACCCAGGGCGTGACGCTGATCAAGCTGGGCAAGAACGAGCACCTGGTTGGCCTCGAGAGAGTCCAGGAGCCCTCCGAGGAGGACGTGCTGGAAGACATCGAGGCGGTTCTCGATGACGAAGCACTGGACAAGGAAATGCCCGTTGTCAGCACCGAGCCCAGCGAGGATGAGCTGCTCGGTGGTGGCGGTGATGTGCCGCCGGACGTAGTGCCCACCGACGACGATTGATCATGAAGTGCGATACCTGCGGGTATCGCACCTCGGCTCGATCGGAACCCGCTGTGGTAAGGATTGCAAGCGCTGGACCTGAGCGCCTTGGCGACGGGCGGAGCGAGCATGGTATCGACCGTTTTTGAGAGTACGAAGATGAGCAAACGCGCCTTTAACTTCTGCGCAGGTCCCGCCGCGCTCCCTGAGGCCGTGCTGCAGCGCGCCCAGGCCGAACTCCTCGACTGGCAAGGCCGGGGCCTGTCGGTCATGGAAATGAGCCATCGCAGCGACGAGTACACGGCGATCGCCGAGAAGGCCGAGCAGGATTTACGCGACCTGCTGAGCATTCCGTCGAACTACAAGGTGCTGTTCCTCCAGGGCGGCGCTAGCCAGCAATTCGCCGAAATCCCGCTGAATCTGCTACCCGAGGACGGCGTCGCCGATTACATCGACACCGGCATCTGGTCACGCAAGAGCATCGAGGAGGCCAAGCGCTTCGGGCATATCAACGTCGCAGCCAGCGCCAAATCCTACGATTACTTCGCCATCCCCGGGCAGAACGAGTGGAACCTGCGCGCCGATGCGGCCTATCTGCACTACGCCAGCAACGAAACCATCGGCGGACTGCAGTTCGATTGGATTCCCGAGCTGGGCGACACGCCGCTGGTGGTCGACATGTCTTCGGACATTCTTTCCCGCCCGCTGGATGTGTCGCGGTTCGGTCTGATCTACGCCGGCGCTCAGAAGAACATCGGCCCGTCGGGCCTGGTCGTCGTGATCGTTCGTGAAGACTTGCTGGGGCGGGCCCGCTCGAGCTGCCCGACCATGCTCGATTACAAGATCGCTGCCGACAACGGCTCCATGTACAACACGCCTGCTACGTTCTCCTGGTATCTCTCCGGTCTGGTCTTCGAGTGGCTGAAGGAGCAGGGCGGCGTCGAGGCGATGGAGCGTACCAACCGCGCCAAGAAAGACCTGCTCTACGGCGTGATCGACTCCGGCGACTTCTACTCCAACCCGATCGCCAGCAATGCGCGCTCCTGGATGAACGTGCCGTTCAGGCTCGCTGACGAGCAACTGGACAAGGCCTTCCTGGCCGGAGCCGATGCACGCGGGCTGCTCAACCTGAAGGGCCATCGCTCGGTGGGCGGCATGCGCGCCTCCATCTATAACGCGGTCGGCCTGGATGCGGTCGAGGCCCTGGTAGCCTACATGCGCGAATTCGAGAAGGAGCACGGCTGATGAGCGATGTCGACCGGCTGAAGGCGCTGCGTCTGCGCATTGACAGTCTCGACGAGAAGATTCTCGAGCTGATCAGTGAGCGCGCCCGTTGCGCTCAGGATGTGGCACGGGTAAAGACGGCATCTCTGGCCGAGGGCGAAGAGGCTGTTTTCTATCGCCCCGAGCGTGAAGCCTGGGTGCTCAAGCACATCATGGAACTGAACAAAGGCCCGCTGGACAACGAGGAGATGGCCCGCCTGTTCCGGGAAATCATGTCGTCCTGCCTGGCCTTGGAGCAGCCGCTGCGCGTGGCCTACCTCGGCCCGGAAGGCACCTTTTCCCAGGCCGCAGCCCTCAAGCACTTCGGGCACTCGGTGATCAGCAAACCTATGGCGGCGATCGATGAGGTCTTCCGTGAAGTGGTGGCTGGTGCGGTCAACTTCGGCGTGGTGCCGGTGGAGAATTCCACCGAAGGCGCGGTCAACCACACCCTCGACAGCTTTCTCGAGCACGACATCGTCATCTGTGGTGAGGTCGAGCTGCGCATCCACCATCATCTGCTGGTGGGCGAGACGACCAAGACCGATCGCATCACTCGTATCTATTCCCATGCGCAATCGCTGGCGCAGTGCCGCAAGTGGCTGGATGCCCACTACCCGAACGTCGAGCGCGTCGCGGTTTCCAGCAACGCCGATGCGGCGAAGCGCGTCAAGAGCGAGTGGAATTCCGCGGCGATCGCCGGCGACATGGCGGCTCAGCTCTACGGCCTGAGCAAGATCGCCGAGAAGATCGAGGACCGTCCGGACAACTCCACGCGCTTCCTGATCATCGGCAGCCAGGAGGTACCGCCCACCGGCGACGACAAGACCTCGATCATCGTTTCCATGCGCAACAAGCCGGGCGCGCTGCACGAGTTGCTGATGCCGTTCCACTCCAACGGAATCGACCTCACGCGTATCGAGACCCGTCCCTCACGCAGCGGCAAGTGGACCTACGTGTTCTTCATCGACTGCATCGGTCATCACCAGGAGCCGCTGATCAAGGACGTGCTGGAGAAGATCGGCCGCGAAGCGGTCGCGCTGAAGGTGCTGGGGTCCTATCCGAAAGCGGTACTTTAACTGCGGCTTCCAGGCTGCAGGTTGCAGGCGACAGGCGAGCGGCTTGTGCCTGCGGCTTGAAGCCTGCAGCCTGAGGCCTTTTTATGAGTTGTGATTTCCTCGCCCTGGCTCAGCCAGGAGTGCAAAAACTGTCGCCCTACGTGCCGGGCAAGCCGGTAGACGAACTGGCGCGTGAGCTCGACCTCGATCCGGCAACGATCGTCAAACTGGCGAGCAATGAAAACCCCCTGGGTCCCAGCCCTAAAGCCATCGAGGCGATCAGGGCGCAACTCGACGAGCTGACGCGCTATCCCGACGGCAATGGTTTCGTACTCAAGCAGAAGCTGGCCGAACGATATGGTGTCGGTATCGACCAGGTGACGCTCGGCAACGGCTCCAACGACATCCTCGAACTGGTCGCGCGGGCCTATCTCGCACCCGGTCTGAACGCCGTTTTCAGTGAGCATGCCTTTGCGGTCTACCCGATCGCGACCCAGGCCGTGGGCGCACAGGCCAAGGCTGTTCCAGCCCGGCAATGGGGCCACGATCTAAACGCCATGCTGGCGGCGATCGACGCCAATACCCGCGTCGTGTTCCTTGCTAACCCTAACAACCCCACCGGCACCTGGTTCGGTGCCGATGCGCTGAGCAGCTTTCTGAGCAGCGTTCCCGGGCATGTGCTGGTTGTGCTCGACGAGGCTTACATCGAGTATGCCGAGGGTGGCGACCTGCCCGATGGCATGGCGTTCCTGGCGGCGCATCCCAACCTGCTGGTATCGAGAACCTTTTCCAAGGCGTATGGGTTGGCGGCGTTGCGTGTTGGCTATGCGGTCTGTTCGGCACAGATCGCCGATGTACTCAATCGCGTGCGCCAGCCGTTCAACGTCAACTCGCTCGCGCAGGCAGCCGCCTGCGCAGCGCTCGACGACCATCGCTTTCTGTCTCAGAGCAGGGCCTGCAACGCGGCCGGCATGCTTCAGCTGGAGGCAGGCTTCAGTGAATTGGGACTGGAGTGGATCCCGTCGAAAGGCAACTTCATCGCGGTCGATATGGGCCGTGACGCCGCGCCGGTCAATCAGGCATTGCTACGCGATGGCGTCATCGTGCGACCGGTCGCTGGCTACGGCATGCCGACCTTTTTGCGGGTCTCCATCGGGACCGAAGCGGAAAACACCCGCTTTCTGGACGCCCTGCGCAAGGCGCTCGGACGTTGAGCCGAAACGTCGAACAGCACTCCGATTCGCCAATGGTGCGCCGTTTGGCTGTTATCGGTCTGGGGCTGATCGGAGGCTCGTTCGCCAAGGGGCTGCGTGAAGGCGGCCACTGTGCCGAAGTCGTTGGCTTCGATCTCGATCCGCGCTCCAGGGAGCTGGCTGTCGAGCTCGGAGTGGTGGATCGCTGTGCTGACAGCCTCGAGGAGGCCTGCCGGGGCGCGGACGTCATTCAACTGGCTGTTCCGATCCTTGCGATGGAGCGGTTGCTGGCTGAGCTTGCGCCACTCGACCTTGGCGAAGCCGTGCTGACCGATGTCGGCAGCGCGAAGGGCAACGTGGTGCGCCGCAGTCGTGAATTGTTCGGCGCGATGCCGCCGCGCTTCGTGCCGGGCCATCCGATAGCCGGCTCGGAACAGAGTGGCGTGACGGCTGCCCAAAGCACGCTTTTTCGACGGCACAAGGTCATTCTGACGCCGCTGGAGGATACCGACCCGGCTGCGCTGGCGCTGGTGGATCGGTTGTGGCGAGCGTTAGGAGCCGATGTCGAGCACATGGATGTCCAGCATCATGACGAGGTGCTCGCCGCCACCAGCCACCTGCCGCACCTGCTGGCATTCGGTCTGGTGGACTCGCTGGCCAAACGCAACGAGAATCTCGAGATTTTCCGCTATGCGGCGGGCGGGTTTCGCGATTTCACCCGAATAGCGGGTAGTGATCCGGTGATGTGGCATGACATCTTTCTCGCTAATCGCGAGGCGGTGCTGCAGACCCTGGATGATTTTCGTGCCGACCTCGACGCGCTTCGCGCCGCGGTCGATGAAGGAGACGGGCATACCCTGTTGGGCGTGTTCACGCGCGCCAAGGCTGCCCGCGAACATTTCAGCAAAATACTGGCTCGCAGAGCCTATGTGGACGTTATGCATTCCAAAGACCTTATCTTCCTCGCCAACCCGGGCGGCAGCCTCAGCGGCCAACTTCGTGTACCCGGCGACAAATCCATTTCCCACCGTTCAATCATGCTCGGCTCGCTCGCCGAAGGCACTACCGAAGTGGAGGGGTTTCTCGAAGGTGAGGATGCCCTGGCAACCATCCAGGCTTTCCGCGACATGGGCGTGGTCATCGAAGGACCGAATCAGGGGCGCGTCACTGTCCACGGCGTCGGCCTGCACGGTCTCAAACCACCGCCAGGACCCATCTATCTCGGCAACTCGGGTACCTCGATGCGGCTGTTGGCAGGCCTGTTGGCTGCGCAGCCATTCGATACCACGCTGACCGGCGATGCCTCGCTGTCCAAGCGGCCCATGAACCGTGTCGCCAAGCCCCTGCGCGTGATGGGCGCCGTGATCGAGACGGCAGCCGAAGGCCGTCCGCCGTTGACCATTCGTGGCGGTCAGAAGCTGTCGGGCATGCATTACGAAATGCCGATGGCCAGCGCCCAGGTCAAGTCTTGCCTGTTGTTGGCAGGTTTGTACGCGGCCGAGAAGACATCGGTCACCGAGCCGGCACCGACGCGCGACCATACCGAGCGGATGCTGCAGGGTTTCGGTTATCCGGTGCAGGTCGAAGGCAACACGGCGACTGTCGAGTCGGGCCACAGGCTGCGTTCCACGCAGATCGAAGTGCCTGCTGACATTTCGTCCTCGGCGTTCTTCATGGTGGCCGCCAGCATCGCGCCGGGTTCGGACATCACGCTTGAGCATGTCGGCGTAAATCCGACGCGCACCGGTGTCATCGATATCCTGAAATTGATGGGGGCCAACATCGAGCTGAGCAATCAGCGCGAGGTCGGTGGCGAGCCGGTTGCCGATATTCGCGTACGCGCAGCGTCGCTTCGGGGGATCGATATTCCGGAAGACCTGGTGCCGTTGGCGATCGACGAATTCCCTGTGCTGTTCGTGGCCGCCGCCTGTGCCGAGGGGCGCACCACCTTGCGAGGTGCCGAGGAGTTGCGGGTCAAGGAGTCCGATCGCATCCAGGTGATGGCCGATGGTCTGCAGGCCCTGGGCGTGAAGGCCACGCCGACGCCGGATGGGATTATCATCGAGGGCGGCAACGCCATCGGTGGTGGCGAGGTCTGGGCGCATGGAGATCATCGGATCGCGATGTCTTTCAGTGTTGCTGCGCTTCGTGCCAGTGCGCCGATCCGCATTCATGATTGCGCCAACGTAGCGACCTCGTTCCCGAACTTCCTTGCGCTGGCCGAGCGCGCCGGAATGCGTGTGGGTGTGGAGGGTAACTCATGAACAGAGATGTCCCGGTCATCACCATCGATGGCCCGAGCGGCTCCGGCAAGGGCACGGTTGCGGCGCTGCTGGCGGCGAAATTGGGGTGGAATTTTCTCGATTCCGGCGCGCTGTACCGCCTGCTGGCCTTCGCGGCCCGCAACCACGGTGTGGATCTGACCAATGAAGAAGCGCTGAAGCTGCTGGCCGCGCATCTCGATGTGCAGTTCGGCGCCGCCAAGGATGGCCATGGCATGCAGATCATTCTCGAAGGAGAAGAAGTCACCAGCGCCATTCGCAACGAGCAGGTGGGTGCTGGCGCTTCCCAGGTCGCCGCGCTGCCGGCCGTGCGCGATGCGCTGCTGCAGCGGCAAAAGGCGTTTCGCGAACCGCCCGGCCTTGTGGCCGATGGTCGTGATATGGGAACGGTGGTATTTCCCGATGCACCGCTGAAGATATTTCTGACTGCCAGCGCCGAGGAAAGGGCGCGGCGTCGTTACCTGCAGTTGAAGGGCAAGGGCGATGATGTTAATCTCGCGAGTCTTCTCGATGAGATACGGGCGCGCGATGAGCGTGATACCCAGCGTGAAGTGGCTCCGCTGAAGCCGGCAGACGATGCGGTTCAGCTCGATTCCACCGATCTCTCGATCGAGCAGGTGCTAGGACAGATTCTGAGCGAGGTCGCCAAGCGCGATTTTGCCTGAAGAGCGACCGCCGAGAGGCGGGCTGACGGTTCCTCGATATCGAGGGCTGTTAACAAGGAGGCATGTGGGAGACCAGATCTAGTCCCACAGGCCTTTTTTTATATGAATGAACCCACTTCTATCTGGGATGTGGAGATTGGGCGGATCCTCGCCCGAAAACAGCAGGAATAAACATGAGCGAAAGCTTTGCAGAACTTTTTGAAGAAAGCCTGAAAACCCTCGACATGCAGCCGGGTGCGATCATCACCGGCATCGTGGTCGACATCGACGGTGACTGGGTCACTGTTCATGCCGGTCTGAAGTCCGAGGGCGTCATCCCGGTCGAGCAGTTCTACAACGAGCAGGGCGAGCTGACCATCAGCGTGGGTGACGAAGTTCACGTTGCGCTGGACGCGGTTGAAGATGGCTTCGGTGAAACCAAGCTGTCCCGCGAAAAAGCCAAGCGTGCAGAGTGCTGGATTGTTCTGGAAGCGGCTTTCGCAGCTGAGGAAGTGGTCAAGGGCGTTATCAACGGTAAGGTTAAGGGCGGCTTCACCGTCGACGTTAACGGCATCCGTGCGTTCCTGCCAGGTTCCCTGGTTGATGTCCGTCCAGTGCGTGATACCACTCACCTGGAAGGCAAGGAACTCGAGTTCAAGGTCATCAAGCTCGACCAGAAGCGCAACAACGTTGTCGTTTCCCGTCGTAGCGTCCTGGAAGCCGAGAACAGCGCCGAGCGCGAAGCGCTGCTGGAATCGCTGCAGGAAGGCCAGCAGGTCAAGGGTATCGTCAAGAACCTCACCGACTACGGCGCCTTTGTCGACCTGGGCGGCGTGGACGGCCTGCTGCACATCACCGACATGGCCTGGAAGCGCATCAAGCATCCGTCGGAAATCGTCAATGTTGGCGACGAGATCGACGTCAAGGTGCTGAAGTTCGATCGCGAGCGTAACCGCGTATCCCTGGGTCTGAAGCAGCTGGGTGAAGACCCATGGGTTGCCATCAAGGCTCGTTACCCGGAAAACACCCGCGTCATGGCCCGCGTTACCAACCTCACCGACTACGGCTGCTTCGCCGAGCTGGAAGAGGGCGTCGAAGGTCTGGTGCACGTTTCCGAAATGGACTGGACCAACAAGAACATCCATCCGTCGAAGGTCGTACAGGTCGGCGACGAAGTGGAAGTCATGGTTCTGGACATCGACGAAGAGCGTCGTCGTATCTCCCTGGGCATCAAGCAGTGCAAGTCCAACCCATGGGAAGACTTCTCTGGCCAGTTCAACAAGGGCGACCGTATCTCCGGCACCATCAAGTCGATCACCGATTTCGGTATCTTCATTGGTCTGGACGGCGGCATCGACGGTCTGGTTCACCTGTCGGACATCTCCTGGAACGAAGCTGGCGAAGAAGCCGTGCGTCGCTTCAAGAAGGGCGACGAGCTGGACACCGTCATCCTGTCGGTCGATCCGGAGCGTGAGCGCATCTCCCTGGGCATCAAGCAGCTGGAAGACGATCCGTTCTCCAACTACGCCGCCGTCAATGACAAGGGCAGCATCGTTCGCGGTACCGTGAAAGAAGTTGACGCCAAGGGCGCCATCATCGATCTGGGCAACGATATCGAAGCTACGCTGAAAGCCTCCGAAATCAGCCGTGACCGCGTTGAAGACGCGCGTAACGTCCTGAAGGAAGGCGAAGAAGTCGAAGCCAAGATCATCAGTATCGACCGTAAGAGCCGCGTCATCAGCCTGTCCATCAAGTCGAAAGACGTCGAGGACGAGAAGGACGCGATGAAGGAACTGCGTACCAAGCAGGACGTAGAGCCGGCTGCCGGTCCGACCACCATCGGTGATCTGATCCGCGCGCAAATGGAAAACCAGAACTAAGTTCTGCAATCCAGAAAAAGGGCGACTTCGGTCGCCCTTTTTTGTGCCTGTGTTTCGGGTGGCTCAGCTGCTAGCTCCTCGCATGCGAGGAGCTAGGTCGCTATCTGGCTGATGCAGGTCGGCTTTCTGTCTCGTGCAAATTAGGCCGCTAATCGCTCCTTCCTTTCGTTCGTCCGCTCAGTTGCGTGCGGCGTTGGTTGCAAGCGTCTGATTCACGGCCAGCCAGCCAGCAACGGCATCATCCCCTGCCTGTATGAAGGCCCGCTCGAGCAACCGTACTTGCTCGCGTCGCAGCGCCTGCTCCAGCTTTGCGCCTTCGGGGGTGAAGCGCAGCATGCGCTTGCGCTTGTCGTCCTTGGCCGTCCGGCTTTCCACCAGATGCATCTCGATAAGCTGCCGCAGCGGCGTGTTCAGTGCCTGCTTGCTGACGCCGAGATGGGCGAGCAGCTCCTTGACGCTCAGGTCCGGGTAGCTGGCGATGAAGAACAGGATGCGGTGATGCACGCGAGACAGGCCCCGGCGGGCCAGCATCTCGTCCGGCTTGGCGGTGAACGCCTGATAGCCGTGGAAGAAGTTCTCCATGATCTGTCGCTGCACTGTGCTTTTTTTTAGGTCATGCATATTGACGTATTCACTGGCGAGGGCGTAATTTCGGTCAAAGAGTTTGACCCATTTTTTTCCTTATTGCACCCGGTGCCCCAATGGCCTTCTCCGAACGCGTCGACCGACTCAAAAGCTCACTGATCCGAGAAATACTCGCCGCTGCACAGAAGCCCGAGGTGATGTCGTTTGCCGGCGGGTTGCCGGCCGAGTCGATGTTGCCGAAGGTCGAGTGGGCTGAAATGCCTGCCAGCATGGGGCAGTACGGCATGAGCGAAGGGGAGCCGGCGTTGCGCGAAGCCATCGCGGCCGAAGCGCGTGCGCTCGGGGTCGATTGTTCGGCCAGCCAGGTAATGATTGTCAGCGGGTCCCAGCAAACCCTCGATCTGGCGTCCAAGTTGTTTATCGATCGCGGGACCGAGGTGCTGCTCGAAGCGCCGACCTATCTGGCAGCGCTGCAGGCGTTTCAGCTATTCGGAGCCGACTGCCTTGCCGTGCCCCAGGAAGCGGATGGTCCATCGCTAGCAGCTTTGCGTCTGCGGCTGGAGCAGCACAAACCGGCTTTTGCGTACCTTATTCCGACCTTTCAGAATCCGTCTGGCACCCGTTATAGCGAAGAGAAGCGCGATGCCGTTGCCATGCTGCTCGATGAGTTCGACGTGACCTTGATCGAGGACGAGCCCTATCGTGACCTGGTTTTCGATGAGAGCAGCGCCCAGCCAATCGTCGGCCGGATGCGCAAAGCCAGCTGGATCTATACCGGTACAGTCTCCAAGACACTATTGCCGGGGCTGCGGGTCGGTTATCTGATCGCGACTCCCGATCTGTTCCCTTATCTGCTGCGACTGAAGCAATCGGCCGACCTGCACACCAACCGCGTCGGCCAGTGGCAGGCGCTGCAGTGGCTGGGCAGTGAGCAGTACCATTCGCACCTGAGCGAGCTGCGCCGATTCTATCGTCTGCGTCGAGATGCGATGCAGGCGGCCTTGCTGGAGCATTTCGGCGATCTGGCCGATTGGCAGCTCCCGCAGGGAGGGCTGTTCTTCTGGTTGCGGCTGAAGCAACCAGTGGATACGCGGACGCTGCTCCAGCCAGCGCTGGCGCAGGATGTCGCCTTCATGCCGGGCGAGCCGTTCTTCGTCGATCCGGAGCGAAACCCTGGATACCTGCGGCTAAATTTCAGCCACGTTGCACCGGATCGTTTGGATGAAGGTGTGCGACGGCTGGCTAACGTGGTCCGTGATGCCGTTGTAGTCGAGGCGGCTTAGACGGCGGCTGGCGCTTGCGTGCCCAGGAGGGAGGTGATGGTGTACAAGGTCTATGGCGATTACCGTTCCGGCAATTGCTACAAGGTTAAGCTGATGCTGCATCTGCTCGGTCGGGAATATGAGTGGATACCGGTGGATATCCTTCGTGGTGAGAGCCGCGAGGAAGCCTTTCTGAAGAAGAATCCCAACGGCAAGATTCCCGTCCTCGAGCTGGAAGATGGCACTTGTCTGTGGGAATCGAACGCGATCCTCAATTTTCTCGCAGAGGGGTCTCCGTTCCTGCCAGCGGAGCCGCGGCTACGCACTCAGGTGCTGCAGTGGCAGTTCTTCGAGCAGTACAGCCATGAGCCATTCATAGCTGTGGCGCGGTTCATCAAGGTTTACCTTGGCTTGCCGGATGATCGTCTGGACGAATACGCGGCCAAGCAGCTCGACGGCTATCACGCTCTGGATGTGATGGAGCAGCAGCTGCTGCGCACACCCTATCTGGTCGGCGATCGGTATTCGATTGCGGATGTGGCGCTATATGCCTATACGCATGTCGCCGAAGAGGGCGGTTTTAGGCTGAACGAATACCCGGCAATCTGCGCCTGGCTGCTGCGTGTCGCCAGCCACCCTGGGCATGTAGGAATGTTCGGTTAGGCGCATGTAGCGGGAGGGGCGGCGACGAAAGACCGGAGAGCAACCGCTGTGCTGTCTCTCCGGCCGTTCGAGTTACTTGACCAAGCCGAGAAACTCGCTGCGGGTGGCGGCGTTTTCGCGGAACTGGCCCAGCATGACCGAGGTGACCATCGAGGAGTTCTGCTTCTCCACGCCACGCATCATCATGCACATGTGCTGGGCTTCGATGACGACCGCTACACCCCAGGCGCCCGTGACGGTTTGAATCGCCTCGGCGATTTCACGTGTGAGGTTCTCCTGAATCTGCAGGCGACGGGCGTACATCTCGACGATCCGCGCGACCTTCGATAGCCCCAATACCTTGCCGTTGGGTAGATAAGCGACGTGAGCCTTGCCGATGAAAGGGAGCATGTGATGCTCACACAGCGAATACAGCTCGATATTCTTCACCAGCACCATTTCGCTGTTGTCGGAGCTGAACAGCGCGCCGTTGGTGACTTCCTCGAGCGTCTGCTGATAGCCCTTGCACAGGTACTGCATGGCTTTGGCCGCGCGCTTGGGCGTGTCGAGCAGGCCCTCGCGGTTGACGTCCTCGCCCAACTGGCCAAGGATCGCGGTGTAATGAGTTTCCAGGGACATGTGACTACCTGTCAGGCTTGCGAAATAGCGCGAATGCGAAGGTTAGGGGCTCGGCCGCTGGGCTGCAAGCGGCATGCGCCAGAATCCAGCGGAACGGCGCGACCGGTGTGCCGGTTACTCGTCCCGGCCTTCGAGCATGGTTCGTTTGAGCATCACATAGACGGCGCCGGTACCGCCATGTTTCGGAAGGCACGAGGTGAAACCGAGCACTTGGGGGTGTTGCCGTAGCCAGGTGTTGACGTGGCTTTTGATGAGTGGCCGCTTGCCATCGATTCGTGCCGCCTTGCCGTGGGTTACGCGCACGCAGCGAATCTCGAACTTGCAGGCCTCGGCAAGGAAATCCCAGAGCAGCTCGCGGGCCTTCTCGACGCTCAGCCCATGAAGATCCAGGCTGCCTTCGAAGGAGATCTGGCCGCCTTTCAGCTTCCGCATCTGGCTATCCTGGACGCCGTCGCGTACCCAATACAGTTCATCTTCCGCTGCAACGTCGATGACGAACTGATCGGAAAGCCCATCGATGCGGGTTTCGCCGTCACGGATCACGGCATTGGCTCGCCGTGTCGCTATCTGTGCCTTGTTGCTGCGGGGTTTACCGGTATCGGCGCGATCGTGCTCGATCGGCTTGACGCCGCGTACGGCGGATTTGAACAGTGAAAAGTCATCGTCTTGCATGAGGCCTCCCGCATTTGACGGCGATTTTATCCCAAAGCATTTAGCGGGAGTTTGTCCGCGCGCCGAGAGCAACGATGCTGCGCTCAACGTTTCCCTTTCAGGCGAGGCGACATGCTCAAGCCTGCAGGTCCACGCAGGCGGCGCTTCACTCGACGTCTGATGAGCATACCCAGCGCCAGCAAAACCAGGCCCAGCACCAATAGCGTGATTGCCGCTTCGCGATCGAGCGCCACATCGACCACCCACTCATGGTGGCTGAGCAATGCGGCAGCACCAGAGCCGGCCAGCAGGATGCCGGCCAGGATCAACAGCAGGCCGAATGCCGAGGCCAGCCGTGATCCCCAGCTGCGCGGCTGACGAGGGCGAAGGCGGCGTGCATCGAATCCATCGGTTCGTTTCATGGCGGTTACCTCGTCAGAACAGGCTGAGGCCGGGCTTCCGGCCAGGTTCATTCAGTGTCAGGTAACGCTGTACTGCTATGAGCGCTTATGCCAGCGCTGCGGCATCGGCCACGCAAACGGCGAAGTTGTCCGCAAGGATGGTCATCTCCATGCGATGCACCTGTGCCGCCTCGATTGCACCGTCCCCCATCGGTAGGTCGCGAGTGGCGCAAGCCTTGTCCACCAGGGTGCAGCGATATCCATAGTCCTTTGCCGCACGCACTGTGGTGCTCACGCTGGAATGGGTCATGAAGCCGCAGACGATCAGATCGAGGCGGCCATGCTGCTGCAGCAGTTCATGCAGCTCTGTACCGGCGAATGCGTTGGGAAGGGTCTTGCCGATCACCGTTTCGCCGGCGAGCGGCGCCGCTTCCGGCATGATCTGCCCACGCAGCCCCTGTGGATCGAACAACCCTCCTGGAATCCCCAAATGATGCACGTGGACGACAGGCGCGCCGGCCGCGCGTGCAGCGGTCAATACCTTGCTGATTTCCTCCAGCGCGGAGTTCAGGTTCGGCAGTGCAAGGGTGCCCGTCCGATATTCTTCCTGAACGTCAATGACCACAAGGGTCGCGTTAGCCAAAGTCGCCGGTGCATAACTGCGGCCACTGAGCTGAAGCATGGTCTGTGGCTTGGACATGACTGACTCCTTGTTTTGAGGGGGGCATGATTGTGGCGCCAGATGACTGATATGTGAACTGCCCAGGGTGATGAATTAGCGATCTGAATTGCAGGTATCAGGCCATAAGCCATCACAGACGAAGCGTATTCGCCAGGAAAGTCAGGACGCCATCGGCTAAACTTCCGCGCTTTTGACAGGAGATGCCGCCGTGACCGCTTCGCCTTCCCGCCTGCGTACCTTGCGTGACTATATTCGGTGGGCCGTCAGCCGCTTCCAAGCCGAGCAACTGTTCTTCGGCCACGGTACGGACAATGCCTGGGACGAGGCGCGCCAGCTGGTGCTCGGCGCTCTGCACCTGCCTTGGGAAATGGCTGACGCCTACCTGGATTGCCGGCTGGAAGACGATGAATGCGAGCACCTGCAGCAGTTGCTGCGCCGACGCATCGAGCAGCGAGTGCCCACGGCCTATTTGCTTGGGCAGGCGTGGTTCTGCGGGCTGCCGTTCATCGTCGATGAGCGCGTTCTGATACCGCGTTCGCCGATCGGCCAGCTGATCGAGCGCCGTTTCCAGCCCTGGCTGGCACAGCCTCCTGCGCGAATTCTCGATCTGTGCACCGGATCCGGCTGTATAGGGATTGCCTGCGCCTACGAGTTTCTCGAGGCCGAGGTGGTGCTGGCCGATCTGTCCTTCGACGCGCTCGAGGTGGCCAATCGCAACATTGAACACCATGGCCTGGAGGAGCGGGTCTACACGGTGCAGAGCGATGGGTTCGACGGGCTGCCGAAGCAACGCTTCGACCTCATCGTATCCAACCCGCCGTACGTGGACGCCGAAGATTTCGCTGACATGCCGGACGAATACCACCATGAGCCGGCCATGGGGCTGGCCTGTGGCGATGACGGCCTGGACCTGGTACGGCGTATGCTGGCCGAGGCGGCTGATCATCTTAGCGAAAGTGGTGCCCTGATCGTCGAGGTCGGTAACAGCCAGGTGCATGTGGAGGCGCTCTATCCCGAGGTGGACTTCACCTGGCTGGAGTTCTCCGAGGGCGGCCACGGGGTGTTTCTGCTCGCCGCCAGCCAGTGTCGTGAGCACCAGGCATTGTTCCGTGAGCGGCTGAAACGGGCCTGAGCGAAGGCCCGGACGGCACCGTGCTGATCAGCGGGTCGCTATCCAGATGAGCAGGCCCGCCTGAAACAGGGCAAAGGCGACCAGGCAGGCGATCGTGAATCTGAGGGTGCCGTCTTCGCGTCGAAGCCGACTCAACCGGTCCTGGATGTCGCGGATACTGTTTTCCTGCTCGAGCAGATTACGATCTGCCTGTTCAAGCATCGCTGCCGCGTCCTTGAGTTCGATGATCTGTACTTTCTCGGGATTCCAGTCGGGCCGCAGGGTGCTGACGCGGGGCGCGCCATAGGTCGCCTTGAGCTGTTGCGGCTCGGGGTAGAGCACATCGAAGCCTTGGCTCAGCAGGCAATGATCACGCCGCAAGCGCATCTCTTCGCCGGTTATGTCCTTTGCCGGCAGTGCGCCGCCTTCTACCAGGTAGTGTGCCCAGCGCTTCTGCGCCCAGAGGGAGCCCTGCGCCAGCAGGAAACGCCCAAGGCCTCGGTTGGCAGGCTCGATATGCAAGCCGGTGTCCGGGCCAAAACGCAGCTCTTTGGCGCGATGATCAGCCCATATTTCCAGCACGTTGTGCTTCTTGGACAACACCTGGCCCGGGAGCCGAACGAACAATTTCAGCAGGCTCCGTTGGGGTGTATGTCGTTCGACTTGCGCCAGTTCGACGAACCGCAGCGGCCGCGGGCCGGTATCCCGATCGGTCGGCAGCGGCGCCAGGCGCAGTAGGCGGAAACGATCCGGAGCGAGGGTCGCCCAAGGGTCTGCCTGCGCAGTCGCGGGGGCTTGAGGCTCATTGTCGTTGGTTGATGCTGGGCTATCGGTCATGCTGGCGTCCAAGGCCTGCCGGTTGGATCAGTGGTAGGCAAGGAGTGTATCGGCCGACGGACGGCTAGCTGGAGGGTGGCAATATGCCGTATCGGCGCAAGAACTGGCTGATCCGTTCCGTCAGGGCATGGGCGATCGGGAGCTCGGGTTGGTTGTAGGAGGCGGTCTGGCGGTCGTGAGTCATCGCAACGATGCGCAGCACGTGATTCATCCCCGGTATCAGCGCCAGCTCGGCATCCGCTCGGGCGCGCTGTAGCGCCTCGGCATCCTCGGGGTCGACCTGTATATCGTGGGTGCCTTGAATGATCAGGGCCGGTGCGCGGGTCTTGGCAAAGGCGCTCGCCGGATCCTGCTCGAACAACGAGATCAGATAGGGTTGTACGCTCGGGCGGAACAACACCTTCAACGGCTCCGGTACCCGCTCATGAGTCCTGCCCGCCTTGAGTTCATCGATCAGGTAATAGGCGGTCGCCAGCAAGGGTGGGGGCAGGCGGCCTTGGAGTTGCTCACGCAGCAACAGGTCGATGGGGCGGCCGCTGCCGGCGATGCTGATCAGGGCGGCCGGTGCCACGCTCGGCGCGGCGAGGCTGGCAACCAGTGCGCCCTCGCTGTGGCCAATCAGGACCACGTTGGAAAAGCGCGGGTCCGCTTGCAGCAGTCGCGCCCAGGCGACGGCATCGGCGACATAGCCTTCCACGCTCAACTGGCGTTCGTCCGGCGCTGCGGCACGGCTTTGCCCGACCCCGCGCTTGTCATACCGCAGGCTGGCGACTCCGTGCTTGGCAAGCGCCTGCGCCAGCCGCTTGAGGCTATCGTTACGCCCCATGGGATTATTGCCGTCGCGGTCGGTGGGGCCCGAGCCGGGAATCAGCAGGGCGATCGGCAGTGCCCGGTCAGCCTTCGGAAGCAGCAGGCTGCCGTACAGGCGGCCGTCGGGAACCTGGACGGTCATCGTCTGGTTTAGCAGCGTCGTGGCTTGTACGTGGGGTGCGAGCATGGCGAGCAGGGTGACCAGCAAAAGGAAACGCATTGGCAGGGTTCGATCACTGACGAAGCGGGTTTGATACGAGGCGGGCCGTTTGGTTCGGCTGCTCGAGTATGCGCCGTCACCGAAGACAGTGAAACCTGCGGCCGCTCGGGTATACTTCCGGCCCCTTGTTTAGGTCGATCGCGGAGCGCCCTGCATGTCCGGCAACACATACGGCAAGCTGTTCACCGTCACCACCGCTGGTGAAAGCCATGGTCCGGCGCTGGTCGCCATCGTCGATGGCTGCCCGCCGGGGCTGGAACTGACCGCTGCTGACCTGCAACGGGACCTCGATCGGCGCAAGCCGGGCACCAGCCGGCATACCACCCAGCGCCAGGAGCCAGACGAGGTGGAGATTCTTTCCGGCGTGTTCGAGGGGCGTACCACCGGCTGCCCGATCGGCCTGCTGATACGCAACACCGACCAGAAATCCAAGGACTATTCGGCGATCAAGGACCTGTTTCGTCCTGCTCACGCCGACTACAGCTATCACCATAAATATGGCCTGCGCGATTACCGCGGCGGCGGCCGTAGCTCGGCCCGTGAGACCGCCATGCGCGTTGCCGCGGGTGCCATCGCCAAGAAGTACCTGGCGACCCTGGGCATACAGGTGCGTGGCTACATGAGTCAGCTAGGGCCGATCGAGATTCCGTTCAAGACCTGGGACAGCGTTGAGCAGAACGCCTTTTTCAGCCCCGATCCAGACAAAGTGCCGGAACTGGAAGCCTACATGGACCAACTGCGCCGCGATCAAGACTCGGTTGGGGCGAAGATCACCGTAATCGCCGACGGCGTGCCGCCTGGCCTTGGCGAGCCGATCTTCGACCGTCTGGACGCCGAGCTGGCGCATGCGCTGATGAGCATCAACGCGGTCAAGGGTGTGGAAATAGGCGCCGGTTTCGCCTGCGTCGCTCAGCGCGGCACCGAGCACCGGGACGAGATGATCCCGACGGGCTTCGTTTCGAACAACGCCGGCGGTGTGCTTGGCGGTATTTCTTCCGGTCAGCCGATCATCGCGCATCTGGCGCTCAAGCCGACATCCAGCATTACCACGCCGGGCCGCTCGATCGATGTCGACGGCAATCCGGTCGAGGTGATCACCAAAGGCCGTCACGACCCCTGCGTCGGCATCCGTGCCACACCAATCGCCGAAGCGATGATGGCGATCGTTCTGCTGGATCATCTACTGCGTCATCGAGGGCAGAATGCCGACGTGCTGGTGGCAACACCGGTGTTGGGGCAGATCTGAGCCTGAGGCTGGAGGACGAGCAACGCGCCCGCGCCGTATCGCATGGCTTTGCTTCCAGCTCATGACGTCTAGCCTATGACTGCTTCGCTTCCATACTGGCGCCTGTCCGGCTTCTATTTTTTCTATTTCGCGCTGCTAGGCTCCGCTGCGCCCTTTCTTGGCCTGTACTTCGATCACCTCGGCTTCTCCGCGGCACGCATCGGTGAGCTGGTCGCCATTCCCATGCTGATGCGCTGTGTGGCGCCTAACCTCTGGGGCTGGCTTGGCGATGCCACCGGGCAGCGCCTGCTGATCGTGCGTCTCGGCGCGGTCTGTACCTTGCTTTCCTTCGGCTTGATCTTCTACGGCAAGAGCTATGCCTGGCTGGCGCTGGTGATGGCGTTACACGCCTTCTTCTGGCACGCGGTGCTGCCCCAGTTCGAAGTGATCACCCTGGCGCACCTGCGCGAGCAGGCGTCACGCTACAGCCAGATCCGGCTGTGGGGCAGCATCGGTTTCATCGTGGCGGTGGTGGGGCTCGGTGCGCTGTTCGAACGTCTGGGGCTGAATGTCTATCCGGTGGCGGTGATGGCGGTCATGGTTGGAATCGTGATCAGCAGTATCTGGGTGCCTGACGCAGTGCCGGAGCAGCGGCCGGAGCTGGACGGGCAGGGCGGTTTTCTTCGCCAGCTGTGCCGTCCTGGCGTGCTGGCGTTCTTCGTCAGCGTCGGCCTGATGCAAGTCAGTCATGGTCCGTACTACACATTTTTCTCGATCCACCTCGAAGCGCTCGGCTATGGCCGCAGCACGATCGGAATGCTCTGGGCGCTGGGTGTGGTCGCCGAAATCCTGCTGTTTCTGGTGATGGCTGCACTGTTGGCGCGTTTCTCCCTGCGCCAGGTATTGCTAGCGAGCTTCGCACTGGCGGCGATTCGCTGGCTGTTGCTGGGTACGTTGGCCGATCACCTGGGCGTGCTGCTCGTCGCGCAATTGATGCATGCAGCCACCTTCGGCAGTTTTCATGCGGCAGCCATTCATTTCGTCCAGCGCAGTTTCGGTCACCGACAGCAGGGCCAGGGGCAGGCGTTGTATGCGACCCTTGCCGGTATCGGCGGCGCCCTGGGGGCGCTTTATTCCGGTTACAGCTGGGCCAGCCTCGGGCCGTTGTGGACCTTCGCCATCGCCAGCCTGGCCGCGCTGGCCGCAGCCGTTATCATTGCCATCCCCCAGCAGGAGAACCGGGCATGACAGCCACTCGTGAACACTTGTCGCAGGCCATCATCGATGCCGGGCGTTTTCTCTACGACCGCGGCTGGTCACCGGCCACCAGCAGCAATTACTCGGCCCGCCTGAGCAGTACCGAGGCGCTGCTGACGGTGTCGGGCAAGCATAAGGGGCAACTGACCCCGGATGATCTGCTGGCCGTCGACATGGACGGGCGCAGCCTGGAGGATGGCAAGAAGCCGTCGGCCGAAACACTGCTGCACACCCAGCTGTATCGCTGGCGGCCGGAGATCGGTGCGGTGTTGCACACCCATTCGGTCAATGCCACCGTGCTTTCTCGCCTGTGTCTGAGCGACTCGCTGGAGTTCGCCGACTACGAGCTGCAGAAGGCCTTCAGCGGTGTCGCGACTCACGAATCGCAGGTCACCGTGCCGATCTTCGACAACGATCAGGACATTGAGCGACTGGCCTCACGTGTTCAGCCCTGGCTGGACCGGCATCCCGATTGCGTCGGCTATCTGATCCGTGGGCACGGGCTCTACACCTGGGGTGCGCAGATGCGCGATGCGCTACGCCAGATCGAGGCGTTCGAATTTCTCTTCGAATGCGAGCTGAAGATGCGCATGCTGCAGCGGTCATGACCGAGCATCGCTTCCAAAGCATGTCACGCATGTTGCCGAACCATTGACGAGAAGCCGGGCCGAGCGTCCCGGCTGGAGACCACACTATGAGCATCCTCAGCGTTTATCAGGACAGCGTCCCCGAGCAGCCACTCAAGGTGCTGACGCACATCGACGACATCGCTGCCACACTGGCCGAGGTCGGCGTGCATCTCGAGCGCTGGGAAGCCAGCGCGCCGATTGGCGCGGGTGCCAGTTCGGAGGAGGTGATTGCAGCCTATCGACCGCAGATCGATCGGCTGATGAGCGAGCGCGGTTATGTCACCGTCGATGTGATCAGCCTGACCAGCGATCATCCGCAGAAGGCCGAATTGCGGGCCAAATTCCTCGAAGAGCATCGCCATGCCGAGGACGAGGTTCGCTTCTTCGTCGCCGGCCGCGGCCTGTTCACGCTGCATATCGAGGACAAGGTGTATGCGGTGCTCTGCGAGAAGAATGACCTGATTTCGGTGCCGGCAGGTACCAGGCACTGGTTCGACATGGGTGAGCATCCCCACTTCGTCGCCATTCGCCTGTTCAACAACCCGGAGGGCTGGGTTGCGCAGTTCACCGGCGAGGATATCGCCGGACGCTTTCCACGCCTGGAGGATTGAGGATGCCGATCAAAGCCATTCTGACCGACATCGAAGGCACCACCAGCGCGGTGAGCTTCGTCTTCGACGTGCTGTTTCCATATGCCCGCGAGCACCTTCCTGCGTATGTGCGCAATCATGCGGAGCAGCCGTCGGTCGCGGCTCAGATCGAGGCGGTACGTCGGGAAAGCGGCGAGTTGGATGCCAGCACCGAGCGCGTCGCGGCGATCTTGTTGGAGTGGATCGCGGCCGATCGCAAAGCCACGCCGTTAAAAGCGCTGCAAGGCATGGTGTGGGCAGAAGGCTACCGCGCGGGTGAGCTCAAGGGGCATGTCTATCCCGATGCGGTTCGCGCGCTGCGCCGTTGGCACGAGCAAGGCTACGCGTTGTATGTCTATTCATCGGGATCCGTGCAGGCCCAGAAACTGATCTTCGGCTGCGCCGAGGTGGGCGATCTGACGCCGCTGTTCTCCGGGTATTTCGATACCGGTAGCGGCCACAAACGCGAGGTGGATTCGTATGTGCGCATCGCCGCCGCGATCGGCTTGCCGCCCGATGCGATCCTGTTTCTCTCCGATGTGGTGGACGAGCTGGACGCCGCGCGCCTGGCCGGGATGCATACCTGCGGCCTGGCTCGCGAGGGCGGCACGCTGCCAGGTCACCAGGTGGTGGGCGGCTTCGATATGATCGATCCGGCCCGATTCTGACGCCCCGGCCGGGCTGGCAGTGAACCCTCATACCGCCCAGGCATCCTAATTACGAACCCACCGTAATTTGGAGTTTTGCCATGACCGATGCCTTTGGCGGTATTTTCGGCCTGCTTATCCTGGCACTGGATATCTGGGCCATCGTCAGCGTGCTCCGTAGCGACAGCACAACGGGCAAAAAAGCCCTCTGGGTGCTGCTGATCGTCATCCTGCCGGTTCTCGGACTGATCATCTGGGGGATCATGGGGCCGCGCGGTAACCGTCCTGACGACCGCAACCTGAGGCCTTGACGCGTGGCGACCTGGAGTACGCTGCTGGCCCTGATCGTGCTGGTGGTCGATGTGATTGCCATCGTTCAGGTCTGGCGCACGCGTATCGAGATCGGCCGCAAAATCATCTGGAGCCTCGTCATCGTGCTGTTGCCGGTGGTAGGTTTGATGATGTGGTTCATTGCGGCCGGGCACCTCGGCAAGGTCCGTTTGTGAATCGCGCGCGGCACGCAAGGCGCTCAGGCTGTGCGCGGTCGCGCCTTGATTGAGAGGCGCATACCGCGATTTTTCAGATCTGGTTAAGGGTTTTGCTTCGGTCCGTAGCTCCCGTCCTGTCTGGTTCGGACAGCCATTCAACAGTTCAGAAGAGCTCGACTTTGCGTCACTCCGCCGAAGGCTGCGTCCGGCTCGTCACGATGGGGCTGGCGCCCGTTCGCATCGTCTTGATTGCCTTCTGCTTCGTTAACGCCAATGCGTTTTCATAGTCCGCCCAAATGTGCACGGCAGCATAAGCTCGCCGAGGTCGCCAGGCCTCTGCGCGCACCAGCAACTGTCTGGCAGTGATGCCCTGGCTTCCCCAGAGTGGTGCTTTCAGCAGGCCAAGATCGGCGGCGGGAAACGCATCTGCATCGCCGAACCCACGCAGGACGATGTACTCGGCGGTCCAGGGACCGATTCCGGGCAGTTCGCAGAGCCGACCAATGAGCGCGTCGACGCCATCGTCGATCTGCAAGGTCAGGGTGCCATCCGCCACCGCAGCCGCGAGGCGTTGCAGCGTCGCGACGCGCTTGCCCGGCATGCCGATGCTGTCCAGCCGGGCTTCGGCAATGGCCTGCGGGCTGGGAAACAGTTTGAGCAGGCCGCTCGCGCGGTCGGACAAATCCTGTGGTAGTTCCGTGCCAAGGCGTTCCACCAGCCGCCGGGTTATGGTGACCGCAGCCTTGACCGTAACCTGCTGACCGACGATTGCCCGCACGGCTTGCTCGAACGGGTCGAAGGCGCTGGGCAAGCGTAAGCCGGGGTTCGCGCGGACTAACGGGCCGAGCAGTAGGTCGTCGGCGAAATGCCGTGTCGTGGCGGCGGGATCCGCATCCAGATCGAACATCCTGCGAACCCGCGCGGCCAATGCAGCAGCGTGACTCTGTAGCGAATCGCTGAGGGTCAGCGTGAGAGCCGTCTGGTCCGCTAGCGGCTGGGCACTGAACCAGCCGACATCGGCGCCCATCCGTACCGTGCGGCTATAGCGCATGGGCTCGAGCGCCTCGATGCCAGGAAGCAGGCGCAGTGCAAAATGCTCGTGAAACTGCGACCAGTTCCACGGTGCCAGGTAGGGGAGATGAATGGGCGTCATGACGTGACGATAGCTGCCATTGATAGGCGCGTCTTCACCGGATGCGCTTTCAAAGCAGATGGTTCCAACCTGTCATGGGACCAAAGTAGAATGCGACTCTTTGCCAAACGGGCGTGCACTGACCGTGCGCCGCGTGTCTGTTACGCCATCCATCAGGGAGACACCCCATGAGCGATTATCAGGAAACTCTCTACGAGGGATACGGCCAGCGCTTCAGTATCGACAAAATGCTGCATGAGGTGCGCACCGAGCATCAGCATCTGGTCATCTTCGAAAATGCCCGCATGGGCCGCGTTATGGCACTCGACGGGGTGATTCAAACCACCGAGGCGGACGAATTCATCTATCACGAAATGCTTACCCACGTTCCGATCCTCGCCCACGGCCTGGCGCGGCGCGTGCTGATCATCGGTGGCGGCGACGGTGGCATGTTGCGCGAGGTCGCCAAACATCGTGACGTCGAAAGCATCACCATGGTCGAGATCGACGGCACCGTGGTGGAGATGTGCAAAGAGTTCCTGCCCGAGCATTCGAAGGGCGCCTTCGATGACCCGCGACTGAATCTGGTGATCGACGATGGCATGCGCTTCGTGGCGACCACCGAAGAAAAATTCGACGTGATCATTTCCGACTCGACCGATCCCATCGGGCCGGGCGAAGTGCTTTTCTCCGAGAATTTCTATCAGGCGTGCCGCCGTTGCCTCAACGATGGCGGGATTCTGGTCACCCAGAACGGCACCCCGTTCATGCAGTTGAGCGAAGTGCAGACCACGGCCAAGCGCATGGCCGGCCTGTTTCCTGACTGGCATTTCTACCAGGCGGCGGTGCCTACCTATATCGGCGGCGCCATGACGTTCGCCTGGGGCGCATGTGATTCCGACAGCCGCAAGCTGTCCCTCGAAACCCTGCACCAGCGGTTCATCGGAAGTGGCATCGTCACCCGCTACTACAATCCGCACATCCATCTCGGCGCATTTGCGCTGCCGCAGTACGTTTTGCAGGCCATCAACAAGCCCAGCAACGGCTAAGCTGGTTGGTGCGCGGCCATGGATTGGCTGCGCCCGAGTCCGGCGGCCAGTGCAGCTCGATGCGCCATTGCAGTGGCGACTCATACGCCGTATGTTCGGAACGTGACTGTGCCGTCCGAGGCGAAGGAGGCAACCATGGCGATGGACTTCAATCCAGGATTCATCGAACTCCGTGGTCGAGCAGTGGCCTATTAAGAGACCGTAAGGTTTTTCCGCTTCGTAATTCCGGTTAATGGCAAACCAAGGTTGGCGCTGTCCAATCAACCCCCGCAACGAGGTAGAACAAGGCTTTCCATTCCTGAAAATCGTCATCCATGGGTGAGAGGAGGTTGTTTTATGAGTACCACCTTCCATGAGGATGTAAGCAGCAATGTGCTTCTAAGGATGAAAGAGGGCGGTTTCGATTTCGCCCGGGTGCACCCGATCGAGTTCTACGCAGTATTTCCAGACCGTGAGCGCGCCTGCGCTGCTGCCAGCAATTTTCGTGGCGAGTCGGTCAACACCCAGATAGCGCCGCGCGACGACGGCGCCTGGGATCTGCAGGTCAGCAAGGTGATGTATGCCACGTTCGATGGCATAGGCGATTTCGAGCAGGACCTGGAGAACCTGGTCGAGCCGTTGGGTGGTGTAGTGGATGGCTGGGGCGTGACGCAGGAGCTGTCGGGCTGCGCCGTCTGATCACTGTTCCATTGAGTTGAAACGAAGTCCGCTTTGCAGTGCCTGGTCCCATGGCGGGACCGGGCCGAAGCGGCGTTTCAAAAATTCCAGCAACAGCCGGCTCCTGGAGTCGGCTTCACGCGTCAGGCGCAAGGCGTAGATGCCGCTTGGTTCTGGTGCGGGCAAACCCTGTTCGCAGAATAGCGGCAACAGCTCCCCACGTAGCAGATGCTCGCTGACCAACCAGGTCGGCAGATGCGCTATGCCCAGGCCAGCTAGCGCACCGCACAACAGCGCCTCGGCATTGTTCGCCACCATGCGCAAGCGCTTGGGTCGCAGCACCTGTCGTTTGCCGCCATGCTCGAAACGCCAGGCATGTTGCGGTGCCAGCGCGTCCCAATCCAGCCCGTCGTGAGCGGGCAGATCCGCTACCGTCCGGGGCATGCCTCGTTGCTGCAGGTATCCCGGGCTGGCGCAGACAATACGCGTCATCGGCGCCAATGGCGTGGCGACCAGGCGTGTGTCGGCCAGCGGACCGATACGTAGAACCAGATCGACCTCGCCCAGATGTTCACCTTCCAGATCGACGAAGCTATCGATCAGCCGTAGCTGAATGTCCACTCCCGGATAGGCCTGCAGGAATTCGGACAGCGCGGGCGCCAGGTGCCTGCGCCCGAACGGCGCCGGCGCATCGATGCGGATGCGACCTTCCGGTGCGCTTTGCAAAGAGGTGATCTCCACCCGCGCCAGCTGCAGCTCCTGAACGATGCGCCTGGCGCGCTCGGCGAATACCTGGCCGGCGGTGGTCGGTTTGACCGAATGAGTGTTGCGGCTGACCAGCTGGCAACCGAGCGAACGTTCCAGTGAATCGATACGCCGCGCGACGGCGGAGGGGGTCAGGGCGTGCAGGCGAGCCGCCCCGGAAAAGCTTCCGCTATCGAGCACGTCGAGAAACAGCCTGAACTGACTGGTCAGGGCGTTGGCGTCCATGGTTGTCTTCTGCTTTGCTAAAAAGGCAAAGCCATTGTGCGCGCTTGTGCATATGCCTGCTAGAAGGCGCTGAGTAGCATGGCGTTTTTTCTTGGAACACGATCATGGGACTCGTCGAATTCGGGCTGAACGTCGTATTGGGCTTGGCGCTGGGAACCCTTGGCGGGCTGTTCGGAATCGGCGGTGGGCTGATCGCGATTCCGGTCCTGGGCGTACTGTTCGATCTGGATCAACAAGTGGCGCAAGGCACGGCGTTGGTCATGGTGGTGCCCAATGTCATGCTGGCCATCTGGCGTTATCACCAGCGTAACCGGATCGATCCACGCCACGCCGCAGCCTTGGGTGTCGCCAGTTTCTGCTTCGCCATCGCCGGTGCTGCTGTGGCGGTCTCTCTGGATGCCGGACGCATGCGTGTCGGTTTCATCGGTTTTCTGGTCGCCCTGGCCATCTACACGCTGTCACGCGTGTTCATACGGCCACAGCCCGGCGGGACCGAGCTGCGCCACCCTTGGCCGTGGCTGGGCGTGCTGGGTGCCGGGGCGGGTGCATTGGGAGGCTTGTTCGGTGTCGGCGGCGCGGTGCTGGCCACGCCGGTGCTGACCGCTGTGTTCGGCACGTCCCAGGTTGTGGCGCAGGGATTGTCCCTGTCTCTGGCTGCACCCAGCACGGCTGTCACGCTGGTCACCTATGCGACCCACGGGCAGGTCGATTGGGCGTTGGGGGTACCGCTGGCCATCGGCGGGCTGCTGAGCATCAGTCTTGGGGTGAAGCTTGCGCACGCGCTACCGGAGCGTCTGCTGCGTCTTTTATTCAGCGGCTTCCTGCTGCTGAGTGCGGCCATGCTGGCGCTCGAGATCTGAGCGCCAGCTCCATCATGGCTGGCTCATGGGGGCCTGACCCGGCTGCCGGCGAATTTCACGGCGGGCGCTACGTGCCAGGCGGATGGTCAACAGGACAGCGGCGCAACTCAGGCCGGCGATCAGGCCCTGCCAGAGCCCGGCCGGGCCGCTCGGTTCGCCAAACATATCGGTGAGGCCCAAGGCATAGCCGACCGGCAGGCCGATCCCCCAATAGGCGAAGAGGGTGAAAATCATCGTCATGCGGGTGTCCTGGTAGCCACGCAGAGCACCTGCCGCGGTCACCTGGACCACGTCGGAGAACTGGAACAGCGCGGCGTAGAAGAAGAGGCTGGCAGCGACGGCGATCACCGCCGGGTCGGGGGTGTAGATGCGGGCGATCTGCTCGCTGAACAGCAGCATCGAGCCTGCCGAGAAGCAGGCGTAGACCAGGCTGGACACGATTCCGACCCCGGCGGCGAAGCGCGCATCGCGAGGCGCGCCACGTCCTAGCGCCTGGCCGATCCGGATGGTGATTGCCATGCCCAGCGACAGGGGAATCATGAAAATCAGCGAAGTGAAATTGAGCGCGATCTGGTGGCCGGCCACCACCGTGGCCCCCAGCGCGCCGATCAACAGTGCGATGACGGAGAAAATGCTGGCCTCGGCAAACACGGCGATACCGATCGGCACGCCAACCGAGAGCAGGTGACTCAGGACCGACCATTGCGGCCAGTCGAAGCGAGCAAAGAGCTGGCTGGGTTGGTAATACTCGGCTCGCCGTACCCAGAACAGCATCGCCAGCAGCATGAATCCCATGACCAGCGCGGTAGACCAGCCGCAGCCGACACCGCCCATCGCAGGCAGGCCCAGCTTGCCGTAGATGAAGATGTAGTTCAGCGGAATGTTCAATGTCAGCGCGAGAATGCCCACCACCATGCTCGGTCGGGTATGGCCGAGCCCGTCGCTGAAACAGCGCAACACTTGATATAGGGCCACGGCGGGGAACCCGCAGGCGACCGCCCTCAGATAGGCCATGGTGGGGTCGATCAGAACCGGCTCGACCTGCAACAGGTGCAGCACCGGCTCGGCATTCCACATCAGGACGGCGAACAGCAAGCCAACGCCGAACCCCATCCATAGCGCCTGGCGCACCAGCGGACCGATCTGTTCGTATTCTGCGCGGCCAAAGCGCTGCGCCACGTTCGGGGTGGTCGCCAGGATGATCCCGGTCACCAGCAGGAACACCGGTACCCAGACCGAATTGCCGAGGGCGACCGCGGCGAGATCGTACGGGCCGACGCGTCCAGCCATCAGCGTATCGACGAAGCCCATAGCGGTGTTGGCCAGCTGGGCGACCATCATCGGCAGGGCAAGGGCGAAGAGGGTGCGCAGTTCAACGCGAACCCGTCTGAGTTTCGACTCAGTGGGCATTGCAGATGTTCCGGATTGTATACAGAAGCGCGCTAGTCTACGCCGCGAATGCGCCTTTCGGGAAGGCAGCAGAGTGGCGCCGCCCGGTCTAGAATGGGCCCATCAATGACGGAGCCCGCTGATGCGAATCCTTGCCGACGAAAACATTCCACTGGTCGACGCCTTTTTTGCCGAGCATGGCGACATTCGCCGCATGCCGGGCCGCAGTATCAACAGAGCAGCGCTGGAGCAAGCCGAGGTGCTCCTGGTTCGCTCGGTTACCCGGGTCGATCGCGAGTTGCTGGAGGGAAGTGCGGTGCGCTTCGTTGGCACCTGCACCATCGGCACCGACCATCTGGACATCGACTACTTCGACGAAGTGGGCATCGACTGGGCGAGTGCGCCGGGATGCAACGCGCGTGGCGTCGTCGATTACGTGCTCGGCAGCTTGTTGGCGCTGGCCGAGGGCGAGGGCGTGGCGCTGCACGACCGTCGTTATGGCGTGATCGGTGCCGGAGAAGTTGGCGGCAGGCTGGTGGAAGTCCTGCGTGGCCTGGGCTGGGACGTGCGTGTCTGCGATCCACCGCGCCAGGCGCGCGAAGTCGGTGAGTTTGTCAGCCTGGATGAAATACTCGAAGAATGCGACGTCATTAGCTTGCATACACCGCTGACGCTGGAAGGCGAGCATTCGACATTCCATTTGTTGGATGGCGCCCGGCTGGCGCAGTTACGTCCGGGCGCCTGGTTGTTCAATGCCGCCCGCGGTGCGGTCGTCGACAATGCCGCCCTGCGCGAACAACTGGCCCGACGGCCTGACATCCAGGCTGTGCTCGACGTTTGGGAAGGCGAGCCACAGGTCGACGTCGAGCTGGCCGAGCTGTGCTGGATCGCAACGCCGCACATTGCGGGCTACAGCCTGGACGGCAAGCTGCGCGGGACGGCCCAGATCTACCAGGCGTTCTGTGCCAGCAAGGGCATCGAACCCAAGGTCGAACTGGCTGAGCTGATGCCTGCCGCGCCGCTGCGCGGGTTGGCGTTCGATGCGTCGGTCGATCCGGCGGAGATGCTGTCGACCATCTGCCGCGCGGTCTACGATCCTCGGCGCGACGACGCCGCGTTCCGGCGCAGCCTGGGTGGCGACGAGGGCCAGCGCCGCGTCGACTTCGATCAGTTGCGCAAGCAATACCCACCACGCCGGGAAATCGACAGCTTGCAGATCGAGATCAGCGCCGCCGAGCCGAAGCTGGAACGGATCGTAGACGCCCTCGGTGCGACCTTGAAGCGCTGACAGAACGATGGAGCGATGCGACGGACGTCGGGTGCCGGATGACAGGCTGGATGCAATTTCCGGCCTGCTCCGCTAGCATTACGCGTCCTCTGCTTTGTCCCGCGATGGTGTTATGAGTTATCAGGTACTAGCCCGCAAATGGCGTCCGCGCTCGTTCCGCGAAATGGTCGGCCAGACGCATGTGCTCAAGGCCCTGATCAATGCGCTGGACAGCCAGCGCCTGCACCACGCCTATCTGTTCACCGGTACGCGCGGGGTTGGCAAGACCACTATCGCGCGCATCATCGCCAAGTGCCTCAACTGCGAGACCGGCATCAGTTCAACGCCTTGCGGCGAGTGCTCGGTCTGCCGCGAGATCGACGAGGGCCGCTTCGTCGACCTGATCGAGGTCGACGCTGCGAGCCGCACCAAGGTCGAAGATACCCGCGAATTACTCGACAACGTGCAGTACGCGCCCAGCCGTGGTCGCTACAAGGTTTATCTGATCGACGAAGTGCACATGCTGTCGTCGCACTCGTTCAACGCGCTGCTCAAGACCCTCGAAGAGCCGCCACCCCACGTCAAGTTCCTGCTGGCCACGACCGACCCGCAGAAACTGCCGGTGACCATTCTTTCGCGCTGCTTGCAGTTCTCGCTGAAGAACATGCCGCCCGAGCGCGTCGTCGAGCACTTGACTCATGTGCTCGGCGTCGAGCAGGTGCCTTTCGAGGAAGATGCCCTCTGGTTGCTCGGTCGCGCCGCTGACGGCTCCATGCGCGATGCCATGAGTCTGACGGACCAGGCTATTGCCTTCGGCGAGGGCAAGGTGCTCGCGGCCGATGTGCGCAGCATGCTCGGCACGCTCGATCATGGTCAGGTTTACGGTGTGTTGCAGGCCCTGCTCGAAGGCGATGCCCGAGCGCTGCTCGAGGCGGTGCGCCACCTCGCTGAACAGGGGCCCGACTGGGGCGGTGTGCTGGCCGAAATGCTCAACGTGTTGCACCGTGTCGCTGTCGCCCAGGCGTTGCCGGACGCGATCGATAACGGGCAGGGCGACCGTGATCGGGTGCTGGCGCTGGCTCAGGCGCTGCCGGCCGAGGATGTACAGTTCTATTACCAGATGGGCCTGATCGGGCGTCGTGATTTGCCGTTGGCACCTGATCCGTGCAGTGGTTTCGAGATGGTCTTGTTGCGCATGCTCGCGTTCCGTCCCGCAGACGCTGAAGACGCACCGCGAACACCGCTAAAGCACTTGGGAATCAGTCCGGCCACGACTGATTCCGGAACGACCAAGGTGGCCGGTCCAGCACCATCGGCTGCGCCGGTTCGTGATGCGCAAACGCCGCGTGCGGTGCCGCCGGCCGCTACGCCCGCACCTTCATCGCGTGAGCAGTCGGACTCGATGCCAGCGACGGTTGGCCCGCGCACCGAGCCGGAGCCAGAGCCCGCGAGGCAAAGCATGCCCGCTGAGCCGCCCGAGCCTGCCGGGCCGAGCTTGGATCCGCCGGTCGTCGACGTTCCCTGGAACGAACCGCCTGCCACGCCTCCCGTCGCAGTCGAGGGCGAGGCGCTGGAACAGCGAACCGCATCCATCGACCCGCCCGAGCATGTGGCCACAGTTGTTGAGGTGAGCGAGCCGGATGACGATGAGCCGCCGCTGACCGACGAGGATTACTTCGAGGTCGAAACGCAAGCCGAAGCGTTCCTTGATGGGCTGGATGACCTGGCCCCCGAGCCGCAGGCTCCTGCCGAGCCGATGCCTGCGGTCGAGCCTGCCACTGGTCTGGCCGCAGAATGGCAAGAGATTTATCTGAAGCTGGGGCTGGGCGGGCTGACAGGAAGCATCGCGGCCAATTGTACGTTGGTGTCCGTTGAGAATGATCGCTGGCTCATGCACCTGGATCCGGCGCAAAGTGCGCTGTTCAACGCCACTCAACATCGGCGCTTGAACGACGCCTTGAATCAATATCATGGACGCACCCTGCAATTGGACATCGAGTTGCAGGCGCCGCAGCAGGAAACCCCTGCTCAGGCTGCATCTCGGCGCCGTGGCGAGCGCCAGCGGGCCGCAGAGCAATCGATTCAAGCCGATCCAGTCGTGCAGCAACTGATGCAACAGTTCGCCGCCGTCATTCGCGACGGTACTATCGAACCCGTCGAACACTCCGAAAGCTGATCCGAGGTATTTCTCATGATGAAAGGTGGCATGGCCGGGCTGATGAAGCAGGCGCAGCAGATGCAAGAAAAGATGCAGAAGATGCAGGAAGAGCTAGCCAATGCCGAAGTCACCGGCCAATCCGGAGCCGGCCTGGTGAGCGTGGTGATGAATGGCCGTCATGACGTCAAACGCGTCAGCCTGGACGACAGCCTGATGCAGGAAGACAAGGAAATTCTCGAGGACCTGATCGCAGCAGCCATGAACGACGCGGTGCGGAAGATCGAGCAGAACAGCAAAGAAAAAATGGCGGGGATGACCGATGGCATGCAGCTGCCGCCAGGCTTCAAGATGCCATTCTAAAAAAGCGTCTTGAAGTCTGCAGGCTGAAGAGAGATGTCGACGGCCCGCATTCGTGGGAGGCCCTACCCCGGGGCGAAGCTTTTTGAAGCACCGAACCCCGTTACTCGCTGCGGGAATGCCTCCCAAGCATGCGCGCCACGCGCGGCCCGCTTTGTGGGAGCCCTAACCCGGGGCGAAGCTGGGAGACCGAACCCACGCCACTCGCTACAGGGCTTCCAGAGCATGCGCGGCACGCACGGCTCGCTTTTGTGGGAGGCCCGGCCTCGGGGCGAAGCCTTTGAGCACCGGGCTCGCACCGCTCGCCGCGGATGGCGCGCTTGCTAAACACGCGCCATATACAGCCTGCTCTCGCAGGAGCGTTGACCCGGAATTGTCGGTGTACTGACCACTTTCGCCTTATAGACTTTGGCTTCCAGCTTTCAGCCTTTACTCCTACATCGAGACCCTCATGAGCTTCAGCCCGCTGATTCGCCAACTCATAGACGCGCTGCGAATTCTGCCCGGAGTCGGCCAGAAAACCGCACAACGCATGGCTCTGCAAATGCTCGAGCGCGACCGTAGTGGTGGTCTCCGCTTGGCTCAGGTGCTCACCCGGGCCATGGAGGAGGTGGGCTACTGTCGCCAATGCCGCACGTTGAGTGAGGATGATCTCTGTCCGCAATGCGCCGACCCGCGCCGGGACGATTCGTTGTTGTGCATCGTGCAGAGCCCCGTGGATGTGTTTGCGGTGGAGCAGACCGGCTTCCGTGGACGCTATTTCGTGCTCAAAGGGCATTTGTCTCCCCTCGATGGCCTTGGGCCCGAGGCCATCGGTATTCCCGAGCTGCTCGCTCGCGTCGCGGAAGGCGAATTCCATGAGGCGATATTGGCGACCAATCCCACCGTCGAAGGTGAGGCGACCGCTCACTATATCGCTCAGCTGTTGATTCCCAAGGGTTTGACATTAAGCCGTATTGCCCACGGGGTGCCGCTGGGTGGCGAGCTTGACTTGGTGGACGGTGGCACGCTTGCTCACGCACTGGCAGGGCGGAAAACCATCACTTTGTAACCATGCCTGCAAAGGCTTATAACCCGGTGTTTATTTCTTATCGCTGCTAAGTAGTGCCGAACTGCCTGAGCTTCGTGTAAAGTTCTAAGCCAGATTAGGTTAATAACCAGAAGCAATTACCTGCTTCGTTTTGGTTATAACTGCATGCTAAGAACGCGAGGTCGAGATGAAGGCGAAACTCTGGCTGGTTCCCGCTCTGTTGTTGTTGAGCGCTTTTGCGCAAGCACAGGAAAAACTCAAGGTTGGTTATATCCGTGTCATGGACGATGCCCAGGCGATGGTGGCTTACGAGGGCGAGTTCTATAAAAAGCACGGTTTGGATGTCGAGCTCGTCGAGTTCAGTTCGGGGACCGATCTGATCAAGGCCATCATTGGTGGCCAGTTGGATACCGGTGTTCTTGGCTTCACCAACGCGGTGGCCTGGGCGTCCAAGGGCGCCGACCTCAAGGTCGTGGGCGGCGCGCAGCAGGGCTATCACTCCATAGTCGCGCGCGAAGGTACCGGCATCGAAAAAGTCGCTGACCTGAAAGGCAAGATCCTCGCCTCGCAGAAAGAAGGCAGCACCGCTGACGCAGTCCTGCGTGGCGTCACCTTGAAGGATGCCGGGCTGTCGCCCAACGATGTAAACATCATGGGGACCAGCCCGGCGGTTGCGGTCCAGTCCCTCGTTTCGGGCCGCACCGATGCAGCGTTCCTCTTCGAGCCCTATGACCGCATTGCCCAGCTCGTGGCACCGGTGAAGCAGATCTATGAGATCGGCGAGGTGTGGCCGTTCCCCTGCATGGTGGTGATCACGTCCGGGGAAACCCTGGAGAAGCGCAAGGACGTCGTCTGGAAATCGCTGGACGCCCAGCGCGACGCGATCGAGTTGCTGGAAAAGCAGCCGGCCGAAGCCGCCAAGCTCATCGCGGACTACTTCATCGCAGAACCGACCTTGAAGACCCTTAACCGTGGTGACCTGCCGCGTGAAGTCGTCATCGAAGAAGCCATCGCCACCCAGACGTTCAGCGCAAAGCTGAACAGTGACGACCTGGCGCGTATCCAGCAGCTGGCCGACATCCTCCAGGACCTCGGCTCGCTGAAAACCCGTGACGGCAAGCCGTTCGACACCAGCGCGATTCTCGACCTGTCGTGGCAGCAATCTCGCGAACTCTGACGCGAGGTGGTTCGTCCATACCTGCCCGGCCCCAGTGCCGGGCAGTGTCATTGAAGCTTGCCGTACCGGCAGATCCTTAAGGACCTCAACGCGTTATGCAGCTCCGGTTTGAAGCAGTAGACAAGCACTTCGGGCAGCTCGAAGTCATCAAAGGGTTTAGTGGGGAGTTCGCCCAGGGCGAACTGGTCGCCCTCGTAGGCCCCTCGGGTTGTGGAAAGTCGACGTTGCTGCACCTGGTCGCTGGGTTGGAGAACCCGACGGCGGGCCGCGTGCTTGCCGACGGCACGCCAATTCCCGGCCCAAGCCCGCGCCGTACCCTTGTGTTCCAGGAGCATGCGTTGTACCCATGGCTTTCGCTGCAAGCCAACGTCGCCATGGCGCTGGAGTTGCAGGGCGTAGCCAAGGCCGAGGCGTTCGACCAGGCCAAGGCATGGCTCGCTCGGGTGAGTCTGGACGGCTTCGAGCAGTACTACCCTCATCAGGTCTCCGGCGGCATGCGTCAGCGCACTGCGCTGGCACGCGCATTCATCGCCAAACCGGAAGTGCTGCTGCTCGATGAGCCTTTCGGCGCGCTCGATGCACTGACGCGCATGGCCCTGCAGGATGTACTGCGCGAACTGATCGACGAGCATCAGCCCACCGTTCTGCTGGTGACCCATGACGTCGATGAGGCACTGTACCTGGCTGATCACGTGCTGGTGTTCAGCGCGCGGCCGGCACGGGTGCTGAAAACGTTCAATTTCACCCATTGCGAAAAAAGCCACGATCTTTCCGAGTTCGCGGCAGAGCGGCGCGAGATTCTGCGCTTGCTGGGTGTCAAGACGGAGGTAGGGCACTGATGAGCCAGGGACGACGTCTTACCGGTCCGAAAAAATACCTCGCCGTGGTACTGGCGATCCTGTTCATCCTGCTGATCTGGCAGATCGCGGCGTGGAGCCTGCCTGCGTTTCTGATGCCCGGCATCCCCGTCGTGTTCGAGCGGCTATTGGCCACGGTCCAGGAGCCGGCGTTTCGCGAGGGACTCTACGGCAGCATGAGCCGGCTGGGCAGTGGTTACAGCTTTGCCTTGCTGTTCGGCATCGGTTTCGGTCTGGTGGGCGGGGTGCTGTTCTTCTTCCGCGAGATCCTCCGCTCGGCCATCGTGATCCTGCAGTCTATCCCGTCGATCGCCTGGGTGCCGCTGTTCTTGATAGTGATGGGCTTCGGCAATCTGCCGATCATCGTGGTGGTTGCGCTGGCCGCATTCTTCCCCATGGCATTGTCGGTGATGAACGCGACAGAAAGCGTTCAACCGGTTCACGTCTCCGCCGCTCGGGTTATGGGCGCCTCGCGCTGGCAGCTGCTGCGTCGGGTCTACCTGCCGGCCGTGATGCCCGAGTTGATCACCGGTGCGCAGCTGGCCTTCGGTAACGCCTGGCGGGCGTTGATCTCCGCTGAGATGCTGATTGGTTTCGGCCAGGGCCTGGGCCGCTCGCTGGCGTACTCCGGCGAGATCGCCGACATGGTCGGCGTCATGATGAACATTCTGGTCATCGCCATCCTGGCGACGATGATCGATCAGGTGGTGCTGGAGAAATTCAAACAACGGATGCTGCGCTACCAGTACGTCTGAGGGGACTTGTGAACGCACGTCTGCTGCGGCTGATACTCCTGTTGTCGATCCCGACTAGCGCGCTCGGGGCGCCGCTACAAGCTGTGCTGGTCGACGGTTATCGACCGCTCAGCGCTGCACCGGCGGAGTCGATGAACGAAGGGTTCGAAGCGGCCTGGCTGAAGGCGATGGCCGACAGGCTGGGGCGGGACATAGAATTGACGGATTCGGCAGCCCAGGCTGATCTGCATATGGGGAGCCTGGCGTCGGGTGCCATCTATTACACCAGCGAGGTCGCAGCGCTCACTTCAACCGAAGCAGGCCCGACCGATTGGGGGCAGCTCGCTGACAAGCCGTTCTGTGTCACTGGCGGGCATCCTTATGCCGCCACGGTGGCTTCTCGCTTCGGCGGTATCGCGCGTGCCTACGACAGCGCAGCGCAGGCCCTGATCGGCTTGAAGCTCGGCGAATGCCAGGCAGTAGTCGGTGATCAGCGATTGCTGCGACAGATTGCCGAGCTGCCGGAATGGCGTCGCTATAACCGGCTATTGCCTGCGCTGGAGGACGTTGCACTGACCTTGCGAATCGAAGCGTCAGACGCAACGCTACAGCAGCGGATCGATCAGTTGGTATCCAATGATCAGGGACATCAGGCCATGGTCGGTGTCACCCAATACTGGATCGACGAAGTCGCGTTTCAGGCCTATGTGCTGGCTGACACGCTGGATTGCCACTGAAGCGGTAAAACGCGTCACTCGCCTTCGATCAGCTGCGCCAAGGCTTCGCGCAACCCGTCCACCTTGAGCGGGGCGCGGATGTGGCCACGCAAACGCCCTTGCGGGTCAACGACCGCCAGATTGCCGCTGTGACTGACGCTATAGTCGCCTTCGGTTTCATGCGCCGGGATGAAAGGCAGGCCAAGCGCCTTGGACAGAACCTGCAGTTGTGCCAGATCGCCCGTCCATCCTTTGAATCCCGCGCGGTAATGACCGAGGTAGCTGCGCAAGGCTTCTGGCGTATCGCGCGCGGGATCGGCGCTGACCAGTACCAACTGCAGCTGCTCGCGGACGTCTGGTGGCAACTGCCCAAGCAGCTGTCGCATGTCACTCAGTGTCGTAGGGCATACATCCGGGCAAGCGGTGAAGCCGAAGAACAACAGGTGCCAGCGGCCACGCAAGGCTTCGGTCGTGACCGCCTCGCCTTGTTCATCCACCAGGCTCACGCTCGGCAGAGGCCGTTCCCGCGGTAACAGCAATAGGTTCGCCTCGTCGAGCAAGGCGTTGCGATCGAGCGCGAACGACGGCGAACCACAGGCCAGCAGCGCCAGCGCGGCGGCACCGATGATCATTGCGGTCGTGCGGCGCACGTTAGCGCTCGTTCAGCTCGAATGCGGTCAGGGTAAAGGTGGGGATGCCCATGTCCTGCAGCTTGCGCGATCCGCCGAGCTCGGGCAGATCGATAATGGCGGCGGCCTCATGGATCTGCGCACCCATCCGGCGCACCAGCTGAGCGGCGGCAATCAGGGTGCCGCCCGTGGCTATCAGATCGTCCAGCAACAGCACCGAATCACCTTCGCAGAGACTGTCGGCGTGCACTTCAAGATAGGCTTCGCCGTACTCGGTGCAGTACGAGGCCGCCAATACGTCGGCAGGGAGTTTGCCTTGCTTGCGAAATAGGATCAGCGGTCTGTTCAGCTCGTAGGCAATGATGGAGCCGATGATGAAGCCGCGGGCGTCCAGTGCGCCAACATGGCTGAAACCGCTTTCGACATAGCGTTGGATCAGGCTGTCCGCCACCATGCGCAGCGCCTTGGGCGACTGCAACATCGGAGTGATGTCCCGAAACACCACGCCTGGCTTAGGAAAGTCGGGTACCGGGCGTATCAGCTTCTTGATGGAAAATTCGTCAAAGATCATTACGGGCTCCAGACGCCTCAGGCGTCCATGTTTCCGCCCGCCAGGGCGCAAAGACGAATGGAATCGAGGATGCGCACTTCCTTGCCTTCGGCTTCCAGCAGGCCGTTTGCCTGGCAGCGAGTGAATACGCGGGACACCGTTTCGACGGCCAGGCCCAGGTAGCTGCCGATTTCATTGCGCGACATGGGAAGGCGGAACTGGTTGGCGGAAAACCCCCGCGCACTGAAGCGTGCCGAAAGATTGACCAGGAATGTCGCAATCCGCTCATCGGCGGTCTTCTTCGACAACAGCATCATCATTTGCTGATCGTCACGAATCTCGCGGCTCATGATGCGCATCAATTGACGACGCAACTGCGGCAACAGCACGCTGAGCTCGTCGAGACGCTCGAAGGGTATTTCACAGACCGATGTCGTCTCGAGCGCCTGGGCAGAAACCGGGTAGGTCTCGGTATCCATGCCGGACAGCCCGACCAGTTCACTGGGCAGGTGGAAGCCGGTGATCTGCTCTTCGCCGGCATCGGTGACGCTGAATGTCCGCAGAGCGCCGGAACGGATGGCGAACACCGAGCTGAACGCATCGCCCTGACGGAAAAGCATTTCGCCTTTCTTCAGCGGGCGGCCGCGCTTGACGATGTCGTCCAGCGCTTCCATGTCCTGCATATTCAATGAAAGCGGTAAGCACAGGCCGGAAAGGCTGCAGTCCTTGCAATGCGCTTGCGGCTGCTTGCGGACCTTGATCGACTCGGACATTGGCGGTTCCTGAAAAAACCCTACGGGACGCGCAAGATTAACTCAGGCAGGGGCCATAGGCCAATTGGCGCTAGGGTCGCAGGCGACGCTTGGGCTAGATCGCACGGCTCATGTATGGAACAGGTTGTGGCGGCAGGTAGTGGTCGAACTGCATGCAGACCACATTGGCCAGCAGACGCCCGGCCGGCAGAATGCGGATGGCCTCGTCCTCGAGGGCGATGAGCCCGTCGGCGGCCATCTGTTCGAGGGCGGGCCAGCTGCTTTGGAAGTAGGTTTTGAAGTCGATTGCATACAGCTCTTCTATTTCACCGAAGCGCAGCTCGAAATCGCAGATCAGCGCCTGGATGACGCGTCTTCTGATGTGGTCGTCCTGGTTGCAGCGCAAGCCGCGCACCGTAGGCAGTTGGCCCTGGTCGAGCGCTTGCTGGTATTGGGTCAGGTCGCTGCTGTTCTGAACGTGCAGGTCGCCGATCTGGCTGATTGCCGAAACGCCCAGGCCGATCAGGTCGCAATGGCCATGCGTGGTATAGCCCTGATAGTTGCGCTGCAACGTGCCGTCTTCCTGCGCCATGGCCAGCTCGTCATCGGGCATTGCGAAGTTATCCATGCCGATATAGCGGTAGCCGGCACCGCCCAGCCGCTTTACGGCGTGCTGCCGCATCGCCAGCAACTGGTCGTCCCTGGGCAGATCGGCCGCGTTGATTCGTCGTTGCGCTATGTAGCGCTCTGGTGAATGCACGTAGCTGGAAACGGATACCCGGTCTGGCTGCAGTGCGATCACCGTCTCGAGCGTTTGCGCGAAACTGTCTGGCGTTTGCAGCGGTAGCCCGAAGAGCAGATCGATGTCTATCGTGCGGAATTGCAGCGTCCGGGCGGCCTCGATGATCGTCTGGGTTTGCCTGAGCGTCTGTAACCGATTGATCGAGCGCTGCACGTCCGGGTCCAGGTCCGGCAGGCCGATGCTGACCCGGTTGAAGCCAAGCTCGCGTAGCAACCCCATCGTTGGCCAGTCCGCCTCGCGTGGATCAATATCGATGCTGAAGTCAGCGTGATCGTCGTCCTGAAGATTGAAATGCTTGTGCAGATGCGCCATCAGCAGACGCAGCTCGCCATGACTGAGAAAGGTCGGCGTACCGCCGCCGAAGTGCAGTTGCTCGACTACCTGATCAGCGCCCAGATGGCAGGCGATCAGTTCGATCTCCTTCTCCAGCCGCTCCAGGTAGGGCAGCGCACGGCTGCGGTCATCGGTGATCACCTTGTTGCAGCGGCAGTAGTAACAGGCCTTGGTGCAGAACGGCAGATGGATATACAGCGAAAGCGGCCGATTGGCCTGCCGGCTGCGACGCATGGCGTGCAACAAATCGAACGACCCCAGCTTGCCGCTGAATTGGAGCGGAGTCGGGTAAGTCATGTATCGCGGCGCAACCTGATCGTAACGATGGATCAGATCGGCATCCCAGCGAATGGCGTCGAGCATCTCACGTTCTCGGTTGAGTGCGGTGACGGGATTCTAGGATGCACGCCGCTGCGCAGACTTGACCTGTATCAAGCGAGTCCGGTCCGACAGGGATGCCACGATTAGTGGTACGTCGCAGGAGATTTATTCGCTCGATTGTGGTCGATTAGTCAAACTAGCATTCCGAATCGCTCACTCGCACAGGAGACACTCATGCACGCCCGCCAGCAAGAGATCGCTGCCGCACTCAAGGTCTGCCCACCCTTCGATGGTCCAGCCGCTGTACAGGCCGAAATCGACAGGCGGGTGGCCTTCATCCAGTCGTGTTTGCGCGACTCCGGGATGAAGACGCTGGTTCTCGGTATCAGCGGTGGCGTGGACTCGACCACCGCAGGGATGCTCGCACAGCGCGCGGTTGAAGGCATGCGTGCCGCCGGGGAGGGCGACGATTACCGCTTCATCGCGGTCCGCCTGCCGTATCAGGTTCAGCATGACGAAGACGAGGCACAGCTGGCGGTCGATATGATCAAGCCGGACGAGTGTCATACAGTCAATATCGGCGCCGCCGTGCTGGGGTTGTCGCGGGCGACCGAGGCGCTTGAAACGCTGACGCCGGAGAAGAGGGATTTCGTGCTCGGCAACACCAAGGCGCGGATGCGCATGGTGGCTCAGTACACGATTGCCAATGCGCGCCAGGGGCTGGTGATCGGCACCGACCATGCGGCCGAAGCGGTGATGGGTTTTTTCACCAAATTCGGCGACGGTGCCTGTGACCTCACACCGCTGGCGGGGCTGGTCAAACATCAGGTCCGTGAGCTGGCGGCCGCGCTAGGCGCACCCGAGCAACTGGTCAAGAAGGTCCCGACCGCCGATCTCGAGGATCTGTCGCCCGGCAAGCCGGACGAAGCCGCGCATGGCGTGACCTACCAGAACATCGATGCCTTTCTGCAGGGCCAGCCGGTACCGGACGAGGCGGCGCAGATCATTATAGACACCTACGACAAATCGGCGCACAAGCGTCAGCTACCGAAAGAACCTTGAGCGAGAGCGGGCAGGCGGCTGGCCGGGGCGTATGCGTCCGCCTGCGCGCGGGCATCAGTGGTGATGCTGGGTGGCGGGCTGCGATTCGACAGTGGCGCCGCCATGGCCCATCAACCATTGCTGATGCGGGCCGGGAAGCGTCCACAAGCCGAAAAGGATTACGGTCACGCCGCCCGCGATTCGCACACCGCGCTTGCGCAGCAAGGCCATGAGTCGTTCAGCGGCCAGGCCGGTGGCCAGGAGCACGGGCCACGTGCCCAGGCCGAAAGCCAGCATCAACAACGCGCTTTCCGTCGCATTGCCCTGGCTTGCCGCCCATAGCAGGGTGCTGTAGACCAGGCCGCAAGGCAGCCAACCCCAGAGCGCGCCGAGCAACAGAGCGCGAGGCACGCTCTTGACGGGCATCAGGCGACTGGCGAACGGTTGGATATGGCGCCACAGGCCTCGGCCTATGGCCTCGACACGCGTCAGGCCGCTCCACCAGCCAGCCAGATAAAGCCCCATGGAGATCAGCAGCAGCGCAGCAACGATGCGCAAGGCCAAGGCTGCCGGGCTGTTGGCTACCGCCCATCCGGCAAGGCCGATGAGCAGACCCGCGGCGGCATAGCTGAGCACCCGCCCCAGGTTATACGCCACCAGCAGACGTAAGCGCTTGGCGCGCTGCTCCGCCGGGATCGCCATGGTCAGGGCGCCCATCAAGCCGCCACACATGCCGAGGCAGTGGCCGCCCCCCAGCAGGCCGAGTACTAGCGCCGAAACCAGCAGTGGCAGGAGGTCAGCCACGATCGGATTTCTCCTCATCGCGTCCGTCGGCCTGTTCGATGCCGGCTCGATGCTTCGGGTCTTCCTCGTCAAACAGGATGCTGTGCGCCGGGCCATCGAGATCGTCGTACTGACCGCTGTCGACCGCCCAGAAGAATATCCAGATGGCCAAAGCAACGAGAATCACGGCGACAGGAATCAGTATGTAAAGCGCGGCCATGGGGCCTCCAGTAACGGTACGGCAGGAGTATCGGAACAGGCCTATCCTACGCCAGGCTAGGCGGACTGTCGGTTGTTGGGCGTGCGGGCCAGGCGCAAGGCATTGAGCACCACCAACAGGGAGCTGGCCGACATGCCCAGCGCCGCCCAGAGCGGTGTGACCCAACCGATGGCCGCGAACGGCAGGATCAAACCGTTATACAGACTCGCCCAGGCGAGGTTCTCGATAATGATTCGGCGGCTGCGGCGCGCTACCACGAAGGCCTGCGCCAGGCTGTCGAGGCGATTGCTGAGCAGGACGGCATCGGCGCTCGTCTTCGCCAGGTCTGTCGCCGAGCCCATGGCCACGCTGATATCGGCGGCGGCCAGGACCGGTGCGTCATTGACGCCGTCACCGAGCATCAGCACCCGGTGTCCTTCGTCTTGCAGCCGCTGCAGATGGTTAAGCTTGTCGGTCGGCGTCATACCACCGTGCGCCGACTCGATGCCGAGTTGTCGCGCGATCTCGCCGACCATTGGCGAACTGTCGCCGGACAGCAGCACGGTCTTCCAGCCGCGGCGCTTGCAGGCTTGCAGCAGGGCAGGTGCGTCCTCGCGCAAACGGTCGCTCAGTACCAGCCACGCCAGCGGCTCTCGTGAGTCGCCCAGCAACAGCCACTGGCCCTCGTCGCCTGGAATGGCCGGAGCGCTCCCGCCATAGCCGGCCGCGACGAAATCGGGCTGGCCAATACGCAGCGTACGGCCGCCGACCGAACCCTGCAGGCCCAGGCCTGGAACGCTCTCGACCATGTCGGCGGCTTGCGGTGCCCGGCCGAATGCCTTGGCGATCGGGTGTTCCGAACGGTTTTCCAGCGCTGCGGCAAGTTCCAGGCAGGTGTCGGCGTTCAGTCCAGCCAAAGGCCGCACTTCGCCCAGGGTCAGGCGGCCATCGGTCAAGGTGCCGGTCTTGTCGAAAATGACCGTGTCGATGTGATTGAGCCCTTCGAGCACATGGCCGCGCGTGAGCAACAGCCCGAGCTTGTGCAGCGTTCCGGTGGCGGTGGTCAAGGCGGTCGGCGTTGCCAGCGACAGCGCGCAGGGGCAGGTCGCAACCAACAGGGCGAGGACGATCCAGAAGGCACGCTGCGGATCGATCTGCCACCAGACGATGCCGACAATGGCGGCACTCAGCAGGACGATGACCAGAAACCACTGTGCGACCCGATCGGCCAGTTCCGCCAGCCGCGGCTTATCCGACTGGGCCCGCTCCAGCAGACCGACAATGGCAGACAGACGAGTATCGTCACCCAACGCCTGGACTTCTACGGTCAGGCCGCCCTCAACGTTAAGCGTGCCCGCAGTCACGGTATCGCCGCTGCTTCTGGCGTGTGGTAGGTATTCGCCGGTAAGCACCGATTCGTCGATGCTCGATTGCCCGCTGACGATACGGCCATCTGCAGGGATCAGTGTGCCGGGCTGCACCAGTACCCGGTCGCCGACCTGTAGCTCGCTGAGCAGAATGCGCGTCGTTTGGCCGTGCTCATCGAGCTTCAGGCAGGACGCCGGTAGCAGGTTGACCAGCTGTGCGGTTGCGGTGGCAGTGCGCTCGCGGGCGCGCCGCTCGAGAAATCGACCGGCTAGCAGGAACAGCGCGAACATGCCCACCGCGTCGAAATAAAGCTCGCCCTGACCGGTCACGGTTGACCAGATACCCGCAACGTAGGCGCCACCGATGGCCAGTGAAACGGAGACATCCATGGTCAGATGCCGGGTCCGCAGGTCTCTCAGCGCGCCCTTGAAAAAATCGGTGCAGCAATAGAAGACGATGGGTGTGGTCAGCAACAGCGCCGTCCAGCGCAGGATACTGGCCATGCCGGCTGACAGATCGATGTTGAACTCAGGCCAGGTGGCCATGGTTGCCATCATCACTTGCATCCACAGCAGCCCGGTCACCCCCAACTGGCGCATGCTGCGCCGGTTTTCCTGGGCGAGACGCTCTGCCGCCTGGTCGGCCTGGTAAGGGTGTGCGGCGTAACCGATGCGTCTCAGCTCGGCGAGCAGCTCGCTGAGCGGCATGGATGCATCGTTCCAGCGTACCCGCAGACGGTGATTGGAGAGATTGAGGCTGGCCTCGGTAATGGCGTCGAGGCCACGCAGGTGCTTTTCGATCAGCCATCCGCAAGCGGCGCAGCTGATGCCTTCAATCAGCAGGGACGTACTGGCCTGCTCGCCTTCGTGCTGCACGAACGGTTGCTGTACATCCTGGCGATCGTAAAGCGCCAGCTCATCAGTCAGTGCTTGCGGCAAGGCGCCTGGATTGGCGGAGGTGTCGCTGCGGTGCAGGTAGTAGCTTTCCAGGCCGCCCTGGACGATCGCCTCCGCAACGGCCTGGCAGCCCGGACAACACAGCGCCCGTTGCTCATCGAGCACACGGGCGTGAAAGGCACTGCCGGCGGGAACCGGCAGCCCGCAGTGATAGCAGGGGGTTGGGCTTGCCATCGACCGGTCAGTAGCTCAGTTCGAGCTTCTGTCCGGTAACGATTTCCTTCTCTTCGAACAGACGCCAGTCCTGGTCGCCCTCACGACCGAGCAGTTCGACGAAACGTCTGCCGGTAACCGGCTCTTGCATCTGGCCTTGGTAAAAGCCGTTGCCCTGGGGCTGGAGCACAATGCGGCGATCGCGTTCGGGCTGCGTCGGCGAAATCAGGTTGAGCACCAGTTGCTGGGGCCCGCTGTTACCACTCAGTTGCACTTCGGCCAGCCCGCGCTCGTCGTTGAGCGTCACCTGCGCGCGCACTTGCAGGCGCTCGGCGAGCTTTTCTCGCTCCAGCGACTGGTTGATGCCCTTGCCGGCGTCGTAGTAATTGTCCGACACCAAGGTGTCGGAGTTGCGGATCGCGACGGTCAGCATCGTCGTGCCGAGGACTACCGAGAGCAGCAGAATGCCAATGACGAACCAGGCCCAGAATTGCGTATACCAACGGGTGTTCTCGTGGTCTGAGGTGCTCATGTACTACCTATTCAGCGAATGCTCGGGCCGATGAAGCGGCTGTCCGATGCATCTTCTATGGATGAGTCATCTGCCGATCTTACGTGGAAGACGATTTCGTTGGTGCTGGAGCGAAGCTGCTCCGGTGCCACCGACAGTTCCACCGGGATGGTGACGAGTTCGCCGGCTTCGGCATGAACTTCGCGGCGCCCTTCGTACTGCAGGCCATCCAGCCCGGTGGCTTCGATGATGAACGTCTGCTCGTTTTGCGCCTTGTTCATGACCTTCAGCGTGTACACGTTCTCGATCCTGCCTTGCTCGTTCTCGCGATACAGCACACGATCCTTGAGCACGTCGAGCTTGACCAGCGAACGGTCGCTGACCGCATAGCCGAACACGCTCATCATCGCGATCAGCGCGACGGCATAGCCGATCAGGCGCGGCCGCACGAGGTGGGTCGTCTGTCCGGACAGGTTGTGTTCCGTGGTGTAGCTGATCAGTCCGCGTGGGTAATTCATCTTGTCCATGATGGTGTCGCACGCATCGATACACGCAGCGCAGCCAATGCACTCGATCTGCAGGCCGTCGCGGATGTCGATGCCGGTAGGGCAGACCTGGACGCACATTGTGCAGTCGATGCAGTCGCCGAGCCCCATGGCCTTGTAATCGGCGTCCTTCTTGCGCGGGCCGCGGCGCTCGCCGCGACGCGGGTCGTAGGAGACGATCAGCGTATCCTTGTCGAACATCACGCTCTGGAAGCGTGCGTAGGGGCACATGTAGATGCACACCTGCTCGCGCAGATAGCCGGCGTTGCCATAGGTCGCCAGGGTGAAGAAGCCCACCCAGAATGCCGCCCAGCCGCCAACCTGAAGCGTGAACAGGTCGGGCACCAGGTCGCGTATGGGGGTGAAGTAACCGACGAAAGTAATGCCGATCGCCAGCGAGACGAAGAGCCAGATCGAATGCTTGGCCAGCTTGCGCAGGAATTTGTTGGCATTCATCGGCGCCTTGTCGAGCTTCATGCGCTGGTTGCGGTCACCCTCGGTGACTTTCTCCGCCCACATGAATACCCAGGTAAAGACACTTTGCGGACAGGTGTAGCCGCACCAGACACGGCCGGCGAAGACAGTGATGAAGAACAGTCCGAAGGCGCAGATGATCAGCAGCGCCGAGAGCAGGATGAAATCCTGCGGCCAGAACGTGGCGCCGAAGATGTAGAACTTGCGCTCCGGCAAATCCCACCACACCGCCTGGCGCCCGTTCCAGGTCAGCCATACTGTTCCGAAATAGAGAATGAAAAGCAGGCCGCCGCCAACGAGCCGCAAATTGCGGAACAGGCCGGTGAAGGAGCGGGTGTAGATCTTTTCGCGAGCGGCGTAGAGGTCGGATGAAGCATTGACCTTCGAGGGGGGCGTCACGTCACGAACGGGAATTTGCTGGGACATCGATTACGTACCACGGCGGAAGGGTGAGTGTCCCGGTCGATACATGCCGACCGGGATCTTTGCTTACCTGCTGCGAATGGTACGCCTCGACAGTCGAAGGCAGGTGCGACCGTCGGTCGCGCCTGGATCGTTCGGATCAGTTCTCCGACTGGTGGGAGAGGCTGTACACGTAAGCGGCCAGCAGGTGCACCTTGTCGTTGCCAAGGTGGTCTTGCTGGGCTGGCATCCGGCCGTTCCGGCCATAGCGCAGGGTCTGTTGGATCTGTCCGAAGCTCGAACCGTATAGCCAGATGTTGTCGGTCAGGTTCGGCGCGCCCATGGCGTGCGTACCTTTGCCTTCAGGACCATGACAAGCTACACAATTGGTTGCGAAGATTTTTTGACCCTGCTCAACGTCGGCGTTGATCCCTTCTGGAATATCACGACCGGAAAGGCTGCGAACGTAGGCTGCCACGTTGCGAATACCTTCCTCGCCGATCACGTCGCGCCATGCCGGCATGGCTGCCTGACGGCCGCCCATGATGGTGGTCTTGATGGTCTCGGGCTCACCGCCGTACAGCCAGTCGTTATCGGTCAGGTTGGGGAAGCCATAGGCACCCTTGGCGTCCGAACCATGGCACACCGAGCAGTTGGAGGCGAACAGGCGGCCGCCCATTTTCAAGGCCTGCGGATCCTGTGCGACTTCTTCCACCGGCATCGCTGCGAACTTGGCGTAAAGCGGACCGTATTGCTCGTTCGCCTTGTCCATTTCGCGTTGCCATTCCTTCACCTGGGTCCAGCCGCCTTCGTAGCCCGGCAGCATGCCTTTCCAGTTACCCAGGCCCGGATACAGCGCCAGGTAGCCGAGAGCGAAAAGCACCGTGGCGACGAACAGCATGAACCACCAGCGTGGCAGCGGGTTGTCGTATTCCTCGATGCCGTCATAGGAATGGCCAACGGTTTCTTCGGTACTGTCGTGGCGTTGTCCCTTGCGAGTCGCGAGCAGCAGCCAGACCAGTGCGGCAATGGTCCCCAGGCTCAGCAGGGTGATGTACCAACTCCAAAACGTGGTCATTTATTTCTTACTCCTGGAAGCTTCTTCATCACGCTTGTTGGTGTCGGGCTCGTCCGCGAAGGGCAGGTTGGCGGCTTCATCGAAGCCTTTCTTGCGCTTGCTGCTATAAGCCCAGAGCACGACACCGACGAAGGCGACGAAAACAAGAACGGTGCCCAGACCGCGAAGAGTCCCGATATCCATGGTGCGTTACCGTTTGTTGGTGAGAATTGTGCCAAGGCTCTGCAGGAAAGCGACAAGGGCATCCATTTCGGTTTTGCCTTTGACCGCGTCCTTGGCACCGGCGATGTCTTCCTCGGTGTAAGGCACGCCAACGCTACGCAGGGCAATCATCTTGTCGCCAGTGTGCTTGCCGTCCAGCTTGTTCTCTACCAGCCAGGGGTAGGAAGGCATCTTCGACTCCGGCACGACGTTGCGCGGGTTGTACAAGTGCGCGCGGTGCCAATCGTCGGAATAACGGCCGCCGACGCGTGCCAGGTCAGGACCGGTACGCTTGGAGCCCCAGAGGAACGGATGGTCGTAGACGCTTTCGCCAGCGACCGAGTAGTGGCCGTAGCGCTCGGTCTCGGCACGGAACGGACGGACCATCTGCGAGTGGCAGCCAACGCAGCCTTCACGGATGTAGATGTCGCGGCCTTCGAGTTCCAGAGCGGTGCGAGGCTTCATGCCTTCGACCGGCTCGTTGACAGCGTCCTGGAAGAACAGCGGAACGATCTGGGTCAGACCACCGATACTTACCGCGAGGACCATGAACAGGGTCAGCAGACCGACGTTCTTTTCGAGTATTTCGTGATTCTTCATTTATCCGTTCCTTCAGGCGATCTGCGCAGCGGCTTCGAATTCAGCCGGCTTGGCGGCACGCACAGTGCGCCAGGTGTTGTAAGCCATCAGCAACATACCGGTGAGGAAGAACGCCCCGCCCAGTGCCCGAACGATGTAGCCGGGATGGCTGGCTTCCAACGCTTCGACGAAGGAGTAGGTCAGGGTGCCGTCTTCGTTGATCGCGCGCCACATCAGACCCTGGGTGATGCCGTTGACCCACATCGAGGCGATGTAGAGCACGGTACCGATGGTGGCGAGCCAGAAGTGAGCGTTGATCAGGCCGATGCTGTACATCTGCTCGCGGGCGAACACCTTGGGGATCAGGTGATACATGGAGCCGATGGAGATCATCGCGACCCAGCCGAGGGCGCCGGCATGTACGTGGCCGATGGTCCAGTCGGTGTAGTGGGACAGCGCGTTGACGGTCTTGATGGCCATCATCGGACCTTCGAAGGTCGACATGCCGTAGAACGCCAGGGACACCACCAGGAAGCGCAGGATCGGGTCGGTGCGCAGCTTATGCCAGGCGCCGGACAAGGTCATCATGCCGTTGATCATGCCGCCCCAGCTCGGTGCCAGCAGGATGATCGACATCACCATGCCCAGGCTTTGCGCCCACTCGGGCAGCGCGGTGTAGTGCAGGTGGTGCGGACCGGCCCAGATGTACAGGGTGATCAGCGCCCAGAAGTGCACGATCGACAGGCGATAGGAGTACACCGGACGCCCAGCCTGCTTCGGCACGAAGTAATACATCATGCCCAGGAAGCCGGTGGTCAGGAAGAAGCCCACCGCGTTGTGGCCGTACCACCACTGCACCATGGCATCGGTCGCGCCGGAGTAGATCGAGTAGGACTTGAACCAAGTGACCGGAACTTCCAGGTTGTTGACGATGTGCAGCATCGCCGTGACCAGGATGAAGCCGCCGTAGAACCAGTTACCCACATAGATGTGGGCTACCTTGCGCTTCATGATGGTGCCGAAGAACACGATCGCGTAGGAGATCCAGACGATCGCCAACAGGATGTCGATCGGCCATTCCAGCTCGGCATACTCTTTCGAGCTGGTGAAGCCTTGCGGCAGGGTGATGACGGCCAGCACGATGACGGCTTGCCAACCCCAGAACACGAACGACGCCAGGCCATCGGAGAACAGCCGGGTCTGCGACGTACGCTGGACCACATAAAAGGACGTGGCCATCAGTGCACAACCACCAAAGGCGAAGATCACCGCGTTGGTGTGCAGCGGGCGCAAGCGACCAAAGCTGGTCCAGGGCAGGTCGAAGTTCAATTGAGGCCATACCAGCTGTGCGGCGATAAACACACCCAGGCCCATTCCGATAATTCCCCAAACCACCGTCATGATGGCGAATTGGCGAACCACCTTATAGTTATATGCAGTCTCACTTATTGCTGTGCTCATGCAAGGCTTCCACGCTAATGGCATATCAAGGGGGCAAAAACGGCGGCAAGTATGGAGAAAGGAGGGGGGCAATGCAATCAACGCCCAGGCCATCTCGTGCCGTTCAGACCCTGATTCCAGGCGTTTTCCATACGCTTTGCAGGGTCGTTTTTCACATCAGGCCGATGTGTCGAGTCGAGGGTTTCGCCTTGTAGTTCTGGGAAGTCCGGCGAATGGGGAAGAACTATAGAAGCCAACAGGCAGAAGGCAAACCGGGGAAGGATTGGACGGTGTGCGACAGAGCGTCGCATGGACGCGTTTTCCAGCGGAAGTTGTTTTCGCGCAGGGCGGCGTATTGCACCGCCCTGGTAAGGGAAGTTACTGCTTCGCCAGCCGTTCTGGCTGTTGCGAGAGGCTGTACACGTAAGCGGCCAGCAGATGCACCTTGTCGTTGCCCAGGTATTGCTCCTGTGCCGGCATCTGACCGTTGCGTCCGTGACGAATGGTTTGTTGCAGCTGAGGCAAGCTGGAGCCGTATATCCAACCCGCCGGATTGGTCAGGTTAGGTGCGCCCATGGCGGCTGTTCCGGTACCTTTTTCGCCGTGGCATACCGAGCAGGTCTGGGCATACACCTGGGCGCCCGCGCCGACATCCGCGACTGTGCCCTCCGGCAGCGGTAGCCCGGCCAGCCCATTACGCACGTAGGCGGCGACGTTCTTCACGCCTTCCTCGCCGATCACTTGGCCCCAGGCCGGCATGGCCGCTACGCGACCGTGCAGGATGGTGGTCTTGATTGTCTCGGCATCGCCGCCCCAGCGCCATTCACGGTCGGCCAGGTTAGGAAAGCCAACGGCCCCCTTGGCGTCGGATCCGTGGCAAACCGCGCAATGGTTGGCGAATAGACGACCTCCGATTTTCAGCGCGCGCTCGTCCTGTGCGACCTGAGCGACATCCATAGCCGAATAGCGGGCGAAAATCGGGCCGAATTTGGCGTCGGCCTGTTCGACTTCGCGCTGCCACTGTTTGGTCTGGGTCCAGCCGTCCTCGTAGCCAGGCAATACGCCTTTCCAGTTACCCAGGCCCGGGTAAAGCGCCAGATAGAGGATGCCGAATACGAGCGTGCCGATGAACAGCAAGAACCACCAGCGGGGCAGAGGGTTGTCATATTCCTCGATACCGTCGAAGGAATGCCCCATGGTCTTGTCGGTCGTACCGGCGGACTCGCCTTTTCGGGTGGCGAAGATCAGCCAGAACAGAGCGACAATGGTGCCCAGCGTCAGCAGGGCGATGTAACCACTCCAGAAAGCGTTCATTTGTTACTCCCGGGCAGCCCGAACGCTCGAGCTGCCCCGCGATGTTTATTCCCTGACGGCTGCCGCTGCAGCGCGTCGTTCTCGATAGCCTGGTCGGTCTCAGCGCTTGCTCTGCAGCGCCGTGCCGAGTACCTGCAAGTAAGCCACCAGAGCGTCCATCTCGGTCTTGCCCTTGACCGCGTCACCTGCGGCGGCGATGTCGTCGTCGCTGTAGGGCACGCCGACCGAGCGCAGTGCTTTCATCTTGCCGGCCGTGTCCTTGCCATCGAGGGTGCTTTCCACGAGCCATGGATAGGAGGGCATCTTCGACTCGGGCACGACGTTGCGAGGGTTGTAGAGGTGCGCGCGGTGCCAGTCGTCGGAGTAGCGACCGCCGACACGCGCCAGGTCCGGGCCGGTGCGCTTGGAGCCCCACAGGAACGGATGGTCGTAGACGCTCTCGCCGGCGACCGAGTAGTGACCGTAGCGCTCGGTCTCGGCACGGAACGGGCGGATCATCTGCGAGTGGCAACCGACGCAGCCCTCGCGGATGTACAGGTCACGGCCTTCCAACTGCAGCGCGGTGTAGGGCTTCACGCCTTCGACCGGCTCGTTGACGACGTCCTGGAAGAACAGCGGGACGATCTGGGTCAGGCCACCGATACTTACCGCGAGCGCCATGAACAGGGTCAGCAGGCCGACGTTCTTTTCGAGTATTTCGTGCTTCTTCATTATCGGCTCCTCAGGCGATCTGCGCGGCGGCTGCGTATTCGGCTGGCTTGGAGGCGCTTACGGTGCGCCAGGTGTTGTAAGCCATCAGCAACATACCGGCGAAGAACACCGCGCCGCCGATCATGCGGACCACGAAGCCCGGGTGGCTCGCTTCCAGCGCTTCGACGAAGGAGTAGGTCAGGGTGCCGTCTTCGTTGATCGCACGCCACATCAGGCCCTGGGCGATGCCGTTGACCCACATCGAGGCGATGTAGAGCACGGTACCGATGGTGGCGAGCCAGAAGTGCGCGTTGATCAGGCCAATGCTGTGCATCTGTGGGCGACCGAAGACTTTCGGGATCAAGTGATACAGGGCACCGATCGACACCATGGCAACCCAACCGAGGGCGCCGGCATGTACGTGGCCGATGGTCCAGTCGGTGTAGTGGGACAGCGCGTTGACGGTCTTGATGGCCATCATCGGACCTTCGAAGGTCGACATGCCGTAAAACGCCAGCGAGACCACCAGGAAGCGCAGGATCGGGTCGCTGCGCAACTTATGCCAGGCACCTGAGAGGGTCATCATGCCGTTGATCATGCCACCCCAGCTCGGAGCGAGCAGGATCAGCGACATCACCATGCCCAGGCTCTGCGCCCAATCCGGCAGCGCGGTGTAGTGCAGGTGGTGCGGACCGGCCCAGATATAGACGGTGATCAGCGCCCAGAAGTGGACGATAGACAGGCGATAGGAATACACCGGACGTTCGGCCTGCTTCGGCACGAAGTAGTACATGATCCCGAGGAAGCCGGCGGTCAGGAAGAAGCCCACCGCGTTGTGGCCGTACCACCACTGCACCATGGCGTCTGTCGCGCCGGAGTACAGCGAATAGGATTTCATCGCGGTAACCGGCACTTCCAGGTTGTTCACCACATGCAGCAGGGCGACGGTCAGGATGAAACCACCGAAGAACCAGTTGCCGACATAGATGTGCTTGACCTTGCGCGTGGCCAGGGTGCCGAAGAAGACGATCGCGTAGGAGACCCAGACGATGGTGATCAGGATGTCGATCGGCCATTCAAGTTCCGCGTATTCCTTGGAACTGGTGTAGCCCAGTGGCAGGCTGATCGCCGCCAACAGGATCACCAGCTGCCAACCCCAGAAGGTGAAGGCCGCCAGTTTGGGTGCGAAGAGGGTGGTCTGGCAGGTACGCTGGACCGAGTAGTAGGACGTGGCGAACAATGCACAGCCACCAAAGGCGAAAATCACCGCGTTGGTGTGCAGAGGGCGCAAGCGACCGAAGCTGGTCCAGGGCAGATCGAAGTTGAGAAATGGCCAGGCCAATTGCGATGCGATGAAAACGCCGAGCCCCATCCCGACGATTCCCCACACCACCGTCATGATGGCGAATTGGCGGACCACCTTATAGTTGTAGGCGGTACTGGTTGCTGTGTTCATGTATGGGCTTCCATCCACGGTAATGAGCATGTTTTTTTGTTGCGTTGAGCAGACAGTTCTTTCATTGAAAAGCGGGGGCAAGGATGGGCAATGGGCAACTGGCCGGTATTGACGCCGATCAATACTCGCAAGGCGGTGAAATCCCGTTCGTCCGGGCCGATCGGCCGCAGGGCGAGACGTTCGCCAGCCTGATATTGGCGCATGGTGCGGGTGCGCCGATGGACAGTCCGTTCATGCAGCAAATGACCGAGCGGCTCGTGGCGCGGGGCGTTGCGGTGCTTCGGTTCGAATTCGCCTATATGGCCGAGCGACGTGCCACCGGGGCCAAGCGACCGCCCAATCCGCAGGCCCAGCTGTTGCAGCAATGGCGGGAGGTTTATCGGGTGGTGCGACAGCAAACCGCGGGTCGATTGGCGATTGGCGGAAAGTCGATGGGCGGTCGCATGGCCAGTTTGCTGGCCGATGAGCTCGTTGCCGATGCCCTGGTCTGCCTGGGTTATCCGTTCTACGCAGCAGGTAAACCGGAGAAGCCGCGCGTGGCCCACCTCGCCGAACTGGGCTGTCCAACGCTGATCGTTCAAGGCGAGCGCGACGCGCTAGGTAACCGGCAGACGGTCTCGCACTACGCGCTGTCACCTGCGATACAGGTCGAATGGCTGGAGGCTGCCGACCATGACCTCAAGCCCCTGAAACGCTCCGGGCTGACCCATGAACAGCATCTGGACCGAGCAGCCGATCTGGTTTCGGCATTTCTACGTCAGCCGCGGCCTGGCCAGACGTAACCGAACGCCTGGCACTGCCCGTCAGTGAACGCAGTGGCTTAGCGGTTGAAGCGCTCCACCAGGCTGTATTGCGACTGCGCGGTTGCTGCCAGATCCTCGGAAAGCAGCGCCGAGCTTTGCGCATCTCCAGACGTCTGGTCGGCAAGGCTGGCGATGTTGCCGACGTTGTGGCTGATCTCGTCTGCCACCGCGCTCTGCTGCTCGGTCGCGGAGGCGATCTGCGCGGTCATGTCGATGATCCGGGCTACGGCGTCGCTGATACCGGTAAGCGCCTTGTCGGCATCGAAGACCCGTTCGACACCGCGGCTGGCCTGGGCGCGACCTTGCTCGGTGGTGTCGACGGCTTGCCGCGCCTGTTGCTGCAGCTTGTCGATCAGCTGGTGAATCTGCCCGGTGGCCGTCGCCGTGCGCTGGGCCAGCTGGCGTACCTCGTCCGCCACCACCGCGAAGCCGCGGCCGCTTTCACCGGCGCGAGCCGCTTCGATAGCCGCGTTGAGCGCGAGCAGGTTGGTCTGGTCGGCAATGCTCTTGATGACGTCGACCACGGTGCCGATCTCGTCGCTGTTCTGCGCCAAGGCATTCACCGCATCGCCGGTTTCTGTCACGGAGTGGGCCAGCAGCTCGATGGCCTTGCGGGTCTGGGCGCTGATCTCCTGCCCCTGAGCGGTAAGCTGGCTGGCCTGCTCGGTCGCCTCGGCCGTCAGCGCTACATTGCCGGCGACTTCCTGTGTGGTCGCGGCCATCTGGTTGATCGCCGTCGCCACCTGCTCGGTTTCATGATGCTGGCGAGCCAGGCCGTCCGAACAGCTGTGCGCCAATTCGTCGGCACGCTTGGCCTGTTGTTGCAGATGAACGGCGCTGTCCTGCAGGCGCGTCAGGCAGGTCTTCAGACGCGCGTGCTCGCTGAGCATGGCCATTTCCAGGCGGGCTTCAACGCCATGGCTGTCGGTATACATCTGAGCGATCAAGGGGTCGCTGGTCGATTGCTCGGCCAGGCGTACCAGGCGGTTCACTCCGCGCATCTGCCAGTGACGACCGGCGAGGCCCAATGGCACGGAAAGCAGCGCCGCCAACGCAAAACCCCAGGCATGATCGAACCATGCGCCGATCATGAAGCCGATCTGGCTGATGACGATGAAGGGTAGCCAGTTAATCGCCACGGGCAGCCACTTGTCACGCCGCGGCACACCGCTCTTGCCTGCATTGAGGCGCGCATAGAGCGCCTCGGCTCGCTGGACCTGCTCGCGGGTGGGTTTGGTGCGCACCGACTCATAGCCGATGACGTTGCGCTGCATGTCGAGCACTGGGGTTACGTAGGCATTGACCCAGTAATGGTCACCGTCCTTGCGTCGATTCTTGACGATGCCCATCCAGGGCCTGCCGTCCTTGAGCGTGCTCCACATGTGCGCGAACACGGCGGACGGCACGTCCGGATGACGTATCAGGTTGTGCGGAGCGCCGATCAGGTCGGCGCGGTCGTAGCCGCTGACTTCGGCGAAGGCGTCGTTGCAGTAGGTGATCTTGCCTTTCAGGTCCGTGGTAGAAATCAGCCGTTGCTGATCGGGAAACGCGTATTCGCGCTGGGTGACGGGTTGGTTGTTTCGCATGAGAGTACGCCTGGCAGTCGAGGTGGCCCTAGCCACGAGATCGGTCCGGGCCGCTCGAAGCGGCACTTCTAGAAATGATGGCAAATTGACGCCAATTTGGTGACCGTTGTGTTGACAAGCATAACGGCCGATTCTTCAAGGACTTAAATGCCAAGGCGCGATCGCACTGCAAAAAAAAGCCCGTTGCAGTCTGGCTGCAACGGGCCTGTCGTGCGGGGTCGAGTTGAGCGTCAACTCTCGATCAGTTGACGAAGCACGTAGTGCAGAATGCCGCCGGCCTTGAAGTACTGGACTTCATTGAGCGTGTCGATGCGGCAGAGCACCTGGAAGTTCTCTCGGGTACCATCCGCCCGCTCGACGTCTACTGTCAGCAACTGACGGGGCTTAATGTCGGCGCTCAGGCCGCGAATCGAGAGTTTTTCGTTGCCGGTCAGGCCCAGCGATTGCCGGTTCTGATCACCAACGAACTGCAGCGCCAGCACGCCCATGCCGATCAGGTTCGAGCGGTGGATGCGCTCGAAGCTTTCCGCGATAACCGCCTTGACGCCCAGCAAGTTGGTGCCCTTGGCGGCCCAGTCACGGCTGGAGCCGGTACCGTATTCTTTGCCGGCAACCACTACCAGTGGCACACCTTCGGCCTGATAGCGCATCGCGGCATCATAGATCGACATCCGTTCGCCGCTTGGCTGATGAAGCGTGTAGCCACCTTCTTCGCCGCCGAGCATCTCATTCTTGACACGGATGTTGGCGAAGGTGCCGCGCATCATCACTTCATGATTGCCGCGCCGCGAGCCATAGGAGTTGAAGTCCTCCGGCTGGACGCCCAGCTGCTGCAGATACAGACCCGCCGGCGAACTCGCCTTGATGTTACCGGCCGGTGAGATGTGGTCGGTGGTGATGGAGTCGCCAAAGAGCGCCAGGATCCGCGCATTCTCCACGTCCTTCGGCGGAGCCGGAGGTTGACCGATGTCTTCGAAGAACGGCGGGTTCTGCACGTAGCTGGAGTTGCTGTTCCACTTGTAGGTGTCGCCTGCGGTCACGGCGATCGATTGCCAATGCTGGTCGCCGCTGAAGACGTCCGCATAGCGCGTGCGGAACATCTGCCCGTCGATCCTGCTGACCGCCTCGTTAACCTCGGCGCTCGACGGCCAGATGTCTTTGAGATAGACCGGCTGATTCTGTTCGTCGTAACCCAGCGGCTCCTTATCCATGTTGATGCGGGTGGTTCCCGCCAGGGCGAAAGCGACCACCAGCGGCGGCGAAGCCAGCCAGTTGGCCTTGACCAGCGGATGGACGCGACCTTCGAAGTTGCGATTGCCTGAAAGCACGGACGAAACGATCAGGTCATTGTCGGTGATCGCCTGGCTGATGGCGTCGGGCAGGGGCCCGGAGTTGCCGATGCAGGTGGTGCAGCCGTAGCCGACCAGATTGAAGCCGAGTTGGTCCAGGTAGGTCGTCAGGCCGGCGCGCTCCAGATAATCGGTGACCACCTTGGAGCCGGGCGCCAGCGACGATTTCACCCAGGGTGCGCGCTTCAGGCCGCGTTCGAGCGCCTTCTTGGCAACCAGGCCTGCGGCCATCAGCACGTTCGGGTTGGAGGTATTGGTGCAGGAGGTGATTGCCGCGATGACCACGGCGCCGTGTTTCAGCTTGAAGGTTTCGCCGGCCACCGGGACCGCGGTGTCGGCTTGCTGCGTCTTGCCGCTGGTATCCAGTAGCAGATCGAAGCTGGCGCCGATGTCGCCGAGCGAGACGCGATCCTGCGGACGCTTGGGGCCGGCGAGCGATGGTTGCACCTGGCTCAGATCGAGCTCCAGCGTAGCGGTGAATACCGGATCGGCTGATTGGCTGTCGCGCCACATGCCCTGGGCTTTGCTATAGGCCTCGACCAGCGCGATGCGATCCGGATCGCGGCCAGTCAGGCGCAGGTAATCGATTGTCACCTGATCGACCGGAAAGAAGCCGCAGGTGGCGCCGTACTCCGGTGCCATGTTGCCGATAGTGGCACGGTCGGCCAGCGGCAGGTGGTCCAGCCCCGGGCCGAAAAACTCGACGAACTTGCCGACCACACCGTGCTTGCGCAGCATCTGCGTGACGGTCAGGACCAGGTCGGTCGCGGTTACGCCTTCGTTGAGCTTGCCGGTCAGGCGCATCCCGATCACTTCGGGTATTAGCATCGAGACCGGCTGGCCGAGCATGGCCGCTTCCGCCTCGATACCACCGACCCCCCAGCCCAGCACGCCGAGCCCGTTGATCATCGTGGTATGGGAATCGGTGCCGACCAGCGTGTCGGGGTAGGCGATGGTTTCGCCGTCCTCTTCTTTGGTCCATACGACCTGGCCCAGGTATTCGAGGTTGACCTGGTGGCAGATGCCCGTGCCCGGCGGCACCACCCTAAAATTGTCGAACGCCTGCTGGCCCCAGCGCAGGAACTCGTAGCGCTCTCCGTTGCGCTGCATCTCGATCTCGACGTTCTGCTCGAAGGCTTGATCGCTGCCGAATCGATCGACCATTACCGAGTGATCGATAACCAGGTCCACGGGTGACAGTGGATTGATGCGCTGAGGGTCGGCGCCGGCGCGCGACACCGCATCGCGCATCGCGGTCAGGTCGACGACGGCGGGTACGCCGGTGAAATCCTGCATCAGCACCCGCGCGGGGCGGTACTGGATTTCCCGTTCGGAGGTGTGCGTCTTCAGCCAGACTGCCAGCGAACTGAAGTCATCGGCACGAACCGTGACGTTATCTTCCCAGCGCAGCAGGTTCTCCAGCAGCACCTTGAGCGAGGTGGGCAGGCGGCTGATATCACCGAGCTGCTTGGCCGCTTCGGGGAGGCTGTAGTAGTGATAGGTTTTGCCGTTTACCTCGAGGCTTCGGCGGCAATTCAGACTGTCCAGGGATGGCATTCGTCTCTCCTTGTGCCCGCACGGTCGGGCTGACTGAGTAGGGAGCGTTCTGTTGAAACTAGCTTCTGGCGATTCGTTTCGCCAAGAAACCGGTTGCCAATTCGGTTGGCAATGGAATCGGGGCCATGGTCGCGATGGGCCAATGCGGCGCAGTCACGCTCGCCGCATTGAACTCGAGCTGACTGTTCACTGGACCGAGGCAGCAAGCCTGGGGTTCCCCACTCGGCTATCATGTGCGGCTTTGGCTGCGGGACGCTTCGGCGCCAGGCCCCTTCGGGACGATAAGGTTTGTACATGAAAACACTGCTGCTGCATTGCCGCCCGGGCTTCGAGAACGAAGTTTGCGCCGAGATCAGCGATCAGGCCGCCCGGCTCGATGTGGCCGGCTACGCCAAGGCGAAACCAAACAGCGCGTGTGCCGAGTTCATCTGCAGCGAGGACGGTGGTCCGGAGCGTTTGATGCGCGGCTTGCGCTTTTCACGGCTGATCTTCGCGCGGCAATGGGCGCGCGGCGAATACCTGGCGCTGCCGGAAACCGACCGCATCGGCGTCTTGCTCGAACAGCTCGAAGGCTATCCGCTGTGTGGCAGTCTCTGGCTCGAAGTCCTGGATACCAACGACGGCAAGGAGCTGTCGACCTTCTGCCGCAAGTTCGAAGCGCCGCTGCGCAAGGCCCTGATCAAGGCCGGACGGCTCAAGGAAGGGCACAACGGGCCACGCTTGCTGCTGACGTTCAAAAGCGGGCGCGAGGTTTTTCTCGGGATTGCCGAAGCGGACAACAGCGCGATGTGGCCGATGGGCATTCCGCGGCTGAAATTTCCCCGTCAGGCGCCGAGCCGTTCAACGTTGAAACTGGAAGAGGCCTGGCATCACTTCATTCCCCGTGAGCAATGGGACACGCGACTGGCCCCCGGCATGACCGCCGTGGATCTGGGCGCTTCACCTGGCGGCTGGACGTGGCAGTTGGTCAACCGCGACATCGAGGTCATGGCCGTCGACAACGGGCCGATGAACGAGCAACTGCTGGAGTCAGGTCTGGTCGGCCACTACCGGGCCGATGGATTCGCCTTCCGGCCCAAACGGCCGGTGGACTGGATGGTGTGCGATATCGTCGAGAAGCCGGCAAAGAACGCCGCCTTGCTGGAAACCTGGGTCGGCGAAGGGCTGTGTCGTGAGGCGGTGGTGAACCTCAAGCTACCTATGAAGCAACGCTATGCCGAGGTGAAGCGCCTGCTGGAACGCATCGCCGATGGGCTTGCCGAACGAGGAGTGAAGGCGAGTATCGGCTGCAAGCAGCTTTACCATGATCGTGAGGAAGTGACCTGCCATGTGCGTCGCCTGTGACGCGCCAGCGGGTGACCGCACGATCTGTCTCGGCGACAATGCCATCCCGTTTTAGGAGCCTGTGATGACTCAATCTGCTGAACTGACTGTCGACGCGGTGCTCGACGCCAGCGGCCTGAATTGCCCCGAGCCGGTGATGATGCTGCACAACAAGGTGCGCGGACTGGGCGGCGGCGAACTGCTCAAGGTCATCGCGACCGATCCGTCCACCCAGCGCGATATCCCGAAATTCTGCGTTTTCCTCGGCCACGAGCTGGTGGAGCAACAGGCCGAAGAGGGCACCTATCTCTACTGGATCCGCAAGAAAGCCGATTGACCCTGCGGGTTGTTTAGATGGATGTGGCCCGCTGAGTCGATGGGTTGCACCTGCGCGGCCCGACCCATCCTACGGTGGGCGTGGTGAGTCGGTTGTCTGGGGCGGCTGACGTAGGATGGATGAAACCCATCGCAGGCCCTCTCGGCGCATCTCACCCTTCGGGCAATCAAACGCAGGGCGGCAGGAACGCCAGCTGCAGACCGACGAATGCCGTTGCCAGCGCGGCGATGAAATGAATCCCCGAGGCCACCTTGGTCACGAATACCTGGCGTTCATTCAGGTCGTGCGGCGGGCGCGAGAGCTTCCACGAACGGCGCCCGAGCCATAGCAGCAGAACGATGACAAACAGCGTGACAGCGCCGAAGCTGACGTTCAGCCAGTTGAAGATGCCTTGGGCCGGATCCGGTGGCGCGATGGAGCAGACCACCGCGTGCGAGCCGTACATGGTTGCGAACCAGACGCTCCAGATGGCGAGCCCGAAGGGGATCTGCATCGGGTGAAAGACCGACGTGCGGCGATACTCCATCAGACACCTCCCAGCGCCGGGGGTAACAGAACGACCGCCGCGTAGGCGCTCCAGACCACCGCCAGGTTGTAGTACCAGAGCTGCTCGACCACGACGATTTCATACGGCGCCTTGTCGCCGACGTAGCCGTATTTCACCCGCAGCGCCTGCAGGAAAGTGAGAATCGTCGCCAGCCCGCAATGGATGAGGCTGTAGGCGAGAATCACGAAGATCACCGCGTCGTGGGCGGTTTCGGTGACGTGCAGGTTCGCGGTCAACAGCAGCCATAACAACATGGCCCACTGCATTGCGCCGATGACCGTGATGGCGCCCAGATTCAACATCAGCCGACCGCCGTTGCCGCGCCGAAGTCGGCCGGGAAGCAGCCGAATCCAGATAGTGCCGAAACTCAGCAACACCGCGCTGGCAAGCATTAGCCAGCCATTGAGGCCGGATTGCGCAGGCACCTGCCATTGTGGCGAGACAGTCCATAGATAGAACCAGCCGAACAGCAGTGATAGATACATGGTGCCGTTTGCCAGCAGGGTTACGCCCATGCCCCACAGCCCGGGGCCGTCGAACGTGCGCGAATGCAGCGGCGGTTCGTCTGGCTGAGTGCGCGCATCCGGTGCCGCCGCCGGGTGTGCGCCATTCTCCCATGACCATCTGAACAGCACGACCAGGGTCGCGACGGTAGCGGCCAGGGCTAACAGGTAGGCCTTGTTCAGGAGGCTCAGGCAAAGCACCGCGAGAAAAACCGAGGCGACGAAGGGCCACCAGCTGTTGCCGGGTAGGTGGATCACCTCGCGCACTTCACCGGTCAGCGGATCGGAGCCCCAGGTTTCCCGACGGCCATGGTCGATGGTTTTCAGTGCGTGTTCGGCCCGGGCGATGCTGTGGGGCAGATCCGGGTCCTGCCAGAGCGGGTGGCGATCTGTGACGTCCGGCAGGCTGACGAAGTTGTACGGACTGGGCGGCAGGGCAGTGGCCCATTCCAACGTGTCTGCGTTCCAGGGGTTGGTCTTCGCTGGCTGGCCGAAACGGAAATGCAGCACGATGTCCAGCAGAATGGTGCCGATGCCGATGGCCATGATGAAGCTGCCAACCGACGAGACCAGGTTGGGTATGTCCCAGCCCAGGCCCGTGTCGTAGGTGTAGACCCGGCGCGGCATGCCCAGCAGACCAGTCCAGTGCATGATCAGAAAGGTGGTGTTGAAGCCGATGAACACCAGCCAGAAACCCCAGCGCCCCAGACGCACCGAGGGCATACGGCCAGAGAAGTGCGGCAGCCAGTAATAGAGGCCGGCCATCAACGGGAAGAACATCCCACCGACCAGAACATAGTGCATGTGGGCGACGACGAAGTGGGTGTCGTGCACCTGCCAGTCGAACGGCACCAGGGCCACCATCACACCGGTCAGCCCGCCGCAGACAAAGACGATCAAGAAGCCCACCAGCCAGAGCATCGGCACGTGATAGACCGGCTTGCCCAGCCAGAGCGTGGCGATCCAGGCGAAAATCTGTACCCCGGTCGGAATCGCTACCAGCATGCTCGCCGCCGAAAAGAAGCCCAGCGCCAGCGCCGGAATACCGACGGTGAACATGTGGTGTACCCACAGCCCGAAGCTCAGGAATCCGGTGGTCAGCACACCCAGCACCACCCAGCGGTAGCCCACCAGCGGCCGCTGGCAGAACACCGGTAGCAGCGTCGAGACGATCCCCGCGCCGGGCAGGAAGATGATGTATACCTCGGGGTGGCCGAACAGCCAGAACAGGTGTTGCCAGAGCACCGGATCGCCACCTTTGGCGGTGTCGAAGAAGGGCAGGCCGGCGGCGCGCTCCAGTTCCAGCAGAATGCTGCCAAGGATCAGTGGCGGGAAACCGAACACGATCATCAACGCCATTACCAGGATGTACCAGGCGTAGAGCGGCATCTTGTGCAGCGCCATGCCGCTGGTGCGGGTGCGCAGGATCGAGACCACCAGCTCGACACCGGCGCTGACGGCGGATATCTCGACGAAGGTGATACCCAGCAACCAGAAATCCGAGTTGACGCCGGGCATGTGTGACGCGCTGGAAAGCGGCGTGTACATGAACCAGCCGGCTTTCGGCGCGACCCCGAGGAACACGCTGGACAGCAGAATGATGCCGCCGAACAGGTAGCAGAAGTAACCCAGCGAGGAGAGCCGCGGGAAGATCAGGTCACGGGCGCCGATCATCTTCGGGATGAGGTATACCGCCAAGCCTTCCATCATCGGCACGGCGAACAGAAACATCATCACCGAGCCGTGCATGGTGAAGACCTGGTTGTAGACCTCGGGCTCCATCAATACATAGCCGGGCATGGCCAGCTGGGTGCGGATCAGCATCGCCATCAGCCCGCCGATAAGGAAGAACACGCCACCGGTGACCAGGAAGCGCAGACCGATGCTGGTGTGGTTGACGATGGTCAGCGCGCACCACCCGCGCGGATTGCCCCAGACCTCGTTGAACTGGTCGTGCAACTGATCCGGATCGGTGCAGGGAGCGTTGTCCCTGATGGATGAATTCATGGGGCTAACGTCTCCAGCCAATCGGCGATCTGGTCGAGGGTATCCGGCGGAATGTCGTCGTGTGCCGGCATGCCATTGCCGAACTTGAGCGTCTTGTGTTCCCGCAGCCAACGGCGCAGGCCCTCGGTGTCGTTCTCGATGACCCCCGCGCCCAGGCTCGGACGGCTTGCCAGGTCGGTGAGATCCGGCGCACGCCCGCCTTGCGAAATACCCGCAACCCGGTGGCAGCGTCCGCAGCGCTCGTCGAACACCCGACCGGCGTCGCCGGGTGCACGCTGTGTGAAGCTGAGGCTGTCCCTGGCGCCGACCCATTCGCTGAACGCCGCTTCGTCGAGCGCTTCGACATGGAGCTTCATGTGGGTGTGCTGCAGACCGCAAAACTCGGAGCACTGTCCATGAAAGATGCCGGTGTGCCCGGCCTGCAGGCGGATGACATTGGTGCGCCCGGGCAGCATGTCCATCTTGCCGCCGAGCCGCGGAATCCAGAACGAGTGGATGACATCGGCGCTGCTGACCTGCACATCGACCAAGCGGCCGGCGGGGATGATCAGCTGGTTGGCGGTGATGATGCCGCTGTCGGGATAACGGACCTCCCACCACCATTGGTGGCCGATGACCTCCACCTTAAGCGGCTGCTCGCCCTGTACCGGTAGCGGCAGCATGCTGCGCCCGGTCGGGATGCCGAATATCAGCAGCACGACGATGCTCAGGCTGGGTAGCACGATGCCCCCGCCGATAACCCAGCGACGATTGATTTTCAGTGCCTGCTGTTCGGAGGTTTCGCGCGGTTTGCGTGCGAGCGCGTAGATCCAGATCGCGCTGACCGCCACCAGGACCAGCGTGGCGAACGCAAACATGCCCCACCAGACGTTCGCGACCTGCCGGGCCATGGGGCTGGCCGGGTTCAAGGTCGATAGCGGCCCGTCACATGCGCTCAATAAAGGAACTGCCAGCGCCAGGATGGTCCATTTCAAGAAGCCTCCGGTTCGTTCCGATCGTTGCGCTGCCTGCTTCCCCATCCGCTGCTGGAGGGCCGAATGGCCAACTACCGAGACTCTATTCATAGCCGCGCGGCGATTGCCGGCCACCCGCTGCACCCCATGCTGATTCACTTCCCGGTCGCCGCCTTGACCGGCCTGTTGCCGGTCGACCTGGCCCATCTCTGGACGCTGGATGAGTTCTGGTGGCGAGCCGGGCTGTGGCTGGCTGGTGTGGGCGCGCTGGGAGGCTGGGTCGCGAGCATTTTCGGTCTGATCGATCTGCTCACGGTGCGTGAGATTCGACAGAAAATCACCGCCTGGTGCCATGCCATTCTGGCCGTGATGATGCTCTCGCTGGCCTCGCTCAACTGGCTGCTGCGCTTTCAGAACCAGGGAGGCGGTATGGAGCTTTGGGCGTTGTACCTCTCTGCCGTCACCGCGGCGATGATCGCCCTGGCGGCCTACCTCGGCGGCCGGTTGGTCTACGAGCATGCCGTTGGGGTCGACCTGGAAAAGGCCTGAATCGGGGGCTGCATGCGGCTTGGATCGTTCGGTCATGAGCATTGATCGGTTCTGTCGAACGTTTGGGCTAGAACGGCTTGGCCAGCACCAGCCATAGGGTTGCAGTGATGAAGGCGGCAATCGCCGCACCAAGGAACAGGCAACGAAGGTTCACGCTCTGCTCCGGTGAGCGCTCGATATGCAGCACCATGACTCCGCAGAGGGCGTGGCAGAGCACCATGCCCGCCACCGTGCTGAGCTTGACCACCAACCAGCCGGCCATGATGCCGTCGCGCAGAAACAACGCCGTACCCGAGCCGATCGTAATCAGCGCGGCGGGGGTGCCGACGAGGGTGAACACCATGCGCGTCAGGTGCGCGTGGTCACGGTAGAAGAGGGCGCTGGTTTGGCGGGTGCCGGCAGCAACGAGCGCCGGCAGATACAGCAGCGTGCCGCACCAGCACAGCAAGCTCGCGAAGTGCAGCAGTTTGAGCAAGGGCATTCGCGTCTCCGTCCGGCCCGCGGCAAGTCAGAGGTTGTGACAGTCCGCTGCCAGGCCGGTTCGGCTGGGGCGCACCTGCAGGTGTGACCGGCAGTGTCAGGTGCCGCTACTCAGCGCGACCGGTGCGTCCGCTCCGTCAGTTGTCCTCGGCGGCGGCCTGCTGGAACAACTGCGTGCCGCAACGGCTGCAGAACGCCGCATTGGGCTCATGGCTGAGTTTTTCGCACGTCGGGCAGCGGTGCTGAAGGCTGTCGGACCGCATGGCGGTGGCCAGCTCTGCGGTGAAGATGCCGGTCGGCACCGCGATGATCGAGTAGCCAGTGATCATCGTCAGGGCCGCCACGGCTTTGCCCAGCGCTGTCTGCGGGACGATATCGCCGAAACCCACCGTGGTGATGGTCACCACGGCCCAATAGATGCTCATCGGAATGCTGGTAAAGCCGTTCTCCGGGCCCTCGATCACATACATGAGCGTGCCGAAGATCAGCACCATGGTGGTCACGCTGAGCAGGAACACCACGATCTTCTGCTTGCTGCCGCGTAGCGCCACCAGCAGAAAAGTGGCCTGGCTCAGGTAATGCGTCAGGGCCAGCACGCGGAATACCCGCAGCATACGGATCGCACGCACAACGATCAGGTACTGGGAGTCAGGCAGAACCAGTGCGATGAAGGCCGGCAAAACGGACAACAGGTCGATGGCCCCGTAAAAGCTGAAGATGTACTTTCGCGGCTCCGGATGGCAATAGATGCGCAGCAGGTATTCGATGGCGAATATCGCGGTGAAGCCCCATTCCAGGCCTGCCATCAGCGCGCCGTAATGTTCCCGATAGCTCGCGACGCTGTCGAGCAACACCACCACCAGGCTCGCGAAGATGATGACGAGCAGCCAGGTATCGAAGCGTCTGCCTGCCGAGGTATTGGTGAAGAAGATGATGACGTAGAGGCGCTCGCGCCAGCCCATCGAGCGGAGGGCTTCATTGTCCATTGCATAGCTCCTGGTGAATCGATTGAAAGCGAGGTTATCCCAGTGTACGAACCCTCGCTGTGAAACATGGTTGCGGTGACAGCTAAGAAAGTGACGGTTTTGTCGTTGGCTCGTTCGCCGCCGCGGGGTGACAATACCGGCCATTGCCGATCTCGCCAGTCGACTGGACCATTCGGCTCCATACCTTTGCCTCGCATCACGTTCCGACATAGTCTTAAGGGGCATCAAGCCTCGGAGAGCGACATGCCAGATTCCCAGTTGGTCGATCCGTTCGGCCGACGCATCACCTACCTCAGGCTGTCGGTTACCGACCGCTGCGATTTTCGCTGCACCTACTGCATGAGCGAGGACATGGTCTTCGCGCCGCGTGCGCAGATCCTCTCGCTGGAAGAGCTCTACGCCGTGGCGGACGCCTTCATCAGTCTGGGCGTAAAGCGCATTCGCGTGACCGGTGGCGAGCCCCTGGTGCGCAAGGGGCTGCCGACCTTGTTGAGTCGTCTGGGTGCGCGTGAGGAACTGGAAGATTTGGCCATCACCACCAACGGCTCGCAATTGCCGACCCTCGCACCGGTGCTGCGCGATGCGGGCGTCAAGCGTCTTAACATCAGCCTCGATTCGCTCAAGCGGGAACGTTTCGCTGAGCTTACCCGGCGTGACAAACTCGATCAGGTCATTGAAGGCATCGATGCGGCGCGCGAGGCCGGCTTCCGCCGAATCAAGCTCAATAGCGTGATTCAGAAAGGCCGTAACGACGACGAAGTGCTCGACCTGGTGAACTTTGCCGTCGACCGGGGCCTGGATATCAGCTTCATCGAAGAGATGCCCCTGGGCAACGTCTCCAGCCACGCGCGCGAGATCACCTTCTGCTCCAGCGACGAGGTGCGCGAGCGCATCGAACTCGGCCACCGGCTGGTACGCAGCAGCCATACCACCGGCGGGCCTTCACGCTATTGGCAAGTCGCGGGCAGTGAAACCCAGGTGGGTTTTATTTCACCGCACAGCAATAACTTCTGCGGCAGCTGCAACCGGGTGCGGGTCACGGCCGAGGGCAAGCTGGTGCTGTGCCTGGGTCATGAAGGCGCCCTGGACCTCAAGACCCTGATGCGCCGTTATCCGGGCGACAGCGAGCGTCTGCGTCAGGCGCTGATCGACGCGCTGCAGCTCAAGCCGGAGAAGCACGAGTTTCGTACCGACGAGCAGGTCCAGGTGGTGCGCTTCATGAGCATGACCGGTGGTTGAGCCCAGGTAGGGGCGGACACCGCACCACCGGACATCCTCTTTCCGCGGTTCCGTCGAGGAGGGCGACGGCGTCCGCATCGGCCCACCAGATGCCCTTCCAATCAGTCATGTGCGTGCTACATCTATCCTCGCGGCCGCCACGACGCGCCTCGCCATTGGTGCTGAAACGGACCATTGCCTCCTGCCTCGGCATCTGATCAGCCCCCGCCTGCCTGCGTTCGGTACTGCGTGCCACGATTGGCCTCGGGCGGCGTGATAAACTCCGCGGCTTTGCGCCAGCACCCACCCGATGTAGGAATTCCGATGTTCACGGCGACCCTGCTTGTTCATCCTCATGCTGATTGCCACGGATAGGGCCTCATGCGACTGAAAAGCATCAAGCTCGCCGGCTTCAAATCCTTCGTCGATCCGACCACGGTCAGCTTTCCGAGCAACATGGCCGCCGTCGTCGGACCCAACGGCTGCGGCAAGTCCAACATCATCGACGCCGTACGCTGGGTAATGGGCGAGAGCTCGGCGAAGAACCTGCGCGGCGAGTCGATGACCGACGTCATCTTCAACGGCTCCAATACCCGCAAGCCGGTGACCCAGGCCAGCATCGAGCTGATCTTCGATAACTCCGACGGCACGCTGACAGGCGAATACGCGGCGTTCGCCGAAATCTCCATCCGCCGGCGGGTCACGCGCGATGCGCAGAACACCTACTTTCTCAACGGCGTGAAATGCCGCCGCCGTGACATCACCGATATCTTCCTGGGTACGGGCCTGGGGCCGCGCAGCTATTCGATCATCGAGCAGGGGATGATCTCCAAGCTGATCGAGGCCAAGCCGGAAGAGTTACGCAACTTCATCGAGGAAGCGGCGGGCATCTCCAAATACAAGGAGCGCCGCCGGGAGACCGAGAACCGCATCCGCCGCACGCACGAAAACCTGGCGCGTCTGACCGACCTGCGCGAGGAGCTCGAACGTCAGCTCGAACGCCTCCACCGCCAGGCCCAGTCGGCTGAAAAGTATCAGGAATACAAGGCCGAAGAGCGTCAGCTCAGGGCCCAGCTGTCGGCGCTGCGCTGGCAGGCATTGAATGCTCAAGTTGGCCAGCGCGAGCAGGTGATCGGTGGCCAGGAAGTCAGCTTCGAAGCGCTGAACGCCGAACAGCGCAATGCGGATGCCAGTATCGAGCGCCTGCGCGACGGGCACCACGAGCTGTCCGAGCGCTTTAACCTGGTCCAAGGGCGCTTCTATTCGGTCGGTGGCGATATCGCACGGGTCGAGCAGAGCATCCAGCACGGCCAGCAGCGTTTGCGCCAGTTGCAGGATGATCTGCGCGAGGCCGAACAGGCCCGCCTGGAGACCGAATCGCATCTGGGCCACGACCGCACCTTGCTTGCTACCCTCGGCGAGGAGCTGGCGATGCTCGAGCCCGAGCAGGACATTGCGGGTGCGGCCGCTGAAGAGGCCGCGGCGCAGCTCGAAGAAGCCGAAACGGCCATGCAGGCATGGCAGGAGCAGTGGGAGCGTTTCAACCAGCAAAGCACCGAGCCACGTCGCGCCGCCGAGGTGCAACAGTCACGCATCCAACAACTGGAACAGAGCCTCGAGCGACTGGCTGAGCGTCGACGTCGTCTTGACGAGGAGCGCGCCTCGCTTGCCGGCGACCCGGAAGACGCCGAACTTTCCGAGTTGAGCGAACAGCTCGCGCTCGGTGAACTGGGTCTCGAAGAGCTGGCGATGGCCCAGGAGCAGAGCGACCAGCAGCTCGAACAGTTGCGCGAGCAGATCCAGCAGGCCAACCGAGATGAGCAACACGCGCAGGGTGAGCTACAACGGCTGAACGGTCGTATCGCCTCGCTGGAAGCGCTTCAGCAGGCCGCGATGGACCCGGGCAAAGGGGTCTCCGAGTGGTTGCAGGAGCAAGGGCTCGACCAGCGGCCACGTCTTGCCGATGGGCTACGGGTAGAGCCTGGCTGGGAGCTGGCAGTCGAGACCGTGTTGGGTGCGGACTTGCACGCAGTCCTGCTGGAGCGTTTCGACGATCTGGACATGAGCGGTTTCGAGCAGGGCGATTTGCGTCTCGTCAGTTCTCAGCAGGCAGCCCGATCAGTCAGCGGCAGCCTGTTGGACAAGGTCACCGCCACCTCGGACCTATCACCCTGGCTGGGCTGCGTCAGACCTGTCGAAGATCTCGATCAAGCGTTGGCCGCGGGCGCTTCACTGGCTGACGATGAAAGCCTGATCAGCCGCGACGGTTACTGGGTCAGCCGCCATTTCTTGCGGGTCCGGCGGGCCGGGGAGGCCGAGTCCGGTCTGCTGGCGCGCAGCCAGGAGCTGGAGCGGCTGCAAGCCGAACGCGACGAAGGCGAAGCGGCCCTTGATCTGTTGGCTGAACAGCTGCTCCAGCTTCGTGAGGCCCAACGCGAATGGGAGGAGCGCCGCGAACAGCAGCGCCGTCAGCACCAGGACCTGTCCCGTCAGCAAGGCGAGCTGAATGCGCGACGTTCCGCCAGCCGAGCCAAACTGGAGCAACTGACCCTGCGTCGCCAGCGTCTGGATGAAGAGTTGGTTGAACTCTCCGAACAGCGGGCCCTGGAGACCGGGCAGCTCGGCGAAGCGCGGTTGCATTTGCAGGATGCGCTCGACGCCATGGCCCTGGTGACCGAACAGCGAGAAGCGCTGCTGGCGAGCCGTGACGGCATTCGCGAGCAGCTCGACCGCATTCGTCAGGAAGCCCGTCAGCACAAGGACCACGCGCACCAGTTGGCCGTTCGGATCGGCTCGCTCAGAGCACAGCACGATTCGACCCGCCAGGCGCTCGAACGCCTGGAACAGCAGTTCGAGCGCGCCCTGGAACGACGCGAGCAACTCAGTCTGAACCTGGATGAGGGGCAGGCACCGCTCGAAGAGTTGCGCATGAAGCTCGAGGAGTTGCTGGAGCGGCGCATGGGCGTCGAAGACGAGCTCAAGCAGGCGCGACTGGCTCTGGAAGACGCCGACCGGGAGCTTCGCGAGGCCGAGAAGCGTCGCACCCAGGCCGAGCAACAGGCGCAACTGCTGCGCGGGCAGCTCGAACAGCAACGTATGGAATGGCAAGCGCTGACGGTACGGCGCAAGGCCCTGCAGGATCAGCTGCACGAGGATGGGTTCGATCTGCATGGTGTGATCGGGACGCTTCCGGCCGACGCCAACGAGTCGGAGTGGGAGGCCGAGCTCGAGCGTCTGGGGGCACGAATCCAGCGCCTCGGGCCAATCAACCTTGCTGCAATCGATGAATACCAGCAGCAGTCGGAGCGCAAACGCTACCTCGATGCCCAGAATGACGACCTAACCGAGGCGCTCGATACGCTGGAGAATGTCATTCGCAAGATCGACAAGGAAACCCGCAACCGCTTCAAAGAGACGTTCGACCAGATCAATAGTGGTCTGCAGGCGCTTTTTCCCAAGGTTTTCGGTGGCGGCAACGCGTATCTGGAACTTACCGGAGAAGATTTACTCGATACCGGGGTGGCGATCATGGCGCGTCCGCCGGGCAAGAAGAACAGCACCATCCACCTGCTATCAGGCGGTGAGAAGGCGTTGACCGCTCTGGCGCTGGTATTTGCGATCTTCCAGCTCAACCCGGCGCCGTTCTGCATGCTCGATGAGGTGGACGCGCCGCTGGACGACGCCAACGTCGGGCGCTATGCGCGCCTGGTCAAGGAGATGTCGGAAAAGGTGCAGTTCATCTACATCACGCATAACAAGATCGCGATGGAGATGGCTGACCAGTTGATGGGGGTGACCATGCATGAGCCGGGTTGCTCGAGACTGGTGGCGGTCGATGTGGAGCAGGCGGTTGCATTGGCGGAGGCCTGAGCGGCGCGCGCTCCAGACAGATTGAGGACAAGCGCAGACCAATAAAAGAGCCGCGCCGGGCGGTGCACATCTACCGTTCGTCGTGCTAGTTTAGGGCGCAATTTTTACGATGCGCAGATGAGCCTGTTCAGCGGCTGTGAATCTGCGTCTTTATCATCGATTTCAGGGGTTTAAGCATTAATGGATATCGGTCTGCGCGAGTGGCTGATCGTCATCGGCATCATTGTTATCGCCGGCATTCTTTTCGATGGCTGGCGGAGGATGCGCGGTAGCAAGGGCAAGTTGAAGTTCAAGCTGGACCGTAATATCGCGAACAACCTCCCGGAGGACGACGATTCCAACGAGTTGCTGGGGCCGCCCCGCGTGGTGAGTCGCAGCAATGAGCCATCGCTGGACGAAGCGGATCTGCCTTCGATGAGTGCCCGCGAAACCGGCAAGCGTCGCCCAACAGAACCTCAGCAAGGAGACCTTCGTTTCTCCAGCGACGACGCGCCGGTGCCGACGTTGCTCGACCCGGTTGCAGATAATGAAGAAGGGAAGCCAGACGAGTCCGGCCAGGATCTGCCGCCGGTCGAAGAGGTGTTGGTCATCAACGTGATTTCCCGTGACCCGCATGGCTTCCGCGGCCCCGCCTTGCTGCAGAACATCCTCGAGAGTGGTCTGAGATTCGGCGAGATGGACATATTTCACCGTCACGAGAGCATGGCCGGTAATGGCGAGGTGCTGTTCTCCATGGCTAACGCTGTCAAACCCGGTACGTTCGACCTGGACGACATCGACCATTTCACCACGCCGGCCGTGAGCTTCTTCCTCGGCCTGCCCGGGCCGCGGTACCCGAAGCAAGCCTTCGACGTGATGGTCGCCGCTGCTCGAAAGCTGTCTCAGGAGCTGAACGGCGAACTCAAGGACGACCAGCGCAGCGTGCTCACCGCACAAACCATCGAGCATTATCGTCAACGTATCGTTGACTACGAACGCCGGCAGATGACTACCAAGCGCTAAACCCAGAACCGCTCTCAGGAGCGGTTCTTATTTGCCGCCAGGCTGCCTAAAGCATCACCCCGGGTCGGGTCTCACACAGAAGAGCAAAAGCGCCACCCGCACCGCTTTTTTGCGGGGGGTGCGCCCCGCGGCGAATAAGAGTTCCTGCCTGCTCGGAAGCAAAAGCTTCGCCCCGAGGCGGGCCTCCCACCAGAGCGCTGCGCGCAGATCACCCCACTGGCTTCTGCTCAGCCAGGGACATCAGACACCCAGCCCAACCGAACTGCATACCCAGGGCCACCAGGCACGCACCAAACCGGTGGGGTCACAACCGCAGGACTGTCAGATCCGTGGGAGGCGCGCCCTGCTGCGAATGCAGGCTGCAGGCCTGCCGTCACTTTCGTAATCGGCTAAAATCTCGCGCCTACATATCAACCAAGGCGTGCAGATACTGTCTGTATCTGCACTGCCACAGCTACGGCTCCGTCATATGCCTTCCGCCCAAACCGCCGCAGAGCGCATCGCCGAACTGCGCAGCGAGATCGACGCCCACAATTACCGCTACTACGTGCTCGACGAGCCCAGCGTCCCCGACGCGGTGTATGACCGCCTGTTCAACGAGCTCAAGGCGCTCGAAGCTGAACATCCTGAACTGGTCACCCCGGACTCGCCCACCCAACGCGTCGGCGGCGCCGCGTTGGCCGCCTTCGGCCAGGTCCGCCATGACGTACCGATGTTGAGCCTGGGCAATGCGTTCGAAGAGCAGGACCTGATCGACTTCGACCGGCGCGCGCGCGAGGGCCTGGATCTGCCCGCGGGCGACCTTTTGGGCGGCGGCGCCGAGCTGGAATACAGCTGCGAGCCAAAGCTCGACGGTTTGGCGGTGAGCCTGCTCTACGAAAACGGCAAGCTGGTGCGCGGCGCTACCCGCGGCGACGGCAGCACGGGGGAAGACATCAGCGCCAACGTGCGCACCATCCGCAATATTCCGCTGAAGCTGCACGGCGACGGCTGGCCCGCAGTGCTGGAGGTGCGGGGCGAGATCTACATGCCCAAGGCGGGCTTCGAGGCGCTCAATGCGCGTCAGCTCGAAGCGGGGGGCAAGCCCTTCGCCAATCCACGTAATGCCGCCGCGGGCAGCCTGCGCCAGCTGGACCCCAAGATAACCGCCAGTCGACCGCTGGAGCTTTGCGCCTACGGTGTCGGCCGAAGTGATGGCGAGTTGCCGGGTACCCACATCGGCATCCTCAACGCACTCAAAGGCTGGGGTTTACCCATCAGTCGCGAGCTGAAGCTGGCCAAGGGCGTCGCTGAATGCCGTGCCTATTACCACGCCATCGGCGAGAAGCGAGATGCGTTGCCCTACGAAATCGACGGCGTGGTGTTCAAGGTCAATTCGACCGAACAGCAGCGCGAGCTGGGTTTTCGTGCACGTGAACCGCGCTGGGCGATCGCCCACAAGTTTCCGGCCCGCGAGGAAGTCACCGAGCTGCTCGATGTGGAGTTTCAGGTGGGCCGCACTGGCGCCATCACACCCGTCGCACGGCTGAAGCCCGTGCAGGTCGCGGGCGTGACGGTCTCCAATGCCACGCTGCACAACATGGATGAAGTGGCGCGTCTGGGCGTGCTGATCGGCGACACGGTCATCGTGCGTCGCGCTGGTGACGTCATTCCGCAGATCCTCGGGGTGATTCCGGAGCGCCGTCCCGCCGGTGCGCGTGAAGTTCAGGTGCCTGAACAGTGTCCGGTCTGTGGGTCGGCTGTGGAACGCACCCAACTGATAAAACGCAGCAAGGGTCGCGAGTCGATCAGCGAGGGCTCGATCTACCGCTGCGTGGGACGTCTGGCCTGCCAGGCGCAGCTCAAGCAGGCGATCATCCATTTCGTGTCCCGCAGGGCCATGGACATTGACGGCCTGGGAGACAAGATCGTCGAGCAGCTCGTGGATACTGGACTGGTCGGCTCGCCAGCCGATCTGTACTGCCTGACCTTCGAGCAGGTGCTGGCGCTGGATGGCTTTGCCGAAGTATCGAGCCGCAACCTGCTCAAAGCCATCGATGCCAGTCGTACGCCGTCCCTGGCGCGCTTCATCTTTGCCCTGGGCATCCCGGATGTGGGCGAGGGTACTGCCAAGTTGTTGGCACGAGCGTTGGGTTCGCTCGACAGGATCAGCCGGGCATTGCCGGATGTGCTGGTCTATCTGCCAGATATCGGTCTGGAAGTGGCGCACGAGATCCACAGCTTCTTCGAGGACGAACATAACCAGCTCGTTATCGCACAGCTGCGCGAGCGAGGCGTGCAATTGCAGGAGGAGGGCGAGGTACACCCTGAGTTCGCAGCCTGCGCAACGCTTTCCGGGCTGCTCGATCGGCTGAACATTCCCTTCATCGCCAGCACCGGTGCGCAACGCCTCGCCGATCGCTTCGGCAGTCTCGAAGGCATCATCGAAGCTGACTGGTTGGATCTGCGCCAGGTCGAGCGCCTCAATGAAAAGGCGGCCCGCGCGCTACGTGACTACTTCGACGACCCGGCCAACGCCGAGCGCGCTCGGACCATCGAAGCCCAACTGCGTGAGTTCGGGATGCACTGGCAAAGCGAGCGCAAGGCGGCGCAAGGACTCCCCTTGGCCGGCCAGACCTGGGTGCTTACCGGCACGCTGGAAAGCATGAGCCGCGATGAGGCCAAGGCAAAGCTGGAGGCATTAGGTGCCAAGGTCTCAGGTTCCGTCTCGGCCAAGACCAGTGTCGTGGTCGCGGGGCCTGGCGCGGGTTCGAAGCTGGCCAAGGCCAACGAGCTGGGCCTCGTCGTGGAGGATGAAGAATCCTTCCTGCAACGGCTCGCTGAACTCGAGCACTGACTCGACACCAGCTTGCCGTATTCGCGCCGAGGTCGGCGCTCCCACGTCAGGCAGAGAGCGCCGGTTGGCATTTGTGCCTTTGTGCTTTGGTGCTTTGGTGCTTTTGTGGGAGCTGCGCCCCCGCGGCGAAACGGACTGTCGCGCCAGTACCAACCCAAAGCTTCGCGCCGAGGTCGGCGTTCCCACATAAGGCCATGGAGCACCGGTAGGCTTTTGTGCTTTTGCAGGGCTGCACTCCCTCGTGGCGGAACGGGCTCTCCTGCCGGTACCAACCCAAAGCTTCGCGCCGAGATCGGCGTGCCTACATCACATTAAGCCAGCACTGGTCGCCCTAGTGGCCGGCTCGCTTTGCGCCTGCTCGCCACGTCTACAACTTTTTCTAAAGAAATTTCCCGTCCGTCCGAAAACCTTTGCAGGCGGACCTGCTCGATGTAGGTCTGCCGGTGTCGCACAGGTTGTTCTCGGGGCTTGCAAAAAATTTCAAATGCCTCCTAAAGCTCACCGAAACGACGCCGATAAGCTAATCGAATGCGAACTCAATGGGTGCCTGGGCAAACAGCCGGCCCGGAGTCGCAAGCTCAGGCAACCAAAGTAACTAGCGCCCTTGGAGGCTCATCATGGCTCTTACAGTCAACACAAACATTGCGTCGCTCAATACTCAGCGCAACCTGCAATCTTCGTCCAACGCCCTCAGCACCTCCATGCAGCGCCTGTCTACTGGCAGCCGCATTAACAGCGCTAAAGATGACGCAGCTGGTCTGCAAATCTCTAACCGTATGACCAGTCAGATCAACGGTCTTGGCGTTGCGGTCCGAAATGCCAACGACGGTATCTCCCTCGCGCAAACTGCTGAAGGGGCGTTGCAGCAGTCCACCAACATCCTGCAGCGTATGCGTGATTTGTCTCTGCAGTCTGCAAACGGAACGAACGACTCGGCTGACCGTCAAGCCCTCCAGAAAGAAGTAAGTGCGTTGCAGTCAGAGCTAAATCGCATCGCCGATACAACCACTTTCGGCGGCCGAAAGGTTCTTGATGGATCTATGGCAAGCGTGGACTTCCAGGTCGGTGCAAATGCTCGCGAAACGATCGGAGTTTCAATCAAAGCCTCGAGCGCCAAAGATATTGGTTCTTATAGTCTGAAGAGCAGTGGTACCAATACTGGTAAGGCAGTGATTGGTACAGCAGCTGGAACAGCTCCAGCTAGCGGTATCGTTAACGTTGCTAAAGATACTATGGTGATAACAGGGCCAGAAGGTCAGAAGGCAACTTCCGAAGCCACTGGAACCTCCGCGCGGGAAATAGCCGCCGCTGTAAATAGTGTAACTTCCGACACGGGCGTAACAGCAACAGCGACCACAAAGACGCAACTTAGCGGATTAGCTGAAACCGGCGTAGTCAGCTTCAATCTGAAAGGCAAAAACGATACTGCTGTGGCAATAGAGGCTACTATTAGCGATAAAACTGACCTTACGGCTCTGGCAGATGTGATCAACGCGCAGTCAGCCTCAACAGGGATTATCGCTGAAGCTTCAAAAGGTGACGGAAAACTAACTTTAACAAGTAAAGATGGCTACAACATCGAGCTTGATAGCTTCTTGGTTGATGAAGGGGATGCTACACCTGCCGCAACTGCAGACATCGTTACCGTCACAGCATTTGACAAAGACGGTAAGGCAGATTCCGCAAACGCCATAAAGCTATCGGAGGTTGCTGCGACAAACCAAGATTCCGTGACTATCACCGGTAACGTTTCTATGTCGGCGCTAGCCGGATTTACGATCGCCGGTTCCGACGCTTCATTTCTTGCTGCGGGTAAGACATCCTCCACGCAGTCGACTGTAAGCGCAATTGACATTTCGAGCGTTGATGGTGCGCAGGATGCTATCTCAGTAATTGATGGCGCGCTGGCTCAGATCGACGACGTTCGCTCTGGCTTGGGTGCTGCGCAAAACCGCTTCGATAATACAATTGCGAACTTGCAAAGCGTGCAAGAAAACGTATCCGCAGCCCGCGGCCGTATTCAGGACACCGACTTCGCCGCTGAAACCGCCAACCTAAGCAAAAACCAGATCCTGCAGCAGGCTGGTACTGCGATCCTTGCCCAGGCCAAGCAGCTGCCGCAGGCAGTTCTGAGTCTGCTGCAGTAATCGAGCAGAAGGCGTTAACGATGGGGGCAGAGCTCGCTCTGTCCCCATTGATTCATGAGAGGTGAATCAATGGACGTCGCAAAAATTTCGGGCGGGGTTACGTCGTCCGTGGCAGCTAGCTCCTCACCCAGCTTTCTTAAAGAGGCTGGGTTTTCTGCGTCTGAAGATTCAAGTCCGCGGAAAGTGACGGATGCGAAATCCCCTGCTGACATGACCGATCTGGTCGAACGGTTTCGTTCGCAGGTGCAGAGCATCCAGCGTGACCTGAACTTCAGCGTCGACGATTCGACGGGTGACGTGATCGTGCAGGTTATCGATGGCGACTCAGGCAAGGTTGTTCGGCAGATACCGTCAGAAGAAATCCTCCGGCTGACCGAGCGGCTGGATGAGATGCGCAGTTTGATGTTCGAAGCCAAGGCCTGACCGGTACGATTCTTGTATATAAATCGCTGATTAACATATTTTTGACGAGGTACGGCTATGGCTGACGTAGGTATTGGTTCCGGTATAAACATCGGGAGTATCGTGTCCAGCATGGTCGCGGCTGAGCGTGCACCGAAAGAAGCGCAGCTCGCCACACTCGAAAAAAAAACCACTACCCAAATCACCGCTATCGGCGCCTTGAAAGGTGCTATTAGCGATTTCCAGACGGCACTTGGCACATTGAACAAGGCCGATCTTTTTCAAGCGCGTTCAGCGACTTCCAGCAAGACGGATCTGGTCGGGGTAACTGCCAGCACGACTGCCGGTGCCGGCACGTATCAGGTTGAAGTTAAAAGCCTCGCAACCAATAGCAAGGTAGCACTTGCCGCAGTTCAGAATTCTGCCGAAGCGCCCGCTGCCTTTGCTAGCGGCACGCTTGATATTTCCCTAGGCGTACCTGGAACTCCGCCCTCAAAAGATACCTTTTCCGTCACGATCGACGAGAGCAATAACAGCCTTGCCGGCATGCGCGACGCTATCAATGAGGCCGGGAAAGACAAGGGCGTAAGCGCGACGATTGTGACTGATGAGTTTGGCTCTCGACTCGTGTTGACCAGCAACAAGACTGGCGCCGGTCGCGATATCACCGTCGCGGTTGCCAATGAGACGGCAGCCACAACTGGCCAGACCGCACTGTCTACGCTTGCCTTCGACGGTACTTCTTCCAGCACTGGGGGCGGAGCGCGAGTGCTTTCGCAGGCGCAAAGCGCTGAGCTGTACGTCGATGGCTTGAAAATCATCAGTGAGAACAACAAGGTCGACGGCGCAATCGAAGGCGTTACGCTCGATCTAAAGGCCAAGACTGTCGCCAGCGAGCCACTGACCATTACTGTCGCGGAGGACAAAGCCGGCGTTAAGAAGCAGGTCCAATCGTTCGTTGATGCGTACAACAAGCTTATTGGCGTGGTCAACGCACAGACGAAAGTAACTCCTGTAGGGGATGGCAAGACGCCGGTCACCGGCGCGCTTGTGGGCGACGCAACGGCCCGCACGCTGCTTGGCACGATCCGCAATGAGCTGGTTAACACACAGGGCGACGGTGCCATTCGTGCCCTGACCGATATGGGGATCACGACCCAGAAAGACGGCACTCTAGCCATCGACAGCACCAAGCTAGACAAGACATTGGCGAACAACTTCGGGCAACTGTCCGGTTTCTTTACTGGCGACACCGGCCTTGCCGCCCGACTCGATGGCAAGCTCAAGGCCTATACCGAAACCGGCGGCATCCTCGAGCAGCGCAACAAGGCGATGACCGAGACTATTACGAAGATCGACAAGCAGAAGGAAGACCTCGATCGACGTATTACGTCATTGCAGGAACGGCTCTTCAAGCAGTTCAACGCGATGGATACCTTGGTGGGCCAGTTGTCTAATACCTCGGCGAGCCTTCTCGCGTCGCTGGAGAATCTGCCTTGGGCTGCAAACAACTCGAAGAATTGATTCTGCTTGTGCGAAACAGACCGCCGTTCAGGTGGTTTTTTTCGTTCTGAAAGCCTGAATTACTATCAAGCTTGAGCGATGACGACCGATAAGCTGTACATGCAAACTGATGTAGCAAGGGGCTCATTCAAATGTACGCTATGACAGCAATGAAGCAGTATCAGCAGGTCGGTGTGAAGGTCCAGGTCAACGAGGCCGATCCTCACCTTTTAATCCAGATGCTGATGCAAGGCGGGCTGGACCGTATAGCTCAGGCCAAAGGCGCGATGGAGCGCGAGGCGTTTGCTGAAAAGGGTGCGTTGATTGGCAAGGCCATCAACATCATCGGTGGTCTGCGCGATGCGCTCGACAAGAGCGTCGGTGGTGAGCTGGCGGAGAACCTCGACAGCCTTTATGAATACATGACGATGCGCCTGTTCGAGGCGAGCCGGCATAACGATGTCGACAAGCTCAACGAAGTGGGCAGGTTGCTCGGCGAGATCAAGCTGGCCTGGGATCAGATCGCACCCAAGGCTTGATTGGGTGATCGTTCCGGCGGCATACCATCAGGCGTATCGCAACCTGTCTACTTAGCGAGGATAGACATGCAATCGAGCAAAGAGGCGTTCGCTACGCTAACTGGCAAGTTGCGCGATGCGCTGGCAGCGAATGACTGGGAGGCCATTGCGTTGCTGGACGGTGAGTGCCGTGCGCAAATGGCGAAATTAAGCGGCGAGGATGCGTTGGACGTCGGGCTACGCGAACAGCTTGCAGAGCTGTCGCACCTGTATCTCGAGCTCCAGCAGTCCGGCCGGGCGGAGCGGGAGCGTTTGGCTGCGGAGCTGACGCGCCTGAACCAATCGAAGCAGGTCAAGCAAGCCTACGAGCCGCTGGGTTAAGCCGCTCATTCCCTCCAAAACTATAGCTGGGAATGACGCTTCGCAGTTTTCCTCAGCCGCTCTTGCCAAATGCTTGAGCCCCTCCGAGCTTCGTGCCGGTATAAGACGGATGGCGCTTCCATCCACCTTGGAAGCGCAGCGCGACGAAGGGGCGTCGTGTTTAACGGTACTCGCAAAGATAAGCCGAGTCCGTCGCGACTTTCAGTTGAAACTTGCTGTTGGCCGGTACGGTGAACTGGCTGCCGGCGCCGAAGGTTTGGTAGTTCTCGCTTCCGGGCAGTTTCACGTCCAGGCTGCCTGCCACCACATGCATGACTTCCAGCTGGTTGGTGCCGAATTCATAGTCGCCGGGCGCCATGACGCCGATGGTGGCCGGACCTGCCGCCATGTCGAACGCGATGGATTTGACGGTGCCGTCGAAGTATTCGTTGACCTTGAACATTCGCAAATCTCGATGAGAAAAGGGGCGGCCAGTATGCCGAAGCGGCGTAGTGGCGTCATCTGATCGTGCGCTTAAAGACGGCAACTTTCAGGTCCGCGTCGCGCTCACGATCGAAAGATAAAGTACACGGCGCCCAGCAGGCAGAGTCCCGCCCAGAGGTAGTCGAGCTTCACTGGCTGCTGCATATACAGCACGCTGAACGGAAGGAATATGCCCAGGGTGATGACCTCCTGCATGATCTTCAGCTGCCCGATCGATAGCTCCGTGTAGCCGATTCGGTTGGCCGGTACCATGATCAGGTACTCGAACAAGGCGATACCCCAGCTGACGAGAGCGGCGATCAACCAGGGCTTGGTACCGAGGGTCTTGAGGTGGCCGTACCAGGCAAAAGTCATGAAAAGATTGGAAATGCAAAGCAGGGCAGCGGTCTGAAGCCAGATGGGCATGGGCGTACTCCGAGACGATGGCGGATCCTATGGCCCGGCACATGGCTTCGCAAGTGCTCGAGGTGATGTCTTGTGGTGTGGGTGCGTTTTGCTTCAGCAGCCATTATTATCGCCGCCCGTTTTTTTCCATCTCGGATGTTTGAAATGGATTGTCGTCCTGGTTGTGGCGCTTGTTGCATCGCTCCATCGATCAGCTCCCCGATTCCGGGCATGCCTTTCGGAAAGCCGGCAGGAGAGCGTTGCATGCATCTTTCCGAGCGAAATCTCTGCGGTTTATTTGGCCTGCCATCGCGGCCAGCTGTCTGTGGGGCGTTCCGGGCCGATCATACGGTTTGCGGTGATAGCCGGCAGGATGCGATTCGCCTGCTTGGCTGGCTGGAGCAGGCGACTGCCTGATCTGTCGCCGTCTTGATCGTTGTTGCGCTACTTCGCACAGCCGCGCCGATGTCGGCGCTCGGGGCAGACCTTTTGTTTTTTGGATTTACCTTTGCGCTGGCAGCACGCTCCGTTCGCCGCCAGGGTGCGCCTCCATTGAACGAAAGCGGCACGGATACAGCTTTCTATAAGGAGGGGGATCCGGCGTTTAGCAAGGCTTTTTGTTTCGTGGGAGCCTCGCCCTCGGGGCGAAGCTTTTGCTCTTGAGTGGGCAGTAGGTCCCATTTCACCGCGGGGCGCGCCTCCCACTAAAAAAGCGGTGCGGATGCCGCGTTCAGTGGTATCTGTCCAAAAAACGAAACCCCGCCAATTGGCGGGGTTCGTCAGTGGCCTAAGCCTATATCCGACTAATGACTCAGCGCGGCAGATCGCGCTTCGGATGGCCGGTGTACAGCTGACGTGGACGGCCGATCTTCTGGCCCATCGCGATCATTTCCTTCCAATGCGAGATCCAGCCGACGGTGCGCGCCAGGGCGAAGATCACCGTGAACATGCTGGTCGGAATGCCGATCGCCTTGAGGATGATGCCCGAGTAGAAGTCGACGTTCGGGTACAGGTTGCGCTCGGCGAAGTAGGGGTCGTTCAGCGCGATTTCTTCCAGCTTCATCGCCAGCTCGAGCTGTGGATCGTTGATACCCAGCTCGCCGAGCACTTCGTCGCAGGTCTGCTTCATCACCTTGGCGCGCGGGTCGAAGTTCTTGTAGACGCGATGTCCGAAGCCCATCAGCTTGAACGGATCGTTCTTGTCCTTGGCCTTGGCCAGGAATGTCTCGATGTTCGATACGTCGCCGATTTCGTCCAGCATGGTCAGAACGGCTTCGTTCGCACCGCCATGTGCCGGGCCCCAGAGCGCTGCGATGCCGGCAGCGATACAGGCGAAGGGGTTGGCGCCGGTGGAACCTGCCAGACGAACGGTGGAGGTAGAGGCGTTCTGCTCGTGGTCCGCATGAAGGATGAAGATGCGGTCCATCGCCTTGGCCAGAACCGGGCTGATCGGCTTCACTTCACACGGTGTGTTAAACATCATGTGCAGGAAGTTTTCGGCGTAGTTCAGGTCGTTGCGCGGGTACATCATGGGCTGGCCCATGGAGTACTTGTACACCATGGCGGCCAGGGTCGGCATCTTAGCAACCAGGCGTACCGCCGAAATCTCGCGGTGGTGTGGATCGTTGATATCCAGCGAGTCGTGGTAGAAGGCCGAGAGCGCGCCGACAACGCCGCACATGATGGCCATTGGGTGCGCATCGCGGCGGAAACCGTTGAGGAAAGATTTGAGCTGCTCATGAACCATGGTGTGGTTCTTCACGGTGCTGATGAACTGCGCCTTTTCTTCGGCAGTTGGCAGCTCGCCATTGAGCAGCAGGTAGCAGGTCTCGAGATAGTCGGATTTTTCCGCCAGCTGCTCGATGGGGTAGCCGCGATGCAGCAGAATGCCCTTGTCACCGTCGATGTAGGTGATCTTGGATTCGCAAGAGGCAGTAGACATGAAGCCGGGGTCGAAGGTGAAGCGACCCGTGGAGGTCAAGCCCCGAACATCGATTACGTCAGGCCCTACGGTGCCGGTTAAAACGGGCAGTTCGATGGCGTCTGCGCCTTCGATGATCAACTGCGCTTTGTTGTCAGCCATGTATGGCCTCCTGTTTTATGCTTGGAATCATCATGGCCCCCCACGCAGGGCCCGCATCACTATAGTGAGATAAATCTCAAAGTCAATTTGCGCGGGCACCCCGCAGCAGAGGGGGTTTAGGGGTGAATTCACAACACGGAAACGCTTATTTACGGCATTTATAACCGGAGGCGCCATGCGCCTTTAGTGGCACTTCACCACATTGTCATTAGCGACCTAACTGTTTATACTCGGCGACCGACCGGCAGGGGCCTAACAGGCAGTTTCCTGTGGGTTGTCACTCGTGGGTGGCGGGTACCGCTGCGTGCTCTTCCCAACAACTTTGCCCTGCGTCTTAGGGGCTCTCAAGTGTGAAAAAAAGCCGTGAAAAGCCAACGACCTGTAAACCTAGATCTTAGGACTATAAAACTCCCGATCACTGCTTACACCTCGATCCTCCACCGCATTTCCGGCGTGATCCTGTTTGTAGGCGTGGCCATTCTGTTGCTTGCGCTGGATACATCGCTTTCTTCGGCCGAAGGCTTCGAAGAGGTGAAGGCGTACCTCAATAGTCCCCTGGCCAAGCTGGTGATCTGGGTGCTGCTGTCTGCATTGCTGTACCACCTGGTGGCCGGTGTGCGTCACCTGATCATGGATTCGGGACATGGCGAGACGCTGGAAGGCGGCAAGCTGGGCTCGAAAATCGTTCTGGCCGTCTCGGCGGTGCTGATCGTTCTGGCGGGAGTGTGGATATGGTAACTAATGTCACGAACTTCTCGCGTTCGGGTCTTTACGACTGGATGGCTCAGCGCGTTTCGGCAGTGGTCCTCGCGGCTTATTTTCTGTTTCTGATCGGATACCTGGTCGCAAATCCGGGGCTGGATTACGCACAGTGGCAGGGGCTGTTTGCCTCCACCTGGATGCGCATCTTCAGTCTTCTAGCGCTCGTCGCGCTGAGCGTGCATGCATGGGTTGGTATGTGGACGATTTCCACTGACTACCTGACCAACATGGCGATCGGTAAGTGGGCTACCGGTGTGCGTTTCCTCTTCCAGGCAGTGTGTGGCATCGCCATGTTCACATTCTTCGTCTGGGGTGTGCAGATTCTTTGGGGTATCTGATCCATGGCTAGCATTCGTACTCTTTCATATGACGCCATCATCATCGGTGGTGGCGGCGCAGGCATGCGTGCTGCGTTGCAGTTGGCCCAGGGTGGGCACAAAACTGCGGTGGTTACCAAGGTTTTCCCGACACGTTCACACACCGTATCGGCCCAGGGCGGCATCACCTGCGCGATCGCTTCGGCCGACCCGAACGACGATTGGCGCTGGCACATGTATGACACCGTCAAGGGCTCCGACTACATCGGTGACCAGGACGCGATCGAATACATGTGTTCCGTTGGCCCTGAAGCGGTCTTCGAGCTCGAGCACATGGGGCTTCCGTTCTCCCGTACCGAGCAGGGTCGCATCTACCAGCGTCCGTTCGGTGGCCAGTCGAAGGACTATGGCAAGGGCGGGCAGGCCGCGCGTACGTGCGCCGCGGCGGACCGTACTGGTCATGCGCTGTTGCATACCCTTTATCAGGCCAACCTGAAAGCCGGCACCTCGTTCCTTAACGAGTGGTACGCAGTCGACCTGGTCAAGAACCAGGACGGCGCCATCGTCGGTGTGATCGCGATCTGCATCGAGAATGGCGAGACCGTCTACATCCGCTCCAAGGCCGTCGTATTGGCGACTGGTGGTGCGGGCCGCATCTACGCATCGACCACCAACGCGCTGATCAATACCGGTGACGGCATCGGCATGGCGCTGCGCGCCGGTGTGCCGGTGCAGGACATCGAGATGTGGCAATTCCACCCGACCGGTATCGCCGGTGCCGGTGTGCTGGTAACCGAAGGTTGCCGCGGCGAAGGTGGCTATCTGATCAACAAGCACGGCGAGCGCTTCATGGAGCGCTACGCGCCGAACGCGAAAGACCTGGCCGGTCGTGACGTGGTCGCTCGTTCCATGGTCAAGGAAATCCTGGCTGGCAACGGTTGCGGTCCGGATGGCGATCACGTGATGCTGAAGCTCGATCACCTGGGCGAGGAAGTGCTGCACAGCCGCCTGCCGGGCATCTGCGAGCTGTCCAAGACCTTTGCTCACGTCGATCCGGTCACGGCTCCTGTTCCCGTGGTGCCGACCTGCCACTACATGATGGGCGGCGTCGCCACCAACATTCATGGTCAGGCCATCACTCAGGACGCCAGCGGCAACGACAAGATCATCGAAGGGCTGTTTGCGGTGGGCGAAGTGGCTTGCGTATCCGTCCATGGCGCCAACCGCCTTGGCGGCAACTCGCTGCTGGATCTGGTCGTTTTCGGTCGCGCGGCTGGGTTGCATCTCGAGAAGGCTCTGAAAGACGGTATCGAGCACCGCGGTGCCACCGAGACCGATCTGGACGTGGCGCTGAATCGTCTGTCCAGCCTGAACGAGCGCACCACTGGCGAAGACGTCGCTTCGCTGCGCAAAGAACTGCAGAGCTGCATGCAGAACTACTTCGGTGTGTTCCGCACGGGCGAATACATGCAGAAGGGCATCGCGCAGCTTGCCGATCTGCGTCAGCGTATCGCGACCGTCAAGATCTCCGACAAAAGCCAGGCTTTCAATACCGCGCGTATCGAAGCGCTTGAGTTGCAGAACCTGCTCGAGGTTGCCGAGGCGACTGCCATCGCTGCGGAAACACGCAAGGAGTCTCGCGGTGCCCATGCCCGTGAAGATTTCGAAGAGCGTGATGATGAGAACTGGCTGTGCCACACCCTGTACTTCCCGGGCGAGAAGCGCGTGGCCAAGCGTGCCGTGAACTTCTCTCCGAAGACAGTTCCGACTTTTGAACCCAAGGTCCGGACTTACTGAGGTCGCCGATATGTTGCAAGTGAGCGTTTATCGCTATAACCCGGATAAAGACGAAAAGCCCTACATGCAGGACTTCCAGGTCAATACCGACGGAAAGGACCTGATGGTCTTGGACGTCCTGGCGCTGATCAAGGAACAGGACGAGGGTTTCTCCTATCGTCGCTCCTGCCGTGAAGGGGTATGCGGTTCCGACGGCATGAACCTGAACGGCAAGAACGGTCTGGCCTGCATCACGCCGCTGTCATCTGTCGTCAAGGGCAATAAGCTGGTGGTTCGTCCGCTGCCTGGTTTGCCAGTTATTCGTGACTTGGCCGTGGATATGGGCATCTTCTATAAGCAGTACGAGAAGGTTAGGCCGTATCTGATGAACGATACGCCGGCTCCGGCTATCGAACGTCTGCAAAGCCCGGAAGATCGCGAGAAGCTTGATGGCCTGTACGAGTGCATTCTGTGTGCTTGCTGCTCGACCAGCTGCCCGTCCTTCTGGTGGAACCCTGACAAGTTCCTCGGTCCCGCTGCACTGCTGCAGGCCTATCGTTTCCTGGCCGACAGCCGTGATACCGAAACCGAGAGCCGTCTGGCATCGCTGGACGATCCGTTCAGTGTGTTCCGCTGCCGCGGCATCATGAACTGCGTCAGTGTCTGCCCGAAAGGGTTGAACCCGACCAAGGCGATTGGTCACGTGCGTAACATGTTGCTGCAGAGTGCAACCTGATGAGCAACGGCCTGTAACTATTTGCGTAATTGCGGGTCGGTAATGCTTCACCGCGACACCTTCGGCGCCAGAGCTCAAGCTCGGCGCCGAAGTTTTAGCAGGAATCTCAGCTCACAAAGCCGGATTCCGCTCTGAAAATTTGTTGACCAGCAGGAGCATCCGGGGTGGTTCTCGGAAACTATCTGCGCGGTCCGTAGTGGCTTTACCTGGGTCGCTGCTTCAGAACTTGGGAAGTCATGCTGCGGTCTCCACGCTGGTGGTGTCTCCTTATCGAAGGTGACCAGACATGCAAGAAAGCGTAATGCAGCGCATGTGGGACAGTGCCCACCTATCCGGTGGTAACGCTGCCTATGTGGAAGAGCTTTATGAGCTCTACCTGCACGATCCCAACGCTGTGCCCGAAGAGTGGCGCACCTACTTCCAGAAGCTGCCCGTCAGTGGTGGCGCTGCGGCCGATGTTTCGCATTCGACGATTCGCGATCACTTCGTCCTGCTGGCCAAGAACCAGCGGCGCGCTCAGCCCGTTTCGGCGGGTAGCGTCAGCAGTGAGCACGAAAAGAAGCAGGTCGAAGTCCTGCGTCTGATCCAGGCGTACCGTATGCGTGGCCATCAGGCTGCCCAGCTCGATCCGCTCGGTTTGCAGCAACGCCCGGTTCCGGCCGATCTGGCCATCAACAACTATGGTTTGACCGATGCCGACCTGGATACGGTTTTCCGTACCGGCGATCTTGCCATGGGCAAAGATCAGGCAACCTTGCGTGAAATCCATCAGGCGCTGCAAGAGACGTATTGCCGCACCATCGGTGCCGAATTCACCCATATCGTCGATTCGGATCAGCGCAACTGGTTCATCCAGCGCCTTGAAAGCGTCCGTGGCCGTCCGGCCTTTTCGGGCGAAATCAAGTGCCACCTGCTCGAGCGGTTGACCGCTGCCGAGGGCCTGGAAAAGTACCTGGGTACCAAGTATCCGGGCACCAAGCGCTTCGGTCTGGAAGGCGGCGAGAGCTTGATCCCATTGCTCGACGAGATCGTGCAGCGTTCCGGTTCCTATGGCGCCAAGGAAATCGTCATCGGCATGGCTCACCGCGGCCGCCTGAACGTTCTGGTCAACACCTTCGGCAAGAACCCGCGTGATCTCTTCGACGAGTTCGAGGGCAAGAAGGTCGAAGGGCTCAGCTCCGGTGACGTGAAATATCACCAGGGTTTCTCCTCCAACGTGATGACGCCCGGCGGCGAGATTCATCTGGCGATGGCGTTCAACCCATCCCACCTGGAAATCGTTTCTCCGGTGGTCGAAGGTTCCGTGCGCGCCCGTCAGGATCGTCGCAACGACCCCGCAGGCGACAAGGTTGTGCCGGTCACCATTCATGGTGACGCCGCTGTCGCGGGCCAGGGCGTGGTCATGGAAACCTTCCAGATGTCCCAGACCCGTGCCTATCGCACCGGCGGGACGATCCGGATCGTGATCAACAACCAGGTTGGTTTCACCACCAACAAGCAGGAAGACGCACGCTCGACCGAGTACGCGACCGACGTGGCCAAGATGATCCAGGCCCCGATCTTCCATGTGAACGCCGATGATCCCGAAGCCGTGCTGTTCGTCACGCAGCTGGCTGTCGACTATCGCATGCAGTTCAAGCGCGACGTCGTCATCGATCTGGTCTGCTACCGTCGCCGTGGCCACAACGAGGCCGACGAGCCGAGTGGTACTCAGCCGCTGATGTACCAGAAGATCGCCAAGCAGCGCACCACCCGTGAGCTGTACGCCGACTCGCTGATCCAGTCCAAAGTACTGGAGGAAGGGCAGGTACAGTCGAAGGTCGACGACTATCGCACCGCGCTGGATAACGGTCTGCACGTGGTCAAGAGCCTGGTCAAAGAGCCCAACAAGGAACTCTTCGTCGATTGGCGTCCCTACCTGGGGCATGCCTGGACTGCCCGCCACGATACTCGCTTCGATCTCAAGACCCTGCAGGAGCTGTCCGGCAAGATGCTGGCCATCCCGGAAGGCTTCGTGGTTCAGCGTCAGGTATCGAAGATCCTCGAGGATCGTCAGCGCATGGGCGCCGGCGCGCTGGCAATCAACTGGGGTTATGCCGAAACACTGGCCTACGCGACCCTGTTGTTCGAAGGCCATCCGGTGCGTATCAGCGGTCAGGACGTAGGACGCGGCACCTTCTCGCACCGCCATGCCGCGTTGCACAACCAGAAGGACGGCAGTACCTACATCCCGTTGCAGCACCTGTACGAAGGCCAGCCGCGTTTCGATCTGTACGACTCCTTCCTCTCGGAAGAAGCCGTGCTCGCGTTCGAATACGGTTATGCGACCACCATGCCCAACGCCCTGGTGATCTGGGAAGCGCAGTTCGGTGACTTCGCCAACGGTGCCCAGGTCGTCATCGACCAGTTCATCACCAGCGGCGAGCACAAGTGGGGCCGTCTGTGCGGTCTGACCATGCTGCTGCCGCATGGCTACGAAGGGCAGGGACCGGAGCATTCGTCCGCACGCCTGGAGCGCTACCTGCAACTGTGCGCCGAGCACAACATTCAGGTATGCGTGCCGACCACGCCGGCGCAGGTCTATCACATGCTGCGTCGCCAGGCGATTCGCCCTCTGCGCAAGCCGCTGGTAGCCCTGACGCCGAAGTCGTTGCTGCGTCACAAGCTGGCGACCTCGACGCTCGAGGAGCTGACGCAGGGCTCGTTCCTGACCGTGATCCCGGAAATCGATCAGATCGAGCCGAGCAAGGTCGAACGCGTGATCATGTGCAGTGGCAAGGTCTACTACGATCTGCTGGACAAGCGTCGTAACGAAGGCCGCGAAGACATCGCGATCATTCGTCTCGAACAGCTCTATCCATTCCCGGAAGATGATCTGGCCGAGGTGCTCGCGCCGTACCAGAACCTCAAGAGCATCGTCTGGTGTCAGGAAGAGCCGATGAACCAGGGCGCCTGGTACTGCAGCCAGCACCATATGCGTCGTGTTGCCGTCGCGCACAAGAAGGAATTGTTCCTGCAATACGCGGGTCGTGAAGCTTCCGCCGCTCCAGCGGTCGGCTACGCCTCCATGCATGCCGAACAGCAGGAAAAGCTGCTGCAGGACGCGTTCACCGTTTAACTCATTCTTGCAAGAGGCCGCGCTCACGCGGCCTCGATGTAGAAACCGAATCAATAGGACCCAGCTAATGGCTATCGAGATCAAAGCCCCTCAATTTCCGGAATCGGTTGCCGACGGCACCGTTGCTACCTGGCACAAGCAGCCGGGCGAAGCGGTCAAGCGCGATGAACTGATCGTCGATATCGAGACCGACAAGGTCGTGATGGAAGTGCTGGCTGAAGCCGACGGCGTGTTGACCGAGATCGTCAAGAACGAGGGCGACACGGTGCTCAGCGGCGAACTTCTCGGCAAGCTGGACGTCGGCGCAACCGCCAGCGCTTCGGCGCCGGCCTCCGCTCCGGCCGAAACCCCAGCCGCTGCGCCGGCAGCCGCGCCGGCTGCCGGTGGTGAGGATGCCATCCTCGCACCTGCGGCTCGCAAGCTTGCCGAAGAGAACGGCATCGACCCCAACAGCGTCAAGGGCACTGGCAAGGACGGACGAGTCACCAAGGAAGATCTGGTTGCCGCCATCGAAGCCAAGAAGTCCGCGCCGGCTGCGGCCAAGCCTGCCGCCAGCGCTGCTGCGGCGCCGGTCGTTACCACCGGTGGTGATCGTACCGAGAAGCGTGTGCCGATGACCCGCCTGCGCGCCAAGGTTGCCGAGCGTCTGGTCGAAGCCCAATCGAACATGGCGATGCTGACGACCTTCAACGAAGTCGACATGACCGAAGTCATGGCGCTGCGCTCGAAGTACAAGGATCTGTTCGAGAAGACCCACAACGGCGTGCGCCTGGGCTTCATGTCGTTCTTCGTCAAGGCATCGGTCGAGGCGCTCAAGCGTTTCCCGGCGGTCAATGCTTCGATCGACGGCAGCGACATCGTCTATCACGGCTACCAGGACATCGGTGTAGCGGTCTCCAGCGATCGTGGTCTGGTCGTGCCTGTGCTGCGCAACGCCGAGCTGATGAGCCTGGCCGAAGTCGAAAGCGGCATCGCCACCTTCGGCAAGAAGGCCCGTGATGGCAAGCTGTCGATCGATGAAATGACTGGCGGCACGTTCACCATCACCAACGGCGGTACCTTCGGCTCGATGATGTCGACCCCCATCGTCAACCCGCCGCAAGCCGCCATCCTCGGCATGCACAACATTCTGCAGCGTCCGATGGCCGTCAACGGGCAAGTCGTGATTCGGCCGATGATGTACCTGGCGCTGTCCTACGATCACCGTCTGATCGATGGCAAAGAAGCGGTCAGCTTCCTGGTGACGATCAAGAACCTGCTTGAGGATCCGGCTCGCCTGTTGCTGGACATCTGATAAAGCAGCTACAGGCTGCAAGTGAAGAGCGGCGGTTACCGCAGCTCTGCTTGCGGCTTGTGGCTTTTTTTGCTTCTGCTTGAATGAGGGATTCGTAATGAGCGATAAATTCGACGTCGTCGTCATCGGGGCCGGCCCCGGCGGTTATGTGGCAGCCATTCGTGCAGCCCAGCTGGGCCTGAAGACCGCCTGTATCGAAAAATATCAGGGCAAGGAAGGCAAGACCGCGTTGGGCGGTACCTGCCTCAACGTCGGCTGCATCCCGTCCAAAGCGTTGCTGGACAGCTCCTACAAGTTCCACGAGGCTCACGAAAGCTTCAAGGTGCACGGCATCAGCACGGGCGAAGTCGCCATGGACGTCCCGACCATGGTGGCCCGTAAGGACCAGATCGTTAAGAACCTCACCGGCGGCGTAGCCGGCCTGATGAAGGCAAATGGCGTGACCGTTTTCGAAGGTCACGGCAAGCTGCTCAGCGGCAAGCAGGTCGAAGTTACCGGCCTCGACGGCAATACCCAGGTGCTGGGTGCGGAGAACGTGATCCTCGCTTCCGGCTCCAAGCCGGTGGACATTCCGCCTGCTCCGGTCGATCAGAAGATCATCGTCGATTCCACCGGCGCGCTGGATTTCCAGAGCGTACCGGCCAAGCTGGGCGTCATCGGTGCCGGTGTAATCGGCTTGGAACTGGGCTCGGTGTGGGCGCGTCTGGGCGCTGAAGTCACCGTCTTGGAGGCCATGGACAAGTTCCTGCCGGCCGCTGACGAGCAGATCTCCAAAGAAGCATTCAAGGTGCTCAGCAAGCAGGGCTTGAAGATTCTGCTGGGCGCCCGCGTAACCGGCTCGGAAGTGAAAGGTGACCAGGTCACCGTCAACTTCACCAACGCCGAAGGCGAGCAGCAGCAGACGTTCGACAAGCTGATCGTTGCGGTCGGCCGTCGACCGGTCACCACCGACCTGTTGGCCGCCGACGCTGGCGTCGACATGGATGAGCGTGGCTTCATCTTCGTCGACGACTATTGCGCCACCAGCGTTCCCGGCGTTTACGCCATCGGTGACGTGGTGCGCGGCGCGATGCTGGCTCACAAGGCCTCGGAAGAGGGCGTGATGGTCGCCGAGCGCATCGCGGGCCACAAATCGCAAATGAACTACGACCTGGTTCCGTCGGTCATCTATACCCATCCGGAAATCGCGTGGGTCGGCAAGACCGAACAGGCGCTGAAAGGCGAGGGCGTGGAAATCAACGTCGGTACCTTCCCGTTCGCCGCGAGCGGACGTGCGATGGCTGCCAACGACACCGCCGGTCTGGTCAAGGTCATCGCTGACGCCAAGACCGACCGCGTGCTGGGCGTCCATGTGATGGGGCCGGCTGCGGCTGAGCTGGTTCAGCAGGGCGCGATCGGTATGGAATTCGGCACCAGTGCCGAAGATCTCGGCATGATGGTCTTCTCCCATCCGACCATGTCCGAAGCGCTGCACGAAGCAGCATTGGCTGTGAATGGCCATGCCATTCACATTGCTAACCGCAAGAAGCGCTAACGGCGCTGCGGTAGAGAGGCGACCTGCGCCGGTTCCTCTGGAGCCGGCGCTGGCCGTCGATACCTTCAACGCAAGGTATGACAGGTCTCTGAAAGGTATTTTTGATAGTTTTCAGGGACTTGAGGCGACGCGGCATACATGCAACGTCTGATGCACATCAAACCGAACGGTAGCTAAGATGAATCTTCACGAATATCAGGGTAAGCAGCTGTTTGCCGAGTACGGATTGCCGGTTTCCAAGGGTTACGCGGTCGATAGCCCCAAGGAAGCGGCTGAGGCTTGCGACCACATCGGTGGCACCGAGTGGGTAGTCAAAGCTCAGGTACACGCTGGCGGTCGCGGCAAGGCAGGCGGCGTCAAGCTGGTGCGTAGCAAGGATGAAGCCCGTGCATTCGCCGAGCAGTGGTTGGACAAGCGCCTGGTGACCTACCAGACCGACGCCAACGGTCAGCCGGTCAGCAAGATTCTGGTCGAAGCCTGCACCGACATCGACAAGGAGCTCTATCTGGGCGCCGTGGTCGATCGCGCGACTCGCCGGGTCATCTTCATGGCGTCCACCGAAGGTGGCGTGGACATCGAGAAGGTCGCGCACGACACGCCTGAAAAGATCCTCAAGGCCACGATCGATCCGCTGGTTGGCGCTCAGCCATTCCAGGGCCGTGAACTGGCGTTCAAGCTGGGTCTGAAGGGTGATCAGGTCAAGCAGTTCACCCATATTTTCGTAAACCTGGGCAAGCTTTTCGTCGATTACGATCTGGCACTGCTGGAGGTCAATCCGCTGGTGATCAAGAAAGACGGCAACCTGCACTGCCTGGATGCCAAGCTGAACATCGATAGCAACGCTATCTACCGTCAGCCCAAGCTGCGCGGCATGCAGGATCCTTCCCAGGACGACCCGCGCGAAGCGCACGCGGCGAAGTGGGAACTGAACTACGTGGCGCTCGACGGCAACATCGGTTGCATGGTTAACGGTGCCGGTCTGGCCATGGGCACTATGGACATTGTCAACCTACACGGCGGTCAGCCAGCCAACTTCCTCGACGTAGGCGGTGGCGCGACCAAAGAGCGCGTGACCGAAGCGTTCAAGATCATCCTCTCCGACGACAACGTCAAAGCCGTTCTGGTGAACATCTTCGGCGGGATCGTCCGTTGCGACATGATCGCCGAAGGCATCATCGGCGCGGTCAAGGAAGTCGGCGTGAAAGTGCCGGTGGTCGTCCGTCTGGAAGGCAACAATGCCGAGCTTGGCGCGAAGATGCTGGGTGAAAGTGGTCTGAATATCATCGGTGCGACCAGCCTGACCGATGCGGCCATTCAAGTCGTTAAAGCCGCGGAGGGCAAGTAATGAGCGTCCTGATCAATAAAGACACCAAGGTTATCTGCCAGGGCTTTACCGGCTCGCAGGGTACCTTCCACTCCGAGCAGGCTATCGAGTATGGCACCAAGATGGTCGGTGGCGTCACCCCGGGCAAAGGTGGTACCACTCACCTTGGCCTGCCGGTGTTCAACACCGTCAAGGAAGCGGTAGACGCTACCGGTGCCGATGCCTCGGTCATCTATGTGCCGGCGCCGTTCTGCAAGGACTCGATCCTCGAAGCGGCCTTTGGCGGCATCAAGCTGATCGTCTGCATCACCGAGGGCATCCCGACCCTCGACATGCTCGAAGTGAAAATCAAGTGTGACGAGCTCGGCGTTCGCCTGATTGGGCCGAACTGCCCGGGCGTGATCACTCCCGGCGAGTGCAAGATCGGCATCCAGCCAGGCCATATCCACCTGCCTGGCAAGGTAGGCATCGTTTCGCGCTCCGGCACGCTGACGTACGAAGCGGTCAAGCAGACCACCGATGCTGGTTTCGGTCAGTCCACCTGTGTGGGCATCGGCGGCGACCCGATTCCGGGTTCGACCTTCATCGATATCCTCAAGCTGTTCCAGGAAGATCCGCAGACCGAAGCGATCGTGATGATCGGCGAGATCGGTGGCTCTGCCGAAGAGGAAGCGGCCGCCTACATCAAGGCCAACGTCACCAAGCCGGTGGTGTCCTACATCGCTGGCGTGACCGCGCCTGCCGGTAAGCGCATGGGCCATGCCGGTGCGATCATCTCCGGCGGCAAGGGGACGGCTGACGAGAAGTTCGCCGCTCTGCAGGATGCCGGCGTCAAGACCGTGCGCTCGCTGGCCGACATCGGCAAGGCGCTTGCCGAACTGACCGGTTGGGCAGTCAAGCAGGGCTGATTCCTCGCCTGCATGCGATAAAGAATGCCAGTCAGCTCGCTGACTGGCATTTTTGTTTTCTGGCGTGTTAGCCCTCCAGCCTTGCAATTAACACTAGGCGGGTACCAGAGGTGCGGACCTTCACGCGCCATCCTGCCAAAACGGCTGCAGATCCTCGCGCTAAAGCGGAATTTCCATTAAGGTGCGTGCTTTTTTTCGGGGCGGCAAGGCCGCAACCGTTCGTGAGACACACTTGGGTGCGTTCGCCGTACCAGAACCCTCCTGCCGTGGTAATTACCGATGACTCGATTGAAAGGCCTGGATCTACTGGCCCTCGGATTCATGACGTTCGCGCTGTTTCTGGGTGCGGGCAATATCATCTTCCCGCCCAGCGCCGGGATGGCTGCCGGGCAGTCCATCTGGGCTGCTGCGACAGGCTTTCTGCTGACTGGCGTCGGCTTGCCGTTGCTTACTGTGGTCGCGCTAGCCAGGGTGGGCGGCGGAATGGATCGGCTGACAGCGCCACTGGGGCGGATTGCCGGTACGCTGCTGGCGGTGGCGGTTTACTTGGCCATCGGCCCGTTGTTCGCCACCCCGCGCACCGCGGTAGTCTCTTTTGAGATGGGCGTGGCGCCGTTTACCGGTAACTCCGCCACGCCGTTGCTCGCCTATACGGTGGTGTTTTTCGCGGCGACCCTGTTCCTCGTGTTGAATCCCGGTCAGCTGGTCAATCGCGTCGGCAAGTTCATCACTCCTGTCCTGCTTGCAGCCTTGCTGGTACTGGGCGGCGCAGCACTCTTCGCACCGGCCGGCGAGATTGGCGCAACGGCTGAAAGCTACCGCAACGGTCCGCTGCTCAAGGGGTTCCTGGAGGGCTACCTGACCATGGATACGCTGGGGGCGCTGGTGTTCGGTATCGTCATCGCGACCGCAATCCGTGATCGCGGGGTGTCGGCTCCAGCGCTGGTCACCCGCTACTCGATGATCGCCGGGGCCATCGCCGCTGTCGGCCTTTCCCTCGTTTACCTCGCGCTGTTCTACCTCGGCGCCACCAGTCAGGGCATCGCCGGCGATGCGCAAAACGGCGTACAGATCCTGACGACCTATGTTCAGCATACGTTCGGCACCACCGGCAGTTTGTTGCTGGCGATGGTGATCACCCTGGCGTGTCTGACCACTGCGGTCGGGCTGACGGCAGCCTGCGGCGAATTCTTCAGCAGCCTGCTTCCTGTTGGATACCGTACGGTGGTAGTGGTGTTCACGCTGTTCAGCCTGGTCGTGGCCAACCAGGGGCTGACCCAGCTGATCAGCGTTTCGGTCCCCGTGCTGGTTGGGCTCTACCCGCTGGCGATCATGCTGGTTTCGCTGAGCCTGCTCGACCGATTCTGGCTGGTGCCGAGCCGCATATTCATCCCGGTCATGGCGGTAACCTTGGTCTTCGGCGTCGCGGACGGTCTCTCGGCTGCCGGCTTCTCAGACTGGGTGCCGGAACTGTTCACGACCTTGCCCTTGGCGGCCCAGAGCATGGGTTGGCTGGTGCCGGTGCTGGTGACGCTGGTCGCTGCGATCGTTGTCGACCGCGTCCTTGGTACCCCGCGGGACGCCAACGGAGCGAGCACGTCCTGAGCACGAAGCGGACCGATCGACGCGCTATAATCCGATGCGATTGCCACGGGGGCTTATATGTCAATTCCGAGTCACCTATTACCGCACCTGATTGCCGTCCTTTGGTTCGTGATGTGCTGGGCTGGCTATACCCGCTACGCCAGTTGGCGCGGCAGAGACACCGCGTGCCTGGCCAGCGTGCTGCACCTCTATCGTCAGGACTGGATGCGGCGAATGCTGTTGCGTGACAACCGGATCGCCGATGCCAATGTAATCGGCAACCTCGAACGTAACGCCGGTTTCTTCGCTTCCAGCACGTTGATCATCCTTGCCGGTGTCCTCACCGCGCTGGGCGCTTCGGAGCGGGCGGTCTCGTTGCTGGCCGATCTCCCGTTTGCTCAGCCGGTAAGCAGGGGGCTTTCGGAAATCAAGCTGCTCGCGCTTGCGGTAGTCTTCGTCTATGCCTTTTTCACCTTCAGTTGGTGCATGCGGCAATATAATTTCGCGGCGGTACTGGTTGCCTCTGCGCCGATGGCCGGCGAGCGCAATGTCAGCGACCTGGAGCGTAAATCCTTCGCTGAGCGTGCCGCGCGGGTCATTTCGATGGCGGCCAACCAATTCAACTTCGGCTTGCGTGCGTACTACTTCGGGATGGCGACGCTGGCCTGGTTCATTCACCCCTGGTTCTTCATGGTCGTTACCGCGGGTGTGGTGCTGGTGCTGTATCGGCGCGAATTCCACTCCGATGTGCTCGAGGTCATGGTGTTTACGCCAACCTTGCCTGTCGACTCGCCCAAGGAATAGGGCCGCTCGAATCGGCGGGTTAGAATGTTCGGCTTGATTGCAATTCGAGAATCCGCATGAGCGATAGTCTGATACTGGAGCGCACCCAGCGCTTCCTCTCCCTGTTACGCCACTGCCAGGTCCTGGGGATGCGTGTCGAACATGCAGACGCCAAGGGGCTTACCCTGCGTCTTCCCTACAGCGAGAAGATTGTCAGCAACCCGGAGAGCGGACTCGTTCATGGTGGCGCCATCACCACCTTGATGGATACCACCTGTGGCATATCGACGGCATGCGCATTGCCCGAGCTTGAGATCTGCCCAACGCTGGACCTGCGCATCGACTACATGCATCCCGCCGAGCCGAACCATGACGTGTTCGGCTTTGCCGAATGTTATCGCGTCACGCCGACGGTGATTTTCACCCGCGGAGTCGCCTATCAGCGCGACATCAATGAGCCGATCGCACACGTCGTCGGTGCCTTCATGCGCATGGGCAAGGGCGCGATGGTGAGCGAATCGCAGGTGCGCCAATGAGTGGCCTGGATCTAGACGCGCTGGTCAAGGAAGCGCATGCGAGTAACGACTACGATGCGCTGCTGAAGATGGTGCCGTACGCGAGATTGATCGGCATCGAATGCCTGCGGCTGGGAGACGAGATGGTGTTCCGGCTGCCAAAAAACCAGGACAACATCGGTAATCCGATGCTGCCGGCCATCCATGGCGGTGTGATCGCCGGATTCATGGAGCATGCCGCAATGCTGCATCTGCTGATGTTCATGGGTGCGCCACATTTGCCCAAAATCATCGACTTCTCGATAGATTATCTTCGTGCTGGTCATTATCGTGACACCTTTGCCGCCTGCCAGGTTTGGCGTCAGGGACGTCGCGTAGCCAACGTCGCGGTGACCGCTTGGCAAACCAATCAGGCCGAGCCCATCGCGACTGCCCGTTGCCATTTCAAGGTCAACGAGCCCTGACTCCTGGCGGCGACCACTTAGTCGTTTCAAGGATCTCGAATGGATGCGTTGCTGATACTGGGCGGGCTGCTGCTGATCGTCTCGGGGCTCGTCTGGTTGGTCGTGCTGGCCTTCGGCACCAGCCTGCTGTGGGGTGTAGGTAGCCTGCTTCCGCCGATCAATCTGATCTATGCCGTTCGGCACTGGCACGTGGCGCGCAGGGCGATCGGCCTGTCCAGTCTAGGCTTCATCCCGCTGGTTATCGGATTCTCATTGCTGGCCAGCCACGAGCCGGAGCGGCTTGCGGCCATTACCAGCCTGAAGTGGCTGGAACCGGATGAGCTGGCACAAAGCCACAGCCTGGCTATCGAGCTGCAAGGGCAGCTTGATGGTCGCCCTTTCGTTCCCAAAACAGGTCGTCTGGTAGACGGCGTGCTGACGCTGCGTGAAGGGGACGACCTCTTCGCTCGGCAGGAAGTGAACATTCGTCTAGGCGCGGTTTCGCCCGGCGCAGTGCGGGTCGATGTTCTCCCCGAGGATGTCGGCCCGGTGCCGGAAATCGAAATCAACTGGATGCGTCCGGAGCAGGAGCTTCCCGAGGCGCGTCGCGTAAAAAGCGGCTACACCTTGCATCTGGATCTGCAGGCAGTGCCGCCGAACAGGCTGGCCGGCGATTTTCACCTGGTATTGCCTGCGCATTACCACACGAGCCTGAGTGGCCAGGTAGAGCTGTTCACCGACGGTCTGCGATATCGCGCGGGGCAGGTGGATCTCAACCACGATTCGAACGATACCCTGGCGTACCTGGCCAGGGATTATCTGCAACGACGCTTCAATACGCGGCTGGTCGAGATCGAGTCGGTGGCACCTGTGGATTTTCGCCTGCCGACCGCGGTTTTGTCGGTGCAGGCGAAGATTAAGGGCGCCACGGATCGGTACCCGTTGAATATCCGCAAAGGGGAGCAAGGCTGGGCGATAGAAGGCGACGACTATCCTCCGTTACCCGAGCTAGTCGAGACGCCGCCTGCACCTGCGATCGTTCAACGCGCGCCGCAGCCGCAGAGCGAGACATCGCCTGGTCTGGAGCGGCCGCAACGGTTTTCCCTTGCTCTCTTGCTGCAGCGCCCCGCGCGTTACGAGCAGCAACTGTTGCGAGCGCACACCAGTCGTGGCGGGGTGGCGCAAGGGCGCTTCCTTGGGATCGATGCCGATGGCAACCTGGCCATTCGCCGGATTCTCAAGGGGCCGGGTGAGGCCATCTACAATCTCGCCCCCAGCGACATCGTCCGGCTCGAACTGCTGGAACCATAGCCTCGCCCCGGGGGCTCGAGCGCACCCTTCGGTTTGCGCCACTTGAATTCCCGCACCAAGCCCCCATCTGTTCGTCATCGCCGCACTTGCGGCATGGCCATTGACGATGTGGAGTTAGCAAGACGATGAGTGTGGAGACTCAAAACAAAGAAACCCTGGGCTTCCAGACCGAAGTGAAGCAACTGCTTCACCTGATGATTCATTCCCTGTATTCAAACAAGGAAATCTTTCTTCGCGAGCTGATTTCCAACGCATCCGACGCGGCTGACAAGTTGCGCTTCGAGGCGCTGGCCAAGCCTGAGTTGCTCGAAGGCGGTGCGGATCTCAAGATCCGCGTGAGCTTCGACAAGGACGCCAAGACCGTGACCCTCGAGGACAACGGTATCGGCATGAACCGTGAAGACGTGATCACCCATCTGGGCACCATCGCCAAGTCGGGTACCGCTGACTTCATGAAGCACCTGACCGGTGACCAGAAGAAGGATTCGCACCTGATTGGGCAGTTCGGCGTAGGCTTCTACTCCGCATTCATCGTGGCCAACCAGGTCGAGGTGTTCAGCCGTCGCGCGGGCACGCCGGCCGAAGAGGGCGTGTACTGGTCCTCGAAAGGCGAGGGTGATTTCGAAGTCGCCACCATCGACAAGCCAGAGCGTGGCACCCGTATCGTCCTGCACCTGAAGTCCGGCGAAGAAGAATTCGCCGATGGCTGGCGGCTGCGCAACATCATCAAGAAATACTCCGACCACATCGCGCTGCCGATCGAGTTGCCGAAAGAATTCCATGGCGAGGAGAAAGACAAACCGGCTGAGCCCGAGTGGGAAACAGTCAACCGTGCCAGCGCGCTCTGGACTCGTCCGCGTACCGAAATCAAGGACGAGGAATACCAGGAGTTCTACAAGCACGTCGGCCACGACTTCGAGAACCCGCTGGCGTGGAGCCACAACAAGGTCGAGGGCAAGCTCGAGTACACCTCGCTGCTTTACGTGCCGGGTCGCGCGCCGTTCGACCTGTATCAGCGTGAAGCGCCCAAGGGGCTCAAGCTGTATGTCCAGCGCGTGTTCATCATGGACCAGGCGGACGAGTTCCTGCCGCTGTACCTGCGCTTCATCAAGGGCGTCATCGACTCCAACGATCTGTCGCTGAACGTCTCGCGCGAAATCCTGCAGAAGGATCCGGTCATCGATTCGATGAAGTCGGCGCTGACCAAGCGCGTTCTGGACATGCTGGACAAGCTGGCCAAGGACAAGCCGGAGGACTACAAGAGCTTCTGGAAGCAGTTCGGCCAGGTGCTCAAGGAGGGCCCGGCAGAAGATTTCGCCAACAAGGAAAAGATCGCCGGTCTGCTGCGCTTTGCCTCCACACAGGACGCGTCAGGCGAGCAGAGCGTATCGCTGGCCGATTACCTGGCTCGCGTCAAAGACGGCCAGGACAAGATCTACTACCTCACCGGCGAATCCCACGCGCAGGTCAAGAACAGCCCGCACCTGGAAGTCTTCCGCAAGAAGGGCATCGAGGTGCTGCTGCTGACCGATCGCATCGACGAGTGGCTGATGAGCTACCTCACCGAGTTCGACAGCAAGCAGTTCGTGGACGTTGCACGCGGGGATCTGGATCTCGGCAAGCTGGACACGGAAGAGGACAAGAAAGCGCAGGAAGAAATTGCCAAGACCAAGGAAGGCCTGGTCGAGCGTCTCAAGACCTCGCTGGGCGACGCCGTGGCTGAAGTCCGCGTATCGCACCGGCTGACCGACTCGCCGGCGATCCTTGCCATCGGCGAGCAGGACCTTGGCTTGCAGATGCGCCAGATCCTCGAAGCGAGCGGGCAGAAGGTTCCGGAATCCAAGCCGATCTTCGAGATCAATCCGCAGCATCCGCTGATCGAGAAGCTCGATGCCGAGCCGGACGAGGATCGCTTCGCCGACCTGTCGCACATCCTCTTCGATCAGGCCGCGCTCGCCGCTGGCGACAGCCTCAAGGATCCGGCCGCCTATGTGCAGCGGTTGAACAAGCTGCTTGTCGAGCTTTCCGCCTAACTCGCAGCGACACGAAAAAGGGCTCGTCATTGACGGGCCCTTTTGCTTTGGCCCGGCGCCGTTTCGTTGATGAGCGTCTTGCTCGCGCGGTATCTGCGATGCGGTCCTCGAAGCGGCGGGTAGCGGGTCATCGCAAACCGGAACGGCTACCATGGCGAAACGACCACGGCTACTGAACCGCCAAGCGCGGGAGCGGTCTATCCGCTTGGCTGTCAGGAGGTCATTGGTTGTTCAACTTAAGAAATTGTCTTACCGCCTTGTGCCTGGTCGCGTCGATCGCACCGGTTCACGCGCGGGACTATCGCTACAGCGATGCGCACCTGCATTTCGTTGATTTCTTCCAGGAAAGCGACGGCATGCGCAAGCTGCTCGAGGCCATGGACGCTGGCGATATCGATCACGTGATGATCAGCGGAATCCCGGTAGCCAAGAAGTGGCACGAGAACGAACCCAAGCGACCTCGCTACTATGCCGGCGACGACGCACCTGTCTATTGGTACAGCGCAACCGACGTCGTGGTCGCCGCGGCATTGAAGGAACTGGACGAAGAGCAGCGCCAACGCTTCCACCCGTTTCTCTCTGGCTTCAATCCCAACGACAAGAACGCCGACGCACACATTCGACGAATGCTCGACCTAGATCCGGGGCTCTGGCAGGGGCTGGGGGAGGTCTTCACTCGTCATGACGACGTGACGGCCTTGACCGAGGGCGATACGCCTCGCGCCAATAACGAGGCCTTGATGCGCGTCTATCACTTGGCGGCCGAGTTCGACCTGCCGGTAATGCTTCACTCCAATATCACCTCCAAGCGTGAGCGTAACCCGCTATACCTGGCCGAACTGGAAGAGCCACTGCGCAATCATCCCCATACCCGCTTCATCTGGGCGCATGCCGGCACGAGCATGGAGTTGCACCGCCATCAGGAAAAGCTCGATTTTCTGCTGCCGACGGTCACCCGCTTGCTGGAAGACTATCCCAATCTGTTCATCGACCTGTCCTGGACGATGCTAAGGCCGTACCTGCTGAACGACGCTGGCGTGGCCGATAAAGATTGGCTGGCGCTGGTCGAACGCCACCCCACGCGCTTCATGATCGGTACCGATGTGGTCGGGCGATTCGACAGCCTGGCCGAGAGTATCCGTGCGTTCGACCCCTTTCTCGATGCCTTGCCGGAGAAGGTTGCTCGTCAGGTCGCACGCGACAACTTCCTGGCTGTACTGCCTCGCAAACAACGGTGAGAGCCCTGGATAGCGGTTCGCCGTAGTTAATGGCCATTTGCTGGCTGCCGTGTCGTTCGTCGCTGGCCCGCCCCGCAGCGCTATTTTTTGGCGTCAATTCTTCAAGCTTTTCCCGCCGACTCCGCTATTAGGCTGTCAACGCTGATCAATACAGCGCTTCTATGGAGTGCAAGACCCTATGTCGATTCGACGTTTGAATATTTCGAGCCGCTCTGCGGCTGGCTTCGGCCTGATTGGCCTCATGGTTCTGGCCCTTGGCTTGTTCGCCCTGAAACAAATGGCGGAGATGCGCAAGGAATCGAATGAAGTTGACCAGAACTGGCTTCCGAGCATTGTGAGCTTGAGCAGCCTTAACGCCGGCATGCAGCGCACCCGCGCGCTGACGATGCGCATGGTCATGCTGAATAGCGATGAGGCGCGTTCCGCAACGGCCCAGATGCTTGGCAAGCTAATCGATGACGTGAACCAGGCCAAGGCCGAATACGAAAAGCTGCTGACCACGGCAGATGAGAAAGCGGCCTATGAGCGATTCAAAACGACTCACGCGCTGTACATGGTCGAGCAGCGCAAGGTCGTTGAATTGGCCACTCAGGGCGCTCGGGAAAAAGCCATGGACGTCATGAATGGCAGCATCAGCCAGCATGCTGACGGCATGACCAAGGCGCTGCTCGATCTTCAGCGCATCAACGGCGAGGAGGCAGGGCATGCGGCGGATCGCGCGCGTGCTGCGTACGAAACCGCATTCAGTTGGGTGGTCGTCACCATCATCATGGCGGCCTTGGTGACTGTAACGCTGGCTGTCCTGTTTACCAGGAGCATCGTTCGGCCTTTGAATCAGGCGCTCCAGGTGGCCGAGGCAGTAGCTGCAGGTGATCTCACCCGAGACGTCGCCATCGAAGGGAACGATGAGCCGGCACGTCTGCTCGTTGCACTCAAGGCGATGCAGACCAATCTGCGCAATACCGTCCAGGGCATTTCCGATTCGTCCAACCAGCTGGCTTCGGCGGCCGAAGAACTCAACACCGTCACCGAGGATTCAACCCGCGGCTTGCATGAGCAGAACCACGAAATCGAGCAGGCAGCCACAGCGGTGAATGAAATGACCGCGGCCGTGGATGAAGTCGCCCGCAATGCGGTGGCGACGTCCGAGGCCTCGCGTGAGTCGGATGTTACGGCGCAGCAAGGCCGTCAGCAGGTGATCAGGACGGTCGAATCGATAGACCTGCTGGCAGGTGACGTGACCACCACTGCCACTCAGGTCGAGCAGCTGGCCGGTCAGGTGCGGGACATCAGCAAGGTGCTGGACGTGATTCGCTCGATTGCCGAACAGACCAACCTGCTGGCGCTGAACGCGGCCATCGAGGCGGCACGTGCAGGCGAGGCGGGCCGTGGTTTTGCTGTGGTAGCCGATGAAGTGAGAGCGCTGGCACATCGCACCCAGCAATCCACGCAGGAGATCGAGCAGATGATCGGCGACGTACATCAGGGCACCGATCGGGCAGTGCAGGCCATGCAAGCCAGCAACCAGCGCGCGCGTAGCACCTTGGACGTCGCCCGTGCGGCCGGCGAGGCGCTCGATGACATAACCCGGGCGATCAGTCAGATCAGCGAGCGTAACCTTGTGATCGCCAGTGCGTCGGAGGAACAGGCCCAGGTAGCACGTGAAGTCGACCGTAACCTGATCAACATCCGGGACCTGTCGTTGCAATCCTCGGCCGGTGCCAATCAGACCAGCGCGGCCAGCCAGGAGCTGGCGCGACTAGCGATCAGCCTGAACGAACTGGTGGCGCGCTTTCGCATCTGAACGAGAGCCGCAACGCATGCCCGGTTGTTCCGGGGGATGCCATGGGGCCTGCCGTAACGTATGCGGCCCCCGTTTGTTCGGCGCTGGGCATAACGGGCCGATATGCGTACCATCCGGCGTTTTTAGTCGGCCCTCGCCGTGACGCTCATCAGCGCCAGGCGTTGCGCCCGGTCCAGCCTCTTACGCCGAGACTCCGCAATGTCCAACCTCTCAAACCGCCTTTTCAGAGCCTATAGCCGTGTCAGTTTGGTGACTCAGATCGCTATCGGCTTGGTCGCCGGTTGCCTGCTGGCATGGTTGTCCCCGCAAACCGCTAACTCGGTCAGCCTGTTGGGCGATCTGTTCGTCGCGGGCTTGAAAGCCGTTGCCCCGGTACTGGTCTTCGTGCTGGTCACCGCGTCGCTAGCCAACCACAAGCGCGGGCAGCCGACGCACATCCGTCCGATCCTGGGGCTTTATGCGCTGGGCACCCTGAGCGCCGCCGTGGTGGCTGTCATCGCCAGTACGCTATTCCCAACGCACCTTACATTGATCAGCCAGGCCAACGACGTCGTGCCACCGTCCGGGGTAGGCGCCGTTCTGCATACCCTGCTGTTCAACATCGTCGACAACCCGGTGCATGCGGTTATCGAAGGCAACTTCATCGGCATATTGGCTTGGGCCATAGGCCTCGGAATCGCGTTTCGCCATGCCCGTGAAAGTACCCGCGACCTGATCGCGGATATCTCTGAAGGGGTCACGCTGATCGTCAAAGTGGTCATTCGCTTCGCGCCGCTGGGTATCTTCGGTCTGGTTGCCGGCACGCTCGCCACGTCCGGCTTTTCGACGTTGGCCGGCTATCTCCAGTTGCTGCTGGTGCTGGTGGGCAGCATGGTCTTCATGGCACTTGTAGTGAATCCGCTGATCGTGTTCTGGCAGATTCGCAAAAACCCTTATCCGCTGGTTTTCACCTGCCTGCGGGAAAGCGGTATCACCGCATTCTTCACTCGCAGCTCGGCGGCGAACATCCCGGTCAACATGCAGCTTTGCGAGCGTCTCGGCCTGCATAAGGACACCTACTCAGTGTCGATTCCCCTGGGTGCGACCATCAACATGGGCGGGGCGGCGATCACCATCACGGTGCTGACCCTGGCGGCCGTCCATACGTTGGGTATCGACGTCGACATGCCCACTGCCATCCTGCTCAGCCTGCTCGCCGCCATCTGCGCCTGCGGTGCCTCTGGCGTGGCCGGCGGCTCGCTGTTGTTGATTCCGCTGGCGTGCAGCCTGTTCGGCATTTCCAATGACTTGGCCATGCAGGTGGTAGCGGTCGGCTTCATCATCGGTGTGGTGCAGGATTCGACAGAGACTGCGCTGAATTCGTCCACCGACGCGCTGTTCACGGCGGCGTCCTGTATTGCGCATGGCGATGTAGCGGAAGAGGGCGTGGGCGTCTAATCAAACCCGCCCTCCGGGTGTGCCGCGGGCTAGAGGATGGGGCTCGCTCGGTAGCCTAGGCGGTGATGCGGTCCGCGATGAGGTGGTCGAAGACACAAAAAGCAACGGCGCCCTGGGGCGCCGTTGCTTCATCAGGCTTGTTGATCAGCCTTTCCAGCGCTTGAGAACCAGCGTGGCGTTGGTCCCGCCGAAGCCGAAGCTGTTGCTCATGATGGTGTCGATCTTGGCATTTTCGCGGGTCTCGCGAACGATCGGCATGTCGGCGACTTCCGGATCCAGCTCTTCGATGTTGGCCGAGCCAGCGATGAAGTTGCCCTGCATCATCAGCATGCAGTAGATCGCCTCATGCACGCCCGCGGCACCCAGCGAGTGGCCGGACAGGCTCTTGGTCGAGCTGATGGCCGGGATCTTGTCGCCGAACATGTTGCGCACGGCCTTGCTCTCGGCAACGTCACCCACCGGCGTGGAAGTGCCATGGGTGTTGAGGTAGTCGATCTCGCCGTCTACCGTCGCCATCGCCTGTTGCATGCAGCGCAGTGCACCTTCGCCGCTCGGCGCTACCATGTCGTAGCCGTCCGACGTCGCGCCATAGCCGACGATTTCGGCGTAGATCTTGGCGCCGCGCTTGAGCGCATGCTCCAGCTCTTCGACAACCACCATGCCGCCACCGCCCGCGATGACGAAACCGTCACGCTTGGCGTCGTAGGCGCGGGAAGCCTTTTCCGGCGTGTCGTTGTACTGGCTGGACAGGGCGCCCATGGCATCGAACAGGCAGCTCTGGCTCCAATGCTCCTCTTCGCCACCGCCGGCGAAAATCACATCCTGCTTGCCCATCTGGATCTGCTCCATGGCATGGCCGATGCAATGCGCGCTAGTGGCGCAGGCCGAGGCGATGGAATAGTTGATGCCTTTGATGCGGAACGGGGTGGCCAGACAGGCCGATACCGTGCTGCTCATGGTGCGTGGTACGCGATATGGGCCAATGCGCTTGACGCCCTTCTCGCGAAGGATGTCGATGGCTTCCATCTGGTTGATGGTCGACGCGCCACCGGAGCCGGCGATCAGGCCGATACGCGGATTGGATATTTCGTCAGCGCTCAGACCTGAATCTTCCAGCGCCTGTTGCATGGCCAGATAGGCGTAGGCCGCCGCATCACCCATGAAGCGCAGGACCTTGCGGTCGATCAGCTCTTCGAGGTTCAGGTCGACGGAACCCGAAACCTGGCTGCGCAGACCCATGTCCGCATAGGCCTGGTTGAAGCGTATGCCAGGACGGGTGGCACGCAGGTTGGCGGAGACGGTGTCTTTGTCATTGCCGAGGCAGGAAACGATACCCAGGCCGGTGATCACGACGCGACGCATGCGGAAGTCCTTCAAAAGCTATCGGTAGAGGTAAACAGGCCGACACGCAAACCTTCGGCACTGTAGATCTCGCGCCCATCCACGCTGACGGTGCCATCGGCGATGCCGAGGATCAGCGAGCGATTGATGGTGCGTTTGATATGGATGTTGTAGGTGACCTTCTTGGCGGTTGGCAGAACCTGGCCAAAGAACTTCACTTCGCCGGAGCCCAGGGCGCGGCCCCGGCCTGGATTGCCTTGCCAGCCGAGATAGAAGCCTACCAGCTGCCACATTGCATCGAGGCCCAGGCAGCCGGGCATGACCGGGTCACCTTCGAAATGACAGGCAAAAAACCAGAGATCAGGATTGATGTCCAGCTCGGCGACCAATTCGCCCTTGCCGTACTTGCCGCCTACTTCGCTGATATGAACGATGCGATCGACCATCAGCATGTTGGGCGCGGGCAGTTGCGCATTACCGGGACCGAACAGCTCGCCGCGGCTGCAACGGAGCAGATCTTCCCGAGTAAAGGCCTGTTGTTTGGTCATGCGTATTCCTCAATGGTCCCTTTATGGAGGGCTTGCTGCTTTTCATCTGACTCGTAAATCGAGAGTCTGATCACAAAGACTAGTCATAGACTGCCACCCTGAGCTGAAAGTCACAGCGCAAGGAGATGGATACCGCTCGTTTCGACCGACTACGAGAAGACCATGGCAGAAACGGGCCGATACTTTAACACTCCTCACCTGCTACAACGACCATGTGACGTCCTGTCCCTTATAGACCATCGAGGGATGTCTCGCGAAGACGAGCCTCAAACCGGGCCGGGCAGAGAGATTCTTTCAGCCAGCAAGGGTCGCAGGAAGCTGTAACCTTATGATTCCATTGGCCAGAGGGTTGGCGCTGGCTGTGCCGGAAGCGCTACGCAATAATGCAGAACACTGCCACCGAGTGGCTTGAAGCGGATACACCATGATTGAACAGCAACCCATAGCGGTGCTTGGCGGCGGTAGTTTCGGCACCGCTATCGCGAATCTGCTGGCCGAGAACGGCCACGACGTCCGCCTCTGGATGCGTGACAGCGAGCAAGCCGAGAACATTCGCACCCATCGCCAGAACCCGCGTTATCTCAAAGGCGTGACGGTGCTTCCCAAAGTCGATCCGGTGACCGATCTGGGGCAGACGCTAACGGATTGCGAGCTGGTATTCGTCGCGCTGCCGTCCAGTGCCCTGCGCCAGGCGCTGTCACCATTCGCCGCTCAGCTGGCGGGCAAGATGCTGGTCAGTACGACCAAGGGCATCGAGGCGCAGAGCTTCATGCTGATGAGCCAGATTCTCGAGCAGATCGCACCACATGCCCGCATCGGCGTGATCTCGGGGCCGAACCTGGCACGAGAAGTGGCCGAGCATGCGTTGACCGCGACCGTGGTCGCCAGCAATGACGAGACACTGTGCCGCAGCGTACAGCAGGCGCTGCATGGGCGTACCTTTCGCGTCTACGCCAGTGCCGATCGTTTCGGCGTGGAGCTCGGCGGCGCCTTGAAAAACGTCTACGCGATCATGGCCGGTATGGCCGCGGCACTTGGCATGGGCGAAAACACGCGCAGCATGCTGATCACCCGGGCGCTTGCCGAGATGACCCGCTTCGCCGTCAGGTTGGGGGCGAACCCGATGACCTTCCTGGGGTTGGCCGGGGTCGGCGATCTGATCGTGACCTGCACCTCCTCGAAAAGCCGCAACTTTCAGGTGGGATACGCCCTTGGCGAGGGCTTGAGTCTCGATCAGGCCGTGTCTCGCCTGGGAGAGGTAGCCGAAGGTGTCAACACCATCAAGGTACTCAAGGCCAAGGCGGAGGAGTTGCAGGTCTACATGCCGCTGGTCGCTGGGCTGCATGCCATTCTGTTCGAGGGGCGTACGCTGGAACAGGTGATTGCGCTGCTGATGCGCGGCGAACCGAAGACCGATGTGGATTTCATTTCCACCGACGGCTTCTGACAAACCACAGGGGATACATCGATGAGCACACCACAACACGGTGCCGATCGCGAATCACTGATCTTGCGCGCCATCTGGATGCTGGTTTTCTTTTTCGTCTGGCAGATAGCCGAGGTGGTACTGCTGATAGTCGTGGTCGCGCAGCTGGTCCTGCATGCCATAAGTGGCAAGGGGAGCGACAGCCTGCAGGGGCTGGGTGACAGCCTCAGCCAGTACGTCGCGCAGATCGGCCGCTTCGGCACATTCAATACCGATCGCAAGCCCTGGCCGATGTCCGACTGGCCTACGCCACGCCCGGCCGATCGCGAGACGCCGCCACCGGTGGCACCCGTCACGCCTGCCCAGGAGTCGCAACCATGAGGTTATGGCTGTTGCGCCATGGCCAGGCCGAACCCAAGGCTCGTACCGACGCGCAGCGCAATTTGACGGACGTTGGGCGCCGGGAAGTGGAGGGCGCCGCCGCGCCGCTACAGGACCAATCGCTACAGGTGATCCTGGTCAGCCCCTATCAACGGGCCCAGCAAACCGCCGAGATCGTTCGCCAGACGCTCGGCTTCACAGGGCCGGTGGAGACCGTTCCCTGGCTGACGCCCGACGCCGACCCGGCCGACGCGATGCTTTATCTGGACCGACGTACCGAGCAGCGCCTGTTGCTCGTGACCCATCAGCCCCTCGTCGGTGCGCTGGGCGGCTGGCTGGTCAGCGGTCATCGTGACGCACCGCTGCCCATGGCGACCGCCAGTCTGGCCGAGCTCGAGGGCGAGCACCTGGCAGCCGGTTTGATGCACCTCGTCGGGCTTCGGCATCCCTCATAAGCCGCACGGCCCACCGCTTTTCGTTTCCATAAGAATAAATACGAACCACTGGAGCACGTCCCTTGAGCATTTGGCACACCCCACCGCAAATCGAGCAGCTCAACGCGCATCGCCAGCACACCATTTTGGAATTGCTCGATATTCGCTTTGAAGCGGTCGGCGACGATTCACTGACCGCGAGCATGGTGGTCGATTCCCGCACTCATCAGCCGTATGGCTTGCTACATGGCGGCGCTTCGGTGGTGCTTGCCGAGACGGTCGGCTCCACGGCCAGTTACCAATGCATCGACCCGAGCCGTTTCTACTGCGTGGGGCTGGAAGTGAACGCCAACCACATTCGTGCCTTGCGCGATGGTCGTGTGACGGCGACCTGTAGGCCGGTTCACCTGGGGCGTTCCAGCCATGTGTGGGACATACGCCTGAGCGGGGAGGACGGCAAGCTCAGCTGCATTTCTCGCTTGACCGTGGCGGTCATGCCCGTCGGCGAGAACAGTCCGCGGCGTAAAGAGGCGCCGTAGGCGCGTTGTTTGGCAGGACTGCCTTGGGTTCTGCCGCGCAGACCGATTGCCGTAAAGGGAAGGCG